>CACZQI010000026.1 GCA_902783345.1 uncultured Erysipelotrichaceae bacterium
GAAACTTTCAACTGGGAATAAGTCATCGAAAACTTCCTTTATACCTTCCGTTAGAAACCAATCATATGATTTCTTTTGAATATCTAACAAATCTGTAAGTTCAAAATTGTTAGTCGTTTTAGAGAAAGTAACCCTTTCCCTATGGTCACCAAATTTTGCTGTTTTGTATGCCACTATTTTCACCCCAAACAATAATATTTTTTTAGCATTCTCTGTAAATTTAGAGAGAGAACCTCAATTTAAAATTTTATCATTTTTAAGAGATAAATGTCAACAAAAAAGTAAAGAAATATTAAAAAAATGGTAATTTTGTATATTAAAATGAAAAAAAGGCCTTAAAAACCTTCTTAAACATTAGGACCAGCTATAAAATTATCGCCAGAACTATCTGCATTAGTATAGAATTTTTGCTCTACTGTATCATATAAACCTACTATATTATCATTGATACGTTTAACTGGAATATAATTACGAACCAAAGTACTTATTTAAATAATATAATTCCATATAAACTTTTATCGACCAGGAATAATAAGAAAAAACCACCTACTCTAAGGTGATTAAATCATTTAATTACCACCCCACAAGTGCCAAATTTGCGTAAACTTTACAACTTATATACAGTGCTTATTTAAAGAATTATTTTGCTACTTCATTATAAACTAAATCACTTGCTTTTCTCATGATTTTAGCATTTATTGGATATTTATAGTTACTAACCTTATTTTTATATTTAATATGGGGACTAACTATTACAATGGAAAACTTAGGCTCATCAAATGGAGCATACATAATATATGATGTTGAAACAGTTGCTTTATCTATTATGCCATCTAAGTCAGTATCTAAAAAACTTTCGGCAGTTCCGGTTTTTCCGGCGGATGTAAATTTATGATTAGTATATAAATAACCGGTTCCTCCTGTATTAACAGCTTTAAATCCTTCTCTTATTCTATTTAATGATATTTCATCAACAGGTGCCTTATTATATACTTCATTTTTATTTTCATAATAAATACTGCCATCAGAATTTAAAACATATTTTAAAAGCGAAAGTTTAGTTCTTTGACCAGTTGCAATTGTATTAATATATTGGCTAAGTTCTAGTGGTGTATAAGTGTCATACTGCCCAATAGACATATTAAGAAGTAAATCATCACTTATCGTGCTTCCCTTTTGACCAGTACTTTCATTAGATAAATCAATACCAGTCATCTCTCCTAAACCATATGATGCAAAGATATCTCGGTATGTATCAAAATGATCTTTAGTGGCATTTATTTTAATACCTGCTTTATATTTATTTCCAGTAAGGCCAATCGCTATTAAATATTGAAAATAATTACTACTCATTTTTAAGGCTTTAATATCATTTAAAGCACCTAAACTTTTCCAAGAGCATTTTTTATTTTGCCCTTTTAATCTAACACAACCATCAATAACTTTGGTTTTTTCATTTATAATATTATATTTATATCCTACACTTATTGATGCTCCTTTTACTGCACTACCTATAGTAAAAGAGTTTAAAGCATTGTAATAACTGTAATCTAAAAAGTTTTTATCATTAGTTATTCTTTTCCCAATTAAAGATATTATTTCCCCTGTATTAGGATTACTTACAACCATATAAGATGTATCATAATATTTAGTATTATATTCTTTTTTAGCCTTAATCATTTCTTCTTCCATAATATTTTCTAGTTTTAACTGCATATCAATATCAATACTAAGAACAATATCTTTACCCTTTACTTCATCGCTTATTTTAGTTAAATGATTATCTTTTATTTGATATTTAGCTTTTTCTCCTTTTAAATAATCATCATAAATATACTCTAAATTATTTACGCCTACTCTATCATTTAAAGCATATCCTTTTTTTAAATAATAATCTTTTAATTCATAAGGAATCCCTTGAGAATATGTTGAAACCGAGCCAAAAATATCTCTTAATGTTTTACCATAAGGATAGACTCTTTCCCATGTAATATCAGTTCGTACTCCTTTTAAATTAAGTTCATTTATTTTAATATATTCATCTTCGGTTAAATTAAGTTTAATAATTTTATCTTCATAACTATAACCTTTATTAAGTAAGTAATAAATGTAGGCTTCTTTTGTAGAAATATTTTCTAAATCTTCATTTGTAATTAAATTAAGTTTTTCTTTAAGTAAATCTTTAGACGTTATTTTTCTTTCTTCATATTTTTTAATTAAATCATTAGATAGTCTTACATCTATTTTATTTTTGTTTAACACATAGTAATAGTATTTTAAATCATAATCTGAAACATTTTCTTTTATATCAATAGTATTTGCTAAAGTTTTCGTAATATCTAATATTTCACTACTATTTATATTAAGTTTATTAAAGATTAAGGATTTTACTCCTTTATTATCAACTAAAATATTTCCTTTAATATCTAAAATACGTCCTCTTGGAGCAGTTAAACCTTCAATAATAGTTTTTTTAATTTGATAATTATTAGCCCTATTTAATGAGACTGCTTTATATAAAACTAAAATATTTACTATTAACATAATTATTACTAACTTATTTTTCATATTAATATTATGGTTTATTTAAACATAGAATATTCTAGGGTGAAGATATGGATATTATTGATTTGTATGTTAAAAATTTAAAGAAAGAGGACATTTTATTATTTGCACAAAAAAATGATATAAATTTAAGTGATAGTGAACTTGATTTTACTTATGATTTTATTAAGAATAATTATAAGGAAGCAATTCAAAATAAAGACACTTTTGATTTAAGTGCCTATAGAAATCGTTTTTCTTCTGAAAATTACGAAAAAATTGAAAATTTACTTTTAAAATATATTAGTTATTTATAACGTCTTCTTTTAAATGTGGATTAAACTCTCTTTTTCTTATCATATCAATTTCATATTTATATGGAGCATGCTCTTCAATATAAGGTGTTTCTAATATTAAAGGAACATCTTTTAATTTTTCATGATATATAACATTCATTAATGTATCAAATCCAATAAAGCCATAGCCAATATTTTCATGACGATCTTTATGAGAGCCAAGCTCGTTTTTAGAATCATTTACATGAACACATTTTATTTTATCTAAACCAATATATTTATCAAAGATATTTAAATAACTATCAAAATTATTTAGATCAACACCAGAATCATTTAAATGACAAGTATCTAAACACACACCTATTTTGTCTTTTAAATGAACTCCATTAATAATAGATGTTATTTCGTCTAAATTACATCCAATTTCGGTTCCTTTGCCAGCCATAGTTTCAAGCAAAATCATTACATGATTATCAACACTTATAATATTATTTAAAGCATTAATAATATTATTAATTGCCGTAAGTCTATCTAACTTAGTTGCTGAACCTGGATGTAATACTAAATATTTAATCCCTAACATTTCGCATCTATTAATTTCATTTTTTAGAAAATTTTGACTAAATAAATATTTATCTTCTTCTATATTATTAGCAAGATTAATAATATAAGGAGCATGACATATAACATTATCTAGTTTTATATTATTTTCTTTCATGAGTTTTAAGGCTTCATTAGTTAAATCGTTATTTATTGCGCTTCTTATTGTATTTTGCGGAGCCCCAGTATAAAACATAAAAGTATTTGCTCCATAACTAATTGCTTCTTTAGCGCTAGCAAGTAGCTGCTCTTTATTAAAACTTACATGTGATCCAATAATCATTTTTACCACCATTTAAAGTATAGCAAACAAAAAACTAACTGTAAACAGTTAGCTTTATAAGTCTTTATTATGAGCAAGTAGCACTTGCCTGAGTTGAACCATTTTGAATGCCACCTGGATTGGCATCTGCTCCTGTACCAGCCTTATAATCTTTTTCTAAAGCTGAATAAGTAGCACCATTTACAAAATAGTTTCCATCACTTAAATATAATTGAAAATCAACATTGTCAGTATTGTTACTAACAATTACTACTCTACCTTTATAATTACCAGTTCCTTGTTTCATTAAAGCAGTAAGAGTATAACAATTTGTTGAACTTGTTCCTCCTGTTAACATATCAGCTTGATATTTAGTCATTGCAGTATTTAATACTTTTTGAGCATAAATCTTAAAAGCATTTTTTCTTGCTTTATTCATTGATTCCATTACTGATGGAATAGCAATTATCATAATGATAGCAAGTACTACGATAACTGCTAATAATTCTACTAAGGTAAAACCTTTCTTATTTTTTTTCATAACTATTCTCCTTCTTTATTCTGTTGTCCCTTCAGGACATGTACTTGTAATTTTGGCTATACCATTATCTGGTTTTTTAGCATCGCCTATTTTAATTGCTTCTAATGAGTCTATTTCTGCATATTTCCCACCAACAGTGTTAGCGCCGCTACCTGTCGCTGGAATATAAAATTTACCGTCTGCTAAAACTATTGAAAATTGAACATCTGTTTCACTACTATAATCTACCATTACATAACCTACAAAACTTCCTAAGCCTTTTTTCATTAAGTTTGGAAGTGTATAACAGGTTACTCCAGTTTTTTCATCTAATCGTTCGGTTTCATTTTTAGCAATTGCCACAGTTAACACTTTTTGGGCATATACTTTAAAAGCATTTTTTCTTCCATTATTCATAGCTGTCATAACAGCTGGAAGCGCGATTACCATAATAATTGCTAATATTACGATTACTGCTAATAACTCTACTAAGGTAAAACCTTTTTTGTTTTTAATTAGCATAAATTAATTATTACGCTTGACACGTATCCTTTGCTTGAGTATTTCCGTTTTGAATATTAGCATCAGTTTCTAAACCAGAATATGTAGTACCAATGGTATAGTAATTTCCATCACTTAAATAGATTTTAAAATCAACATTATCTTGATTATTGTTTTCTATTTTTACACTACCCTTATAGTTACCAGTTCCTTGTTTCATTAAATCACTTAGTTTATAACAACTAGTCGCGCTTGTTCCACCTGTTAACATATCGGATTGATACTTAGTCATTGCAGTATTTAATACTTTTTGAGCATAAATCTTAAAGGCATTTCTTCTTGCTTTATTCATTGATTCCATTACTGATGGTATAGCAATTATCATAATAATAGCAAGTACTACAATTACGGCTAATAACTCTACTAATGTAAACCCTTTCTTATTTTTCTTCATTTATATATCTCCTACTTTCTAATGTAATTATAGTAAAAAATATAATAATAGTCAATTATAAATTATCAAACAAAGAGATATTTTACTTTAAAATTTTTAAAATAGAATTTACTGTATTTAAAGTATCTACTGCCCCACTAGCTTTTTGCATTTTTTCACCACGATTATTTAATTTATAGGCATTATAAAAAGATTTAAAATTATTTTTATCTCGATTTAAATATTTATACCAATAAGAATTATTTTTTAAATAAGTATGAAGTTTTTGATCATTAGATATTTTAACGATTATCTCTGGAGCCATACTAATCACCAAAAAACTTTGCTATTGGTCTTGGAGTTTTAGGAATATTTATAGGAGCCACTTTAGGTTCTTTGGTTGTTAACTCTTGAATAACCCCAATAACTTTTTGTGCATTATTAATATGTTTTTGAATGTTATCCATATTAATATTTTTAACAATATTAGATAGTTCTGCTATAGGAAGAGCCCTATCATCATCTGCTTCATACTTATTCCATACACTTTCATCTTCACCATAAATATCATATATTTCATAAAAATCTTGCCACGTATTCTTTTTATTTTTAACGTAACTTATTAGTTCAGGATGCTTTTTAACAAAACTTTTAAATTCTTCTTTTTTATCCATTATAAAACCACCTATTAAATTATATTTTAATAGGTGGTAAATATTCTATAGTTTAAAATCATCTATAAAGTCATCAATCGTAAGTTCTTTTATGTTAGCTGATTCTTCTTTAGGCTCAATAATAACATTAGCATCAGAGATAACTTTTAATTCTTTTAATGGAAAAGCATTAGTTATTTTTTGTTTACTAATTACAGAACCAGTTGATACTAAATCCATAATTGGAATATCACTGTTTTTTAAAGTAACAACATCTTCCTTACATTTAAAGCCAACATTATCACGACCATTAGTAATAAATGCACTTATAACTTTATAATCTTTAGCCTTAACTTTTTTAATTAAAGTTGTTCCTCTTTTAGCCCTAGATAAAATATTTAAATCTTTAACTTTAATTCTTTTAGCTGTACCTAAATTAGTAAAGATATTAATATATTCATCATCACTATCATAAGTAAAGGCTGATGCTACTTTATCATCTTTAAGATTAATACCTTTAACGCCTGATGTTTTAGCACCACTTACTGGTATTTCACTAGTATTATAATTTAAATAATATCCAGTTTCAGTAATTAAAATGGTATTAGGTTTAGTAATTGAAACATTTATTACTTCATCACCTAACTTTAATTTCATAGCAGTATATACTTTATTATAACGAGTTACTATAAAATCATTTAAGTTAGTTTGTTTAACCATTCCCATTTTGGTAAAGAAAGTTACAATTGGATTTTGAACTTCTTCATTTATAACATAAGCACAAACTACTTTATCATCAGGATTCATAGTTACTATATTACTTACATGTTTACCTAAATCTTTCCACTTAGAAGAAGGTATTTCATGTATTGGAATATATAAATAATTACCCATTGATGTAAAAACACATAATTTATTAAGTGTATTAGTTTGTAAATAATTAATGACATAGTCTCCTGGTTTTAGTGCTGTTTCACCATCACTTACATTATGACTTTTCTTACTTACTTTCTTTAAGTATCCATCATTTGTTAAAACGATAATAACATCTTCTTTTTGAATTAAATCTTTTTCATCTATTTTAATTTCAGTTACCTCAGCTTTAATCTCGGTTTTTCTTGGAGTACCATACTCTTTTTTAATTCTTCTTAGTTCTTCTTTAATAACCATTTTAAGTTTTCCTTCATCATTTAAAATAGCTGTAAGTTGCTCAATAATCTTGCGTAAATTAGCAAGTTTTTCTTCTAAAACTTGAATATCCGTATTAGTTAAACGATAAAGTTGTAACATTACAATAGCCGTTGCTTGCTCTTCAGTAAATTCATATTTTTTGACTAAATTCATAATGGCATCTTGTTTATTTTTACTAGCCCTAATAACTTTAATTACTTCATCTAATATACTGATAGCTTTAACTAAACCTTCAGTAATATGCATCTCACTTTTTGCGGTTGCAAGATCAAATTCAGTTCTTTTTGTTACTACTTCTTTTTGATGGTTAATATAGGCATCAATTATAGGAATAATACCTAAAAGTCTAGGACGCCTATTATCTATACAAACCATATTATAATTATAAGTAGTTTGTAAATCAGTATTTTTAAGTAAATATTTTAAGATTAAATCTTTATCAGCACCTGGTTTTAAATCAATTACTATTCTAAGATTTGCTTCTTTATCAGATTCATCACGAACCTCAGCAATACCATCAATTTTCTTTTCATATCTAATATCATCAATTTTTTTAACTAATAAAAGTTTATTAACTTCAAAAGGTATTTCACTAATTACAATTTGGTCTTTACCTTTATTTCTTTGAAATTCACATTTAGATTTAACAATTAATTTACCTTTACCGGTTTTAAAAGCACTTTTAATTCCATCTAAGCCTTCAACAATACCTCCAGTTGGAAAGTCTGGCCCTTTTATTATTTCAAAAATAGATTCCTCATGACAATTAGGACTATCTAATCTTTTAATAACCGCATCACATACTTCGATTAAATTATGAGGCGGAATATTAGTAGCATAACCAGCACTTATTCCATTAGTACCATTAACAAGTAAGTTAGGAAATTTAGCAGGAAGGACAGTTGGCTCTAATAAGGTATCAGAATAATTTGGCGCCATAATAACTGTATTTTTATCTAAATCTTTTAAAAGTTCTTCACTTATTTTAGATAAACGACATTCTGTATAACGATATGCTGCTGGTGGATCACCATCAATTGAACCATTATTTCCATCTACTTCAATTAAGGTATGATTTTGTTTCCAATCTTGGCTCATACGAATTAATGCTTCATAAACAGACGAATCACCATGTGGATGATAATGACCTAAAACATTACCTACCGCATTAGCACATTTTTTAAACTGTTTATCATAGGTATTTTTATCACGATACATTGCATAAATAATTCTTCTTTGAACTGGCTTTAAACCATCACGAACATCAGGTATAGCTCTATCTTGAATGATATATTTAGAATATCTAGCAAAACGAGACCCCATTATTTCTTCTAAACTATATTCATGTATTCTTTTAAATATTTCTTCCATAATGCACCTACTTTATTGCAAATATATTTTAGCACAAAATAATAAAACTTTGAATTATTTTTAATTATCTTTTAAAATTTGCTGGAACAATTAAATTTCTTTCGGCCACTTTTCGGCCACTTTTCGGCCACTTTTCGGCCACTAAAAAAGCGTTTATGCTAATTCATAAACGCTTACCTTTTTCTTATCTTTTCCTAATCTTTC
>CACZQI010000027.1 GCA_902783345.1 uncultured Erysipelotrichaceae bacterium
AATCCCGTACGAACCGCCATGGCTTCATAGCTCAGTCGGTAGAGCAGAGGACTGAAAATCCTTGTGTCGCTGGTTCAATTCCCGCTGAAGCCACCATTAAAGTAATAATTGAGCACAATATTGTGTTCATTTTTTAATTAACATGCTATAATAAACTACATTGAGGTGACTTATGGCAAAAATAGATGAAATAAATAAGTTAATTATTGATAGTAAATTATCTGGTGAAATATCTACTAATGAAATCTTTGATGGGCATCATACTTTTGGTGATGTTTATAGACATAGAATAATACTTTTTTGTGCATTATGTAATTTATTACCAGATATTTCTTGGAAATCAAGAAAGCATTTTGATGATGAAAATGATCCAATGTTTGACGGTATGTTTATAGCGGGTATCAATACACCACAGGGAGTCGCTACTTATCATGTAAAATTACAATATTGGGATTTATTTAATATTCCAGAAATTGAAAGAGCTCCTAAATATGATGGTTATAGTAGTGAAGAGGTAATTCCAAGAATTCTGTCATTATCTAAACAAAGAAATAATTTTCATAAATAATATTAAGCCTTTTAAAGTAAGGCTTTTTCTTTACGATAAAATATGCTAAGATATGTAATTATAAAAGAGGGCTTATTATGAATGTTAATAACATAATCAATAAAAAATATTATTTGGTATATAAAGAATTAATAAAATATTTAAATAATATAAAAAAAGAGATATCTTATAGTAATAAATTTAATCAAATTAGATTATTAGAAGAAATGTATCAAACAGTTAAAGAATATTCTTTATTTTTTTATGAAAATGGACAGCTTGCTTCATTTTATCCTTTAATACTAAATTGTATTATTGAATGTGAAAACTATTATGATGGGGTACTATTTAAAATAAATAAAGAAGAATATCAAATAAATTCATTTGCCGAAATAACTTCAGTTAATGATCTACTAGACTTTATTGTCACTAATGTTAGAAATAGAATAGTTGAAGATTATAATCTTGAAAATAATGAAAAATATAACTTTGATGAAATAGATTTAACTAATAAATGTGGACTTATTAGCACTTATGTTAGAAAAGAATGTACTTCTTATGGTATTAAGTGTCATATCATAAAAATAAATCCGGCATTTACTGATAAAATCAAACTATATGATGGAAATGGTTATCATTACTTTAATATCTTAGAATATTGTAATATATTATATCTTATGGATTTAAGTTATAGTCAGTTTTTTAAAGATGATTATACTAAAATTTTAGGAAGATTAGGTATTGCATATTTAAGTTTATGTTCACCTGGAACTTTTATGTTAATAGATGAAAAAAGAAAAGAGCTAGCAAGTACTATTTTAAATAGAGGCTGGATTACAGCAACCGGAGAAAACTTAAAACATTATTTTGATGGTTTTACTTTATCAGATCGTAATGGTTTATATTATGAATTATTAGGTAAAATTGATTATACAACTACATATGATGTAGATGATTACTTTAATTTTTTAAATAATAGGGATTCTTTACTTAATTATGAACCCGAAGAGGCTCTCGGTTATCAAAAAAAGCCTCTTAAAAATCCTTATTTAAATTTTAAAAAATAAAAAAGGCTTAAAGCCTTAAACAAACAAGTTATCTTTATATTTAATATTATATTCAGATAGAAGAAGTCCTAAAGAGTTATCATCTTCATAAATATATTCATATTCATTATTATAAAGTCCCGCAAACGGATTAGCATTAGTTGCTACAGTAAAGTTTAAATATTTATTATTTTTAAAAATAATCATAATTTCTGTGATATCATATTTTGCTTTTAATCTATTTATTTTATTTATACCAGCAAGTTTACTAATATTTAAAAGTAAAAAATTAGCATATAATTTATTATGAATTAAAGTAGGTTCATAAGGGATTTCATCCCCATTTTCGTCAATATTAGAAATACAAAAGTCTTTAAGTTCATCACTATTTATAAGAATATTATCTCCATTTTCAAATAGAATATTTATAGCTGATATATTGTTTAACATAGTATCACCATAATAATTATATCATGGTAAAAGGTTTTTTGGTAAAAAATACTTTATTTTTTAAAAATTTGTGTTATAATATTTGAGTAATTAGCCAAAAGAGGTGAATTTGCGCCCATAGCTCAATTGGATAGAGCGTTAGACTACGGATCTAAAGGTTGGGGGTTCGACTCCCTCTGGGCGTACCATAATGTCGAGGAGTAGCACAGCTTGGTAGTGCACCTGGTTTGGGACCAGGGGGTCGCAGGTTCGAATCCTGTCTCCTCGACCATTTTTATTAAAAAAACTAATATTTCTGATATTAGTTTTCTTTTGGCAAAATATTAATAAAGATTTTCATAAAATATAAAACAAGTCCATATAAAAGTGGTTCACAAAATGACCTAAGTGCGATTGTATATATGGCCCCATTAAATGGCTCAATAAAGTTTTCATGTAAAATATTTATTTCTAATAAGCCTAATATATTAAAAATAATAGAAGCGATAAATAAACTTATTAAACAAATATTAATTCTTTTCATATTTTTCTTAGTATTGATATGATTATTTACACTTGATAATAGTATTTTAATAAATAAAGTAACACTTATAATTGATGCTATAAAGCAGGGGAAATCTTTAATAAATCTAAGTATAACTAATTTTAAATAACCATTTTGGCTAAGTGCATAATCATAAGATAATTCCATCATATAACCATAAAAAGGAAGTTTAATACTAATATCTCTATTTAATAGAGCACCAGTAAGTTCATAAACTCTAATTCCTAGTCTATAAAGAATAAATATAGATGAAACGCTTCCTATTAAAATGATAAGTGTTTTTATTAATTTATCTATCATTTTAGTACTTTTTTGATTTATATTAAGTTCATAATGTTTGAAAATAAAACCTGTAGAAATTATAATAATTGGAATAACAAAAATATGATATATTTGAGGATAATATGTTGTAGTTTTTAAAAATCCTACTGCATAATCTTTTAAGTATTTAATTTCTAAATAGTTAAATTCAGCAATAATATTATTAATAAGATAAAGAATACCTAATATAATAAGATAATTTGAAATACCCTTATTAAATACTTCTTTGTTTTTAATTTTTTTAAATATCAAATATATTAAAATAAGAATTGTAATTGTCAAAATAGTCGTAATTATATTTGAAAAAATATGTAAAATAGGCGTTAGTTTGCTTTTATTTAAAAATAACTCATAAGCTTTAACTGATTTAAAATTCCTACTTATTAGCATTTCAATAAAAAATGTTCCACAATAATAATGCCCAATAAAATCATTAGAAAGATAAGAATTAAGTTCTAGATCAGGATATAATAGTTTAATTATCGAACTAGCTCCAATTTCAACTATGAAGAAAAAGATAGTTCCAATAAAAATTAATTTGATTAAAAAATGAATAAAATGTAATTTATCATCATTTGTTATTCTTTTCATATATAACCTCTATAGTAATTTTAAATTAAACTATAACTTTTTGTCAAATTAAAAACTCACCAAAATAGTGAGTTAAAATACTTCATTTATAATTGTTTTTAATATACTATGGCCATTATAAAAATGCGGGGCATATTCTTTAAGTTTATCCATATCTAAAGTATTTGCAATCTTACGATACCCATTTATAATGCTTTTATAATATGAATAAGGCATTAACCATTTTTTACGAATAAGTTCAATTAATAATCTTTCTTTATCATAAATTGGAATATCTATTCCTTCATATTTTATTGTAGTTTCACCAATTCTAAGCATGCGTTTTTCCATACACATTTGCTCAATATTTTTTTCAGTAAATTTATCCGCATTTCTAGTGCAGGCTAAATATATTTTCTTATCTTGCTTTTTAGTTATTTTATAAAGGTAAAAAGCTGTATTTAACGTAATGATAGAGTTTCGATGTTTAAGTGAGGCGACAACAATTGGATTAGGATTAGGAATATCTGAGTAAATATCATGATCAATGCGGTAAATTTCCTTATTTTTAATAGCTTTATTAATATTATAATAACTTTTATACTTTGCTTTTACTTCCTCATTATTAAAAATCATCTTTATCACCTACTATTAGGTTAACATAAATCTTAACAAAATGCAATATGGTGAGTGGGGATTTTAAAATGCCGTTTAATTTATAGTAGGAATTATTTAAAAAATAGTGTATAATGTTAATTGATAATAAAGGGTGATGCTTAGTGACTGATGAACTTAAAAAAATAGATGAATATTTTCGAGTACTTAACTATTTATCTTGTGCTCAAATATATTTAAAAGATAATCCTCTTTTAAGAAGAGAGCTTTCATTAGATGATATAAAGAAAAAATTAGTTGGTCATTGGGGAAGTGCCCCTGGTCAAAATTTTATTTATGTGCATTTAAATAGAGTTATTAACAAATATGATTTAAATATGATATATATTTCTGGCCCTGGTCATAGTGGACAAGCGATGATTTCTAATGCTTATTTAGAGGGAACATATACTGAAGTTTATCCAGAAATAACTGAAGATGAAGAAGGGCTAAAAAAACTATGCCGTGAGTTTAGCTTTCCAGGTGGAATGCCTTCTCATGTTGCTCCTAATGTACCAGGCAGTATTAATGAAGGGGGAGAACTAGGATATAGTTTAGCTCATGCTTATGGAGCAGTTTTAGATAATCCAAATTTAATTGCAGCGTGTGTTATTGGAGATGGAGAAGCAGAAACTGGACCACTTGCTGCTTCATGGCAAATTAATAAATTAATTAGTCCTTTAACAGATGGTGTAGTTTTACCTATTTTACATTTGAATGGTTATAAAATTGCCAATCCGACAATTTTATCTAGAATAAGTGAAACAGAATTAAAAAAATATTTTGAAGGTTTAGGCTATCATCCATATATTGTAAGTGGTTCAGAACCTAAAGCCATGCATCAAAAAATGGCTAAAGTAATGGATGAGGTTATTTTAGAAATCAAAGATATTAAAAATCGTGCTAAAAAAACGAAAAAGACTGATAGACCAATTTATCCAATTATTATTTTAAGAACGCCTAAAGGATGGACTGGTATTAAAGCATTAAATGATTTAGATATTGAAAATAGTTTTAGATCTCATCAAGTTCCTCTTCCAGTCGATGAAGAACATCTTGATAATTTAAAAATACTTGAAAAATGGTTAAAAAGTTATAAAATTGATAATTTATTTGATGAAAAAGGAAAATTAGTTAAATACTTAAAAGATCTAGCACCTAAAGGGAATAAAAGAATGAGTGCTAATCCTGTTGCTAATGGTGGCTTGTTATTACAAAATTTAAAACTTCATGATTATACTAGCTATGGATTTACTTTTGATAATCCTGGTGAGATTAATGCTAGTGATATGTATACTTTAGGTAAATACTTACGAGATGTATTAGATAACAATAATAATTTTAGAATTTTTGGACCAGATGAAGCAACATCCAATCGTTTTAATGAAGTATTTAATGTTACTAAACGTAAATGGAATGCAGAAATTATAGAGACTGATGACAATCTAGCTCCTGATGGTAAAATAGTTGATAGTATTTTATCTGAGCACGTTTGTGAAGGTTTACTTGAAGGTTATCTTTTAACTGGTAGACATGGTCTTATGCATAGTTATGAAGCCTTTATTAGAATTATTGATTCAATGGTTAGTCAGCATGCTAAATGGCTTAAAATGTGTGACGAAATATCATGGAGAGAAGATATTGCATCATTAAATATTATTTTAACAAGTCATTGCTGGCAACAAGACCATAATGGCTTTACTCATCAAGACCCTGGTTTTTTAAATCATATTGTAACTAAAAAGGCTAGTACGGTAAGAGTATATTTACCTTTTGATGCTAATACGCTTTTATCTTGTGTACATCATTCATTATCAACTAAGAATTATATAAATGTTATTATTGCATCTAAGCATGAAAGACCACAATGGTTATCTATTGAAGATGCTAAAGAGCATTGTGCTAAAGGAATTGATATCTTTAAATGGGCTAGTGATGAAAATCCAGATGTTGTTTTAGCCTGTGCAGGTGATACCCCAACTTTAGAAGTGCTTGCTGCTACTCAGATATTAAAAGATAATATTCCAGAATTAAGGGTGAGGGTAGTAAATATTGTTGATTTAATGAAATTAGTTTCTAATGAAGACCATTCACATGGATTAACTAATGATGAATATAATGAATTATTTACTAAAGATAAACCAATTATTTTTGCTTTTCATGGATATCCTCATTTAATTCATGAACTTACTTATAAAAGATATAATCAAAATATGCATGTTCATGGTTATAAAGAAGAAGGCACTATTACAACACCTTTTGATATGAGAGTATTAAATAAATTAGATAGATACCATTTAATTATGGATGTACTTAAATATACTAAAGTACCTAATGATAAAAGAGAAGCTTTAATGAAAAAGTGTGAAGATACTTTAGAATATCATAAAAGGTATATTATCGAAAATGGTATTGATATTCCAGAAGTTCTTAACTTTAAATGGCATAACAAAAATTAATAATTTAAGAATTTTAAAATTTGCAAGCAATCCCAGTATTTATGCGGGATTGCTTTAATTTTTATATTGACTTTTTTATTATATAATTTTATAATAATACACTTGAGATGAGATATTAGATTTTTTTGCCTTTCGGATAAACATACTCTCTTCAGGGGGTTTTGGTAATCAT
>CACZQI010000028.1 GCA_902783345.1 uncultured Erysipelotrichaceae bacterium
AGTCAGCTTGGAAGGCTGAAGTTCTACCACTAAACTACACCTGCAAAATTAAATTGACAAGATAAATTATAACATATCTTGCCAATATTTCAAGTATTTTTACATAATTTATTTTAAAATTGGCAATAAACTTAAAGATACTTTTTCTTTTTCTTTGTTAATTTCATCAATATAAACTGTAATAATATCTCCAACATTTACTATTTCTTTAGGGTCTTTAACAAACTCTTTACTCATTTTAGATATATGTAAAAGTCCATCATCATGAAGCCCTATATCAACAAAAGCTCCAAAAGTAGCTACATTTCTAACTGTTCCTTTAAGTGACATTCCAACTTTTAAATCATCTATTGTTAAGATATCACTTCTAAGTATTTGTTCTGGTGCTTCGCTTCGTGGGTCTAACCCAGGATTTTTTAATTCTTTAATAATATCTTTAATAGTATATTCATCGCCACCAGTTTTGTTCATAAGTAATGATATATCCACATTTTCTAATTTTTTCTTAAATTCTTCTTTTTGAATATCTTTAATACTTAAGTTTAGAATATTTAATATCTCATAGGTTAGATCATAACTTTCAGGATGAATTCCTGTATTATCTAATTCATTTGTTCCATTATTAATACGTAAGAATCCAATTGCTTGCTCATAAATTTTATCACTAGCAAGTTTTTTAATTTCCGTACGATTTTGAAAATCATTTTTTTCTTTAAATTTAATAATCTTATCTATTACAGGTTTAGTTAATCCCGAAACATATTTTAAAATAAAGGCTGAAGCAGTATTAATATTAACGCCAACATCATTAACGACTTTACTAACTGTATAATCTAACCCTTCAGTAAGTTTTTTAGTATTAACATCGTGTTGATATTCACCTACTCCAATTGATTTAGGATCAATTTTAACAAGTTCTGATAAAGGATCAATAACTCTTCGGCCAATGGATACTGCACTTCTTTCTTGCACTTCAAAGGTAGGAAATTCTCTTTGGGCTTCTTTACTTGCTGAATAGACAGATGCCCCTGCTTCACTAACAATTATGTAATAAACACCTGATAAATTCTTAATTGTTTCAGCAACAAATTCTTCACTTTCTCTAGATGCTGTCCCATTACCTATTGCGATAAGGTTTATTTGATATTTGTCAATAAGTTCTAATAATTTTTTACTAGCGCCTATCTTATCATTTTTAGGCTCGTGAGGATAAATAACATCAATATGTAAAACATTACCTTTTTCATCTAAACAAGCAAGCTTACAACCAGTTCTAAAAGCTGGGTCAAATCCTAAAACCCGGTAGCCAGTAATTGGTCTAGTCATTAATAAATTTTCTAAATTAGATTTAAATACTTCAATTGCATTATCTTCAGCTTTTTCTGTTAACTCTGCTCTAACATCTCTTTCAACTGATGGATAGATAAGTCTTTTTAAAGCATCTTTTAAGGCATTCTCTACATAATCGCATACAAAAGATGCCGGATTTTTAATAATCTTACCTTTTAAATAATTAAAAATATAATCTGTATCATAATCTAGTTTAACACTAAGAACGCCTTCTTTTTCTGCACGATTAAGAGCTAGCACTCTATAACTCTTAACATATTTAATTTTTTCCGTAAAATCATAATACATTTCATATATCTTTTTTTCATCAATAGCATTTTTCTTAATTTTTGATTCAATGCTACCATTATTATAAATATAATTTCTAACAAATTTACGATAATATGCATTATCACTAATCCATTCACTAATGATATAACAAGTATTATCTAATGCAGTTTTTTCATCAACATTAACGATATTACAAATACTATGCATATCTCCTTTTGTTGGAAATGACATAATTAACTTAGCAAGAGGTTCTAACCCCATTTTAATTGCCTCAGTAGCTTTAGTTTTTTTCTTTTCTTTATAAGGTAAATAAATATCCTCAACATCTACAAGTTTAGTGCATGCTAAAATATTTGCCTTTATTTCATCAGTAAGCATTCCTTTTTCATCTATTAATCTAATAACTTGCTCTTTTCTTTCCATCAAATTATTATAATAACGATATTTTTCTTCTATTTTTTGAATTTCATTCTCATCTAATGCCCCTGTTACTTCTTTACGATAACGCGCTATAAAAGGTATAGTTGCGCCTTCTTTTAATAATTTTAATACTGCTTCTATTTGATTTACTTTAATATTTAACTCACTTGCAAGTTCTTTAATTACAATTTCATTCATATTTTTTCTCCTACAAAAATATTATAAAATATTTGCCAGCATAAAACTAGTTTATCAAAGAAAAAAATCAAAGTTTGTTTTCCTTTGATTTTTAACTACATACTATGTATTTTGAATATCATTTTAATCTTTAATAGATAAGCCTGTTGTTTTAGAGACTAAATCAATCGAAATATTTTCTTTTAAAAGATTCTTTGCAATAGCAATAGAGTTTTCTTTAATTCCTAAAGCATAGCCTTCTTTAGCGCCTTCACTTTTAGCATCATCTAATGCCCCTAATCACCTACTCTAAGGTGATTATATCATTTAATTGCCCCCCGCAAGTGTCAAATTTGCGTAAAGTTTACAACTTTTAGACAGTACTTATTTAAAGTGTTTATTTACAACTTGCTCCAGCCCAAGTATTAGGTTTATTTATGACTCCCATAAATAAAATTTCATTACTTTCTTTTTCTCTAATCATTGCAATAAAAGGTTTATTAAAAATAATATTTACTTCTTTATAATCATCTGGCATCATTGCGGAAGTATTTTTAACTCCAAAATAAGTTACTGCTGCTGCTTTAGTTCCTACTTCATTAAAATCAATATAAGTTTTATGAATTGCATCATCAACATATAAATTACCTAAATGCTCTTTATCTAAATTTTCTCTTGTAATCATTTTAGTTAAATCGGCTTTTTCAGCATCAAACGCATCTTTAATACCCATATTAATTAAAATATCTTTAAAATTATCTAATGAATAACTAAAATCAAATTTTGGTATTGATAAATTAATATGTAATTTATTACTAGCTTTTTCAGTTATTTTATCTAAAGCCTCTAAATCTTTTTCAAAATATTTATCAATATAAGTACTCATATCTTCATTTGGTAATATACCAATAAATTCTAATTTAGTATCTCTTTCATAAGGTAAAATTATTCCTTTAGCATTATCACTTTTAATATAGGATACATTTTCATAAGTATAAGTATTATGCATCATTGAAACATCTATTTTTTTATTATCAATAGTAGTAAATTTTTCTTTTTTAGTATTTACACATTCAAATTCATTATCCCATTTAACATCTATTGCGATAGCGTTAGCAAGACCTAGGACAAAACTATCATCCATTTCATCTAAAATCTTTTTAATCATACCATCAGTATTTTTATTAACCCAGTTATTTATTATTTTAGGAGTTTTAAATTCATCAACTAAAACTTCTGATTTATATTTATTCTTTAAGTTATTAATAAAATCTTTTTCAATAAATTTTTGATACTTATCTCTTATAAATAAAGCATTCGCTATTTTAATGTTTTCATTATTAATAATAGATACTTTTTCATTTAATACTTTATCTATTTCTTTAAGGGTATTATTATTAGATCCTTCTTTTAATAAAGATAATGCCATTTTAATTGAATAAGGGCTAACTAAATAATTATCATTATTAGTATTATTAACGAGTTTTAACAAATTAATATCAAATTTATCAGTTAAAGATACTGGTTTAGGATTATTTTCTTTCTTATTAACTTTCTTATAAAAAAAGAAAGCAATTAATAGACCAAGAATAATTAATCCAATAATTAATAATTTCTTTTTCATATTAAATTCCTTTCTTAATATAACTTAATTATATTAGTAATATCACTTTCGATATTAAATCCTATTTTAATAGTAGAACCTACTTTTAAGAATGGTAAATTATCACTTACACTAATAGATGCTTTATATTTATGATCTTCTTCATCAGTTATAAAGTAATATGAATTACCTCCAATAGTAGCATCTTTTATAGTTTTAATTGTTATTGTTTTAGTAATTAATTCTTTTTCATTAGGTTCAATTTTCACATCGCCTAAATAATTTTTAGCGGCTACTTCTATTCCTTTAGATGAATCAGTTACTACTACTTTTTGATAATCAGCTACATCAACAAAACCATACATCTTAACAAGACCTGCTGCATCTTTTAAACTAACTAAATATGTTGGTTTATTATTTAAATTAATTAAAAGTGGGAAAGTTGATGTATATTTCATTTGTTGAACTGCACCTTCAGCACTTGCCATCGCACTGTATTCTTCAGCACCAGGGGCACTATAGAAAGATGTTTCCTTAGTTCTCATATTAGTTAAAATAAATCCTAAATTAGATTCATCTGACACAATTGAGGTAATACCAGTATATAAGTAAATATCATCATTCATAGCTAAATAGTTATATCCTTCTGTAGTATTAACAACATTTTTTTGACCAAAAATACTATTAATATATCCTTGTTTATATGTCCCCCAATCATTAACTTGTTCAATAATTAAATCGGCTGAATAAGCCATATCTACCCAAGTAGGAACTTCATTAATTTTCATTTTTTTACTAGTTCCATCAATAGGATTAAAGATAATTAAATCAGTTACTTCGGCTCTAAGACCAATAAGTTTATAAGAAATTACTGGCACAATCCAATATGGATTACCATCATTATCAATTTCAAATGAAATTCGACCAAAACAATCAAATGGATAAGAAAATCTTAATTTTCTTTGTAATAACTCATTAAAATGAGCAGATGGTACATAACGCATACCTTTATTTAGTTTAGTTAAACTAGCTTCTCCTGTTACACTATCAACTGTAATATAGCCTTTTACTCCTTCATTTCTATTAGTAAGCCATTTAATAAATGAAGCATAATCAAGTGGAGTAACTCTTACTATCTTATCATTATAATTAATTTGCGTATAAATATCTGATACATTAAATTGACTAACAAGTTCACTCATTTGGCCCATTACTCTATCCCCTAATTTTTGTGATGAATCTTTATCAAGTAATGGAAGTTTAGTAAAATCTACTGGTTTTACATCATCAGTAAAAGTTTTTGTTTCATCAATTGTAATACGAGTTGCA
>CACZQI010000029.1 GCA_902783345.1 uncultured Erysipelotrichaceae bacterium
AAAGGCGAATTGGTGCTAGTATCACACTAGCCAACCCCTTTTTATTCTTTGAGGCTACCCCCAGGGGGGATAGCCTCTATTTTTTTATTTTATTTTTTAGAACTTATTTCTTTATAATAATTATATCTATTTATAGCGTTATTTTTATTTTTATCTAATAAATCTTTAGCAATATTTTCATCTTTAATTTTTAAAGCATTATATCTTGTTTCATTAGATAAGAATTCATCATATTTTTCAAAGTCAGGCTCTTTAGAATCTAATAATAATTTGTTATCTTTATATCTCATTAAAAGAACATAACCTGATTCAACCGCTAACTTTTCAGATGCAATTGAATTAGACATTCCACCTTTAATACCATGCTCTATACAAGGACAGTAAGCTATGATAATAGCAGGGCCATCATGCTCTTCTGCTTCTTTAAAAGCATTTAAGGCTTGCATCATATTTGCGCCTAATGAAATACTAGCTACATAAATATTAGGGTAATTCATGGCAATTTTGAATAAATCTTTTTTAGTAGTTTCTTTACCCATATTGGCAAATTCAGCAACAGCACCTACTCTTGTTGATTTACTAGATTGACCGCCAGTATTTGAATATACTTCGGTATCTAAAACTAATATTTTAATATTTTTATTACTTGATAAAACATGGTCAATTCCGCCAAAGCCAATATCATATGCCCAGCCATCTCCACCAATAGCCCAAACACTTTTAGGCACAATATAATCTTTTAAATCTTCTGGCACATATTTAGCAAATTTTTCTTTTAAAGACAACATTTTATCATAATTATCAAAATAATTATTTAAATCATTTAATAATTCTTCATCTTGAATGTTACTATTTAATATGTTATACACACGATTTCTTAACTTATTATATGAATTAACTATGCCAAAAGCAAATTCAGCATTATCTTCAAATAAACTATTTGCCCAAGATACTTTATAAGGCATACTTGGAATTGATGCACCATAAATACTAGAGCATCCTGTTGCATTCGCAATAACCAATTTTTCACCAACAACTTGAGTAAGAAGTTTTATATAAGGAGTTTCTCCACAACCACTACAAGCCCCGCTAAATTCAAATAAAGGCTCTCTTAGTTCGACATTTCTAATTGTATTTGTTGGTAAAATTGGATTTTTATAATTATTAAATAAATCATTAGCTCGTTTTTGGTTTTCTTCATCATATTCACCAAATTCAAAACAATTCTTAGGACAGTTTTTCACGCATAATCCACATCCTGTACAATCTGCTTCACTTACAGAGATAATAAATTTACCATCAAATCCTACCGCATCTTTACCAAATCCCGCATATTTATCATTATTATCTACAATAAATGGTCTTACAACAGCATGAGGACAATATAACGCACAAAAACCGCATTCAATACACTCTTCTTTATTCCATTTAGGAACAAAAGTACTCATTTTTCTTTTATCTAATTTACTTGTTTCTCCTTCAAATAAACCATTTTTATATTTTACTAAATCGCTAACCTTTAAAGTATTTCCTAATCTGCCATTTATAACATCACTAAAAGTACTTCTTTCTGGTAAGATTACTCCTTCTTCATTATCAATTTTTATTTCATTTAAATATTCATTAAATTCATTAATACAATTTATATTAGCATTAACAATAGATTCACCTTTAGTTGCAAATCGTGATTCAACATCTTTTATTAAAAGGTCTTTAAAATTTTCAACATTTAATAAGTATAAAATAGATGATTCTAATATTAAACTAATCTTACCACCTATGCCATTTTTAACTGCTAATTTTTCGGCATCAATTGTATATACTTTAATATTTTTATCTTTCAAAGTTTTCTTAACACTATCTGGCAAGAATCTATTTAATTCTTCTTCATTTCTTTTAGTATTTATAAGTAATATCCCATTTTCTTTAAGACCAGTTAAGCAATCAAATTTGTAAAAATATTCATCTTTAGATATAGTGATAAGTCCCGGATTTGTTACATAATAAGGCGCTTTGATAAGTTTATCAGATAATCTTAAATGAGATATGGTAACTCCCCCACTTTTTTTAGAATCATATTCAAAATATCCTTGAACATATTTATTTTCTCCTAAAACTTTTAACATATTTTTACTAGCACTTACCATTCCATCTGAACCAAAACCAAATATTTTAAATTCATCATAGTTTTCTTCAAATCTAAAATCATAATGCTTTAAAGATGTATTAGTTAAATCATCATCTATTCCTACAGTAAAACGATTTTTAGGTTCATTTTTAAGCATCATAAAAACATCAAAAATATCATTTGGTGTAGTATTTTTACTAGATAAACCAAATCTTCCACCATATATTTCAATATTTTTTTCTTTTAAAGAGCTAACTACATCTAAATATAAAGGCTCACCTGCACTACCTTGTTCTTTAGTTCGATCAAGTACAGCAATTCTTTTAACACTTTTAGGTAATACTTTTTCAAAATATTCTTTACTAAAAGGACGATATAAATGAACTTCAATAAGACCAAAAGAATTATTCTTAGGCATCATTACAACATTTTTAATAGTATCACATACAGAACCCATTGCTACTATTACGTATTTGGCTTTTTGAGGTCCATAATAATTAAATGGTGCATAATTAGTACCTATCTTTTGATTAAGTTTATCCATATAATTAGCAACAATAGATGGTACTTTTTCATAATCCCTATTTCTTGCTTCTACAGATTGAAAATAAATATCCTCATTTTGATTAGTACCACGAACTATTTTTTTATTACTATTTAAAGATTTACTTCTAAATTCGTTAATTTTATCATAATTAACTAATTCTTTAACTATATCTATATTTATAGGCTCAATTTGATTATATTCATGACTAGTTCTAAAACCATCAAAGAAATGTAAAAATGGAAGGCTTCCTTCAATCGCAGATAAATGAGCGATTAGTGCTAGATTATGAGCATCTTGAACATTAGTTGATGCAAGCATACAAAAACCAGTGCTTCTTGTAGCATAAATATCTTGATGGTCTCCAAAAATACTTAAAGCATGACTTGCTAAACTACGAGCAGCAACATGGATAACCCCAGGTAATCCTTCTCCAGCTATTTTATACATATTAGGTATCATTAATAAAAGACCTTGACTAGATGTAAAAGTACTTGCTAATACACCAGCAGATAATGCTCCATGAAGTGCTCCAGCTGCACCTGCTTCACTTTGCATTTCAACAACACTTACAGTATCATTAAAAATATTTTTAGTGTTTTTAGCGCTCATCTGATCAATTCCACTAGCCATTGGACTAGAAGGAGTTATCGGATAAATAAAAGATAATTCACTTAAATTATATGCCATGCTCATGCAGGCACCATTACCATCTACAACTTTCATTTTATACACATTCTTTCTATAAACATTATAGCAAAATTATTATCAAAAAAAAATTACTATAAGATATAGTAATTTAATAAATCTATACTTTTTCATAAATAATTGTGTTACTATTTTCATATTCTAAAATTTTCACTTTATATTTTTTAATTAAATAATCTCTTACACTTTCATAATTATCAGAATTACCTACTAAAACATATTCTCCCTTTTTTAAATTATCTAATTTTTTATTACCATAATATAAAGTATCTCCACTTATAAAAATATAATTACTATCAAAATATCGATAAACATTTATTATCTCAACTACTGCATTAGTAATACTTTTAAAAGCACTTTTAAATAAATATATTTCACTAGGCGACATTTTTTCAAATACCAAAACTTTAACATGTATTCTAAACAAAGTATTAACTATTTTATATTTAACTAATATTTTATTTAAAATACTAACTAATTTTAAATAGTCATATATTTTATTATTAACAATTATTTTTTCCGGTATCATTTCTTTAATAAGAATCTTTTTCTTTGTTTTATATATTTTAATTTCTTTATCTGTAAATTCAAAAGTATACATAATGCCTCCTATATAAAAAGGCCTTTAGGGCCTAGTTTAATTCTTTAGTATTCATATCATAAAATTTATTGGGATTTATATATTCACCATCTTTAATAACTTCAAATAATAGCATATTATCACTATCAGTTTCTACCTTATTAGAGCCACTAGAACCAATAACATCTCCTTGTTTAATTAAATCTCCAATTAAGACATCTACCTCATTTAATGATTGATAAACTGTTGCTAAATTATTTGAATGTTTAATAGTTACAATATTTCCCATTATTTCATCAGCTACAATATCGGCTACGGTTCCATCTAGAACTGCAACTACATCAAATTCTTCATTTGCTTTATAGAGTACTCCTGTGTTAGGCATATAAGTATCTTTATATAAAATTAAAGATTTTTCTTGTTCTTCTGCACTAGCATCTTTATCATAAAAATTTCTTGCTACTTCTACTATCTCAGCTTCAAAAGGTTTAATTACCTTATCTTCTTGATAGTTTACTACCGGCATAGTATTATCAAATAATCCTTTATATACATAAGATAAAGTTTCATTTGAATAAACACTTTCCTTTAATACTTTATTTAATAAAACAAATGAAATTAATACTGCACCTACAGCAAATACATAAATACTTGCCACTACCCACTTCTTTAACCTTATTCCGGCTTTCATATCACACCTCTTCTAATTAAAGTTTGGGTAGTTTGTTAATTTTTATACATTAAATTTTTACTAAATCAATATTTTGATAATAATGGTTAATTATTTCTTCATAGTTATATCCGTTTTTAGCCATTTCATTAGCCCCATATTGACTCATACCTACCCCATGCCCGTAACCTCTAGTTGTAATTAAGTATTTATCACCTTCCTTTTTAATATCAAAGTCTGTCGATCTTAAACCTAGTAGTTTTCTAAATTCTGTCCCTTTAAATTTTTTGTTTGATATAACTATATTATCCACATGATTAGTGTCGTTTCTTGTCACATTTTGAACTTCAAATGAATTTAGATTAAGTAATTCTAAAAGCTTATCTATAGTAAATTCTTTAGTAACTTCAAAATTTTTCAGTGTATTATTTTCATAAGGAGAATCAACACTTAAAAAAGTAGGTACATTAAAAACATCTTGAGAATTTTCCGTTTTACCATTACTCATAGAAAAATAATATGTTTTTAAAACTTTGCCATCTCTAGTAACAAGTATTCCTTTAGTAGTATTAACCGCTTCTTTTATCTTATCAAAATACTTTTGATAATCGCTACCCCATTTATTTTTAAGTTCTAAATTAGTTTGATAAACTTGATCATTAATTGTCGAAGATATTTCAATTATATTATTACTATTTTTACTTACTGCATAACTTCTAGATGCTACGGCTTGAGCCTTTAAAGCTTCCACATTAAAAGATGCTGGCATTTCAGCAGATACTACTCCTAAAACATAATCTTCTAAATCTAAATATAAATCTTTGTCTTTTAAATGAACAATCATAATTTCTTCTTTTTCTTTAGTTTTTTCTTCTAAAGGTTTAAAAAAAGTAGTTTCTTTATATTTAAAACTACTTATTGATATTGGTAATAAAAGCATAATTAATATTAATAATTTTTTAATAAAAATCACCTTCTATTTAATTATACTTACCTCCGCAAAATTTATTATAAATTCTGCTAATAAATAACCCATAATTAAACTCATTATTACGACAAATATTCTTGCTTCCCAAATATGATTTTTCTTAAAAAAGTTATTAAAGTTAATACCAGTCATTACAAAACAAGATAAAATAACTGATACTATGTATATAATCGTCTTAGCCATTATGTTTCATTTCATATTCTAAGATTTTATTATATCTACGAACATGTCTTTCTTCTTTTTTAAATTCAGTATTAATAAATAAATCTATCATTTTAATAACATCATTAATCTTATTGTTATTAGCACCTAAAGCAATTATATTCGCATTATTATGTTGTCTTGCTAAAATGGCTTCACTAGTACTTGATACATGAGCGCATCTAATACCTTTAACTTTATTAGCCGCAATGCTCATACCAATGCCTGTTCCACACATTAATATTCCAAAATCAGCTTCTTTTTTGGCTACTATTTCGCCTACTTTAAAAGCATATTCAGGATAATCATCAAGAGCACTGTTATGCTGACTTACATCTATTACTTCAATTCCTCTATTTTTTAAAAAGGTCTTAATTTCTTTTTTCATTTCTGTTCCGTTATGGTCTGTTCCAATTGCTATTTTCATATGAATCAACTCCTTTAGTAGATATTTTACCACAAATCTTAAAAGATACAATTAAAAATAACTAAGTTTTAGCTTAGTTAAGATTATATTTTTTCTTAAATTCTTCTGCTCTACCAGTTCTAGCAACTTTTGTGTCTTTTCCAGTAAATGCAGGACTACATTTAGAGCATGTTTCTACAAAATGACTTTCTTTATTAGATAATGTTTTAAAACTATTACCACAAGCACATGTAATTGTACATTCTACTCTTTCTGGATGTAAATTCTTTTTCATTTAATATTCCTCCTTCAGCCATGACTATTAATAGCCATAGAAATTCGTTTCAACGTTAGTATTATATCATAATTTTAAGTAATTGCAATAACTTTTTATTCTTCAACTATTTTAACATTAGCGCCTACTGCTGATAATTTTTCCACAATATTTTCATAGCCTCTTAAAATATGCTCAATGTTAGTAATTTCTGTTCTGCCTTCTGCAATCATACCAGCAAGAAGCATTGCAGCACCAGCTCTTAAATCTGTAGCTTCTACATTTTGCCCAATTAAAGAAGTTTTGCCATGAATAATAGCAACTTTATCATCTAAATCAATATTTGCCCCCATTAAATTTAAGTATTTAATATGACGCATTCTATTTTCATAAATTGTTTCTTCAAAAACTGAATCACCATCACACTGAGTTAAGAATGTACTCATTGGTTGCCCTAAATCAGTAGGAAATCCTGGAAAAACTAAAGTTTTAACATTTACAGGATTAAGTCTATCAGTTTTAGATATCGTTATTTTATTTCCATTTATTTCAAAATTACAACCCGCTTCATATAATTTACTAAATAGTGCATCTAAATGCTCTTTGATAATTCCATCAATAACTAAGTTATTACCTAGTAAAGCCCCCATTATTACATAAGTCCCTGCTTCAATTCTATCAGGAATTACTTCAACTTCACCATCATGTAATTCTTTAACGCCTTCAATGATAATTTCACTAGTTCCCGCACCACTTACTTTGGCTCCCATTGAATTTAAGAATTCAGCAATATTAACAATTTCTGGTTCTTTAGCAGCATTATGTATTTTAGTAATACCTTCCGCTTTAACAGATGCAAACATTATATTTATAGTTGCTCCAACTGAAGCCATATCTAAAAAGATATCATTACCTACTAAGTTTTCCCCTGTAATAATATAAGTTTTTTCATCAGGTGTGGTAACAACTTCAGCACCTAATTTTTTAAATCCATTAACATGAAAATTAATTGGTCTTGCTCCAATTGTGCATCCACCTGGATAAGATATTTTAGCATATCCATATTTAGATAATAAAACTCCCATAAAATAATATGATGCTCTCATTTTAGAAGCATAATGCTCATCTATTTCATGATTAACCGCATTTTTATTATCAATATATAAAACATCATCTTTAAGTTCAATATTTGAACCAAGTAACTTCATCATTTCAATAAGTAATCTAACATCACTAATATTAGGTACATTTTTAATAATGCATTTACCATTTGTAAGCATAGCAGCAGGAATTAAGGCTACTACACTATTTTTAGCACCACCAATTTTGATTTCTCCTGCTAGTTCACGCTTTCCTTCAATAACTAATTTTTTCATTTCATAACCTTTCTAATTTAAAAACAAAAAGACTACCTCACTTTTAATATATATTGTTTATTATCTTTAGTCAATTATTTAAGAAAAAATTTGACATAAATTGACAACTCCCAGCATTAAAAGTATAAAAATACCTAAATATATGGCTTTTTCTTTAAGTAACTTCCCTGAATATTTACCAATAATAAGTCCCATATGTGTAATACTAGCGCTACAAACTGAAAATGTTAAAAATGATAGAAAATGATGATCAGTAATACCAGAAAGCCCTATTCCTACCGAAAAACTATCTATACTAACGCTAAAAGCCATTAAAAAAATTGATAAAGATGAGGTAATAATAGTTTGTTTATCATTATTTCTATCTAAAAACATCATAATTGCTAAATAAAAAAGAATAATAGAAACAATAAGTTTTGGATTAATATTAATAAAATTAAATAACTCATCACCAATTAAATTTCCTAAAAGAGGCATAAAAAAATGCATAATACCTACAACTAGAGGGATTAATAATCTTTTAAAATTTGATAATCTACTAACACCTATTCCCAAAGCAATCGAAAAAGCATCCATACTAAGTGCTAGTCCAATTAAAAAAATACTTAACATAGGCCCTCCCTAGTTAAGTATATTATTTAATACTTTGTATTATTCTTGATATAAATAATTTATATTCAACATCTGTAGTAGTTGTATTTTCTTCAAGTAAACATAAAGGTGGAAATAAAACGCACCACCAATTACTTCCCTTTCCGCTACCTAATTCTACTACTAATGAATCATACATTCCTTCTTTGTAAACTACACCTTTATAAACTTTGCGTGGAAAATAATTAAGTCCATAATCAAGTTTATAATTATTATTACCTAAAAAATTTGCTATCTTTTCGTTTATTTCATCTAAATTATTAATAATTATTTCATTTACTTCATCTTTAGTTTTTACATCCTTAATTAAATTATATAAAATATCTTCTAAAAAAGACTTTAATTCCTGCTTTTTATGTAAATCTAATTCATCATTACTATTACTTATTACTCTAAGTCTAATTGAATCATCAGGAATAACTATTTCATTTTGTTTTTGCTCTTTAAAAGGCATTACGCTTAAGATAATACCAGCAAGTATAAGTAAAACATTTTTCAAATAAAAACACTATCCTTTCAAATCTATAATGGGTAGTGCTAATATTTTTTATTCATTTATAATAAATAGATATCTATTTTTACCTGCTAAGTCTTTTTCAATCTTTATTTTAGCTTTAGGAAAATATTCTTTGGCTAACTTTTTTAAGTTATTGCCTTCATCTTCATCAATTTCTAACGCAATTAAAAATTTTTTATTTAAAGATTTTTCCCCAATTTTAAATATTTGTTCATAATATTTTAAAGGGTTTCCTTCCACATATATAGCATTATAAGGCTCATATTTAGTATTTTCTGATACTTTATCACCTGGTGTTATATATGGTGGATTACTAACGATAACATCATAATTATTGATTAAATTATATTTAAACATATCTTTTTTAATAAAGTTAATATCTACTTTATTTATCTTGGCATTCTTTTTGGCAAGAGATATGGCTTTAGAACTAATATCTATAGCGCTTATTTCTAAAGAAGGTCTTTCTTTTTTTAGCGCAATAGAAATGCATCCTGAACCAGTTCCAATTTCTAATAAAGAAGCATTATTTAATTCTAATTTATTTAAATATGTTAAAGTTTTTTCTACTAATCCTTCTGTTTCAAATCTAGGAATTAACACATTAGGATTTACCTTTATTATATAACCATAAAAGTCTACATTACCTATTAAATATTGAACTGGATAGCCATTATTTATTCTTTCAATAATATCATCTAAATTACGATATTTTTCTTGTAATAATTCATAATCTTTTTTAGAAATATTTTCAAGGTTATTCATTACCTTCAATTTTTCTCCTTTGATCTTCAGTTATTAAGGCTTCAATAATTGGATCAATATTTCCTTCCATTACTCTATCAAGTTCCATAATACTAAAGTTTATACGATGGTCAGTGACCCTATTTTGTGGATAATTGTAAGTTCTTATTTTTTCAGAACGATCTCCTGTTCCAACCATACTTTTACGTGCAGAACCAACATCACTTTCTTGTTTTTGTTTCATCATATCATAAATTCTTGATTTTAAAACAACCATGGCTCTTTCTTTATTTTTAATTTGGCTTCGTTCATTTTGACAAGTTACTACAATTCCTGTTGGAATATGAGTAAGTCTAACAGCCGAATCAGTTGTATTTACACCTTGTCCACCTTTACCTGATGAGCGATATACATCTACTCTAATATCTTCCGCTTTAACATCAACATCAATGTCTTCAACCTCAGGCATAACTAAAACTGTTGCCGTTGAAGTATGAATACGTCCTTGTGTTTCTGTTTCTGGAACTCTTTGAACTCTATGAACCCCACTTTCAAACTTTAATTTAGAATAAACATTATTACCACGGATAGTATATTCAATAGTCGAAAAACCACCTGCTTCTCCTTCTACTTCATGAGTAACTTCCATTTTCCAACCATTTTTTTCGGCATATTTATTATACATTCTAAATAAATCACCAGCAAAAATATTAGCTTCATCTCCGCCAGCAGCGCCTCTTATTTCCATAATTATATCTTTTGAATCATTTTCATCTTTTGGTAGTAATAAAAGTTCAAGTTCTTTAGTTAAATTAGAAAGCATTTCTTGCTTTTCATCTAATTCTAATAAAGCAATTTCATGCATTTCAGGATCATTAACTAAAGATTTCAATCCCTCAATTTCAAGAGTCAATTTCTTATATTCTTCGTATTTATTAACTGTTTCTTCAAGTGATCCTTTTTCTTTTGATAGTTTTTTCTGCTTATTAAAATCACTTAAAACTTCTGGTTTTAATAATTCTTCATTTATTTCATTGAATCTTTCTTTAATTAATTCTAATCTTTCTATCATAACAATTCCTCTTATCTAGAAAAAGACTACTGTTATATATCAGAATCTTCTAATTCATCAGCAGTATCTAAAATAACTAAATCTTGTAAGTCATCTTCAGCATCATCATCGGCATTAGCATCTTCTTCATAGTTATCTTCATCTGTTTCTTCTTCAAAATCCTCATCTTCTGGTATAATTTCATAGTCTTCGTCGTCATCTTCTAAAATTACTTTAGTACTATGATTTATTTTTAAATCACAATAACCATCATCTAACATTATAAATCTTTTATCGGTAATAATTTGTTCAAAAAAGTCTCCAATACCATTTTCAAACTCTTCTTCATCTAAATCTAATAATTTAATAACTTTTTTAAATAAATCTTTAATTTTTTGTTTTTTATCTGTTTCCTTTAATATTAAGTAAGCAACATCACTATAAGATAATGTTTCTTTTTCTTCATCTGTTAGTTTTAATTTCATTAACTAATATCCTCCCTATGAAACCATTATATGTATATCTTTAATATTTGATAATGGCGTTTTAAACATACATAATTTTATCATATAAATTATGATTGTCAATAACTAATTTATATCCTTTAAAAAATAATCTCAATTGTTTTTAAAATACCTTCTTCACTTTCAATTCTATAGTTTATTATATGCTTATCTTTAAAGGTATTAGATACTACATCATCTACTTTTAAAGATACGTTTTTTTGATATTCTTTAAGTTCAACGATAGCTTCATTTTTATTAAAATCTATAATATATTTATATGTTTCATCTTCATTTATAAAAACTTTATTATCTAAATCATAAATTATATTATCAAATATAGCTTTATTACCATCTAATTTACCATTTAAAGAAAGGATTAATTCATTATCATTATACAAATTTAATTTCATTTCAAATCACTAATTTATCATAGCATAATATCTTAGTATAAATCCATAATATAACTGGTGGATTATGAAAAAAATTCGTATTTTATATAAACTTTCTTTATTTAGTGCAATAGTTTTCACTGTAATTCTTACAGCGCTTTATATTTATGCTTATTTTTCACCTAAAATTATACTTAATTCTGCTAATTCAATTATTCTATATGACCAAAATAATGAACTAATCTTTGCATCTAATAATCGAAATAGTTGGGTTAATAGTGATGAAATAAGTCATTATATTAAAGATGCTACTATTTCAATTGAAGATAAAAATTTTTATAAACATCATGGTTTTGATTATTTAAGAATTTTAAAAGCCATGTATTTAAATATTAAACATAAATCAATAGTTCAAGGCGCATCAACTATAAGTCAGCAATATGTTAAAAATTTATATTTAGATTTTGATAAAACTTGGAAAAGAAAGATTGAAGAAGCCTATTTAACTTTAAAATTAGAAGTTCATTATAATAAAGATGAAATCTTAGAAGGTTATTTAAATACTATAAATTATGGACAAGGTAATTATGGTATTGAATCAGCATCAGAGTATTATTTTAATAAAAAAGCTAGTGATTTAACTTTAGAAGAAGCTACAATGTTAGCGGGAATTCCTAGAAGTCCTGAGAACAATAATCCGGTAAGTAATTATGATAACTGTATAAAAAGAGCTAAATTAGTAGCTAAATCTATGCTTGATAATAACTATATTACCGAGGATGTTTATAATAATCTTTTTCAAGAAAAGATAGAGATTTATGGTAAAAGAGAAACAAATAATATGCAAACATTAATGTATTATCATGATGCAGTTATGGAAGAGTTAAATAATATTAATAATATTCCTAAATCTCTTATTAAATCTGGTGGTATTAAAATATATACTACTTATAATTCTGATGTCCAAAAGACTTTAGATGAATCCATTCAAAATAATGCCAAAGATGAAAAAGTGCAAATTGCAAGTATTGTTATAAATCCATCAACCGGAGGAGTTATGGCTCTTGCTGGTGGTGTTAACTATGCTAAAAGTGAATATAACAGGGTTACTCAAGCTAAAAGACAAGTAGGTTCGACAATTAAGCCTTTTTTGTACTATACTGCTCTTCAAAATAACATGACCGAAAGTTCAACATTTTTAAGTGAAAAAACCTCTTTTGTCTTTTCAAATAATCAGACATATTCGCCCAAAAATCACTCTAATACTTATGGAAATAAAGAAATATCTATGGCTGCTGCTCTTGCTTATTCTGATAATGTTTATGCGGTTAAAACCCATTTATTTTTAGGTGAAGAACAATTAGTAAACACTTTAAAATTAGTTGGTTTAAAAGAAAGTTTAGACGCTATTCCTTCTCTAGCACTAGGCGCTAAAGAAATTAATATGCTTGATTATGCTACTGCTTATAATACTTTAGCAAATTATGGTACTAAAACTGATATTCATTTTATAAATCGAATTGAAGATGCTTACGGAAATACTCTATATGAACATAAAGAAAAAAAGGAAGAAGTGCTTGATAAAGATTACGTCTTTATTTTAAATGAAATGTTAACTAATACTTATAGTTCTTCTTTTATTGATTATTTAAATCCAACTGTCATTTATTTAAATAGTAAAATTTCCCGTAAATATGCTCTTAAAAGTGGTACTACTGAAAATGATTATTGGATAGTTGGCTATAATCCTGATATTTTAATGATGGTTTGGGCTGGTAATGATATGAATGAAAATGTTGATTCTAGTTATTCTAAAAAAGTTAAAAATATTTGGTGTGATACAGTTGAAACCTACGAAAAAGATAAAGATGCTGTTTGGTATGAAATGAGTGATAATATCGTTGGGATTCCACTTGATGCTGTAACTGCTTCATCTAGTACTAATCAAGATAAAACTATTATTTATTATTTTAAAAAAGGATCTGAACCTTATATTGTAAAAGAAAAAGATAACTAGCAAGTCTAATTATCTTTTCATTTGTAATACTTTTGGTTCTTTTAATACTTCACTTTTATACCATAAGTTTTTTAAAAGTTTTTCTCTTTCTTCTATAGTAAGCTCTCTTTTTAAATCGTCATATAATTTAGCAAAATCACTAAGTTTAACATAAACATCATCTATTTCAACTAATAAATCTTCTGTCATAATTAAAATAATGCTTTCAAATTCTTTATACTTTTCTTGTTTTTTATCAAAATCAATATCTATTTCATTAACTTGTCTGGTTAATTCTTTTTCAGTACAAACTAAAGATTTTACTAACTTTTGCTTTAATTTCTTATTTTTTAAAGTTGCAGATTCATTAGCTCCTTCATAAGTAGCAAAAATTTCATCAACAAAATCACTATTAGAATAAAAGGAAGTATACCCATATTGAGGAATTACTCTTTTATCTAAATCCATAGGAGTTTTATAAGGATAGACAACTTCATATTCTGTGCGACATTTGCCATTAAAAAAGTTAGTTTTTCTTTCACCTAATAAATAAACTTTAGATACAATAAATCCGACATCTTCACTTAAACTATTAGCAAGTGTTGGTTTTAACCAATCTTTATCACTTTTTACTGGCATTACTGCATATCTAATTGGGTACTTCAAATAACTCATACTACTTAACTCCTATATTCCTATATAATCCTAACATTAATCCATAATTAAAACAAGCCTAAGCTTGCTTATCTATTTTTATTATTAATTGATATATATCTTCAAAGTCAAATTCTTCAACAGCAATATTAAATCCAGCTTTCTTTATTTCTTCTTTTAAATTATTATAAGCCTTTTTAACTGAATCTAAATCATTAGATATAATAACATCTTTTTCTATTATTTCTTCTTTATTTTCTTCTTCTTTTGGTTCTTCTTCATCTAAAACAGATAAAGTTTCTACTGGTTCTTCTTTAATAGGTAGACTTTCGGCTTCATTTAAATTATTAAAAGGATTAAAATAATCATTAGTATCTAAATTCATATTTACTGTTTCATCTTCAAGTGAAGGATATTCTGGTCCTGACATTTTATTTAAAATATTGCTAAAAGCAGCGGCAAATTTATTATCATTTTTTTCTTCATCTAAGGTATCAAGAGTATCAACTACTTCTTCAGGAGCATTTTCAGCTGGTGTTGGTTCATCTAAAGGCTCTACTATTGTTTCAGTAGGAGCAATAGGCTCATTAATTGGCTCAATAACTGGTTCTTCAATTGTTGGCATAACTATTTCATTATTATCAAATATATTTATTGGTTCATTAGAATTATTTGGCTCCACTTTAGTTTCCTCCTTTATTGGTGCAGGATTTTCGTTTACAACTTCAACATCTTTATTTTCTTTAATAATTGCATCTAACTGTCTAACTGTTAATCTTTCAGCAATTACTTTATTTAATAAACTAATTTGTCTTAAAGGATCATTTACAATTAATAAACTTCTTGCATGTCTTTCACTTATTTTATTATTAAGTAAAGCATCTTGTACTTCTGGTGCTAGATTTAATAATCTAAGTTTATTTGCAAGAGTTGACTGAGAAATACCTATTTTTTGAGCCAATGCTTCTTGAGTTAAATTACCTTTATCAAGCATTTTCTTATATGATCTAGCTTCTTCCATTGAATTTAAATTTTTTCTTTGAACATTTTCAACTAAAGCAAGTTCAGCACTTTTCTCATCATCTATATTAGTAATTATAGCTGGTACTTCCGTAAGACCTGCTAAACAAGATGCTTTATATCTACGTTCTCCGGCAATTATCTCATATTTATCATTAACTTTTCTTAATACTAAAGGTTGAATTATACCATGTTCTTTAATTGAAGCAGCTAGTTCATTTAAAGCATTTTCATCAAACGTAAGACGTGGTTGAAATCTATTAGGAATTATTAAGTCAACATTTATATTCTGAATTTGTTTATCTTCGTTCATAAACTACCCTTCCTATTCTAATTATAATAATACTTTATTTTGCATATTTTTTCAATCTTTTTAAAGAAAAAAGAAACCTTAAATCTATTTTATTGGTTTCTTTACTATTTTATCATAGACTCTTGGATAGCCACTTGGACTATCTTTAACTTTTTTAATATCAATTAAATTTCTTAAATCAGAATTATCTTTTAAATAGAATTTTTCTTGCTTTACTATATTACCACCTAAAAAAGAAATTGTTTTAATTGCTTCTTCAAATTCTAAAGAAGCATCGGCTTTCATAGCTATAAAATGGCCATTAACCTTAACAAATGGTAAACATAATTCAGTTAATATTCTTAAACTTGCTACTGCTCTTGCAACAACTAAATCATATTTTAAACCTTTATTAAAGTAATTTTCGGCTCTATCATTAACGATTGTAACATTATTAAGTTTTAGATTATTAACAATATAAGATTGAAAATCACTTTTTTTATGATTACTATCTAAAAGCGTTATATTTAAATTAGGAAATACTATTGCTAAAACAATTCCTGGAAATCCACCACCAGAACCAACATCTAAAACTTCTAGTTTTTCTTCTAAATTAATAACTCTAACTAAGGTTAATGAATCATAAAAATGTTTTAAATATACACTTTCTTTATCTCTTATAGCTGTAATATTAGTATGCTTATTATATTCTAATAACAAATTAACAAAACTTTCTAAATCATTTTTTTGTTTATCATTTAACACTACTTTTAATTCATTTTTTAATAAATTATAAAACTCTTCTTTATTCATTTTTATTATATTCTTTCTTTAAATAGATAGCGAGTATGGATATATCAACAGGATTAACTCCACTTATTCTAGAGGCTTCTGCAAGTGTTACTGGACGCACTAATTTTAATTTTTGTCTTGCTTCAGAAGCTAAGTTTTTAACCTTATCATAATCAATATCGACAGGAATTTGTTTATTTTCCATTTTAATTAGTTTTTCCGCATCATTTTCTTCTTTTTTAATATAACCTTCATATTTTATATTAAATTCTACTTGCTCTAAAACCTCATACGAAACATCTTTAAATGGAATAATACCATAATCATTTAAATTTGTAATTTTAACTTCTGGTCTTTTTAGAAAATCATAAATTGATAAACCATTAGTAAGAGTAATATTAAATTTTGTTTTAAAATCTTCTGGCATACTTTTTAAAGTTACTCTATTTTCTTTTAAATAATCAGTTATTTTTTCAATCATTGAAACTTTAACATCTAATTTTTCTTTTTGTTCTTTATTTATTAATCCACAATTATATCCATAATTACGAAGTCTTAAATCGGCATTATCATGTCGAAGAAGTAAACGATATTCGGCTCTAGATGTTAAAAGTCTATAAGGCTCTTTAGTTCCTTTTAAAACTAAATCATCTATTAAAACACCAATATAACTTTCATTTCTTTTTAAAATTAAAGGTTCTTTTCCTTGTAACTTTAATGCAGCATTAATTCCTGCAATAAGCCCTTGTCCTGCGGCTTCTTCATAACCACTAGTTCCATTTATTTGACCGGCTGTAAATAGATTTTTAATTATTTTTGTTTCTAAAGAATGCGTAAGTTGTAATGGATTAATTGCATCATATTCAATAGCATAGGCATATTTTTTTATTTTAGCATGCTCTAAGCCTTTTAAACTATGAACCATTTCTTCTTGCACATCTTCTGGCATGCTAGTTGAAAAACCTTGCAGATAAATATCGTCATAATATAGACTTTCTGGTTCTAAAAATAATTGATGTCTTTCTTTATCAGCAAATCTTACTACTTTATCTTCAATAGAAGGACAGTATCTTGGCCCAATACCTTCAGCGTATCCTCCATACATAGCTGATTTATCTAAATTTTTTCGAATTATTTCGTGAGTTTTTTCATTAGTATAAACAATATAGCATTTTTCTTGTTTATCTTTATCATACATTGGAGCTAAATCAAAACTAAAAGTCCAGTAGCAATCATCTCCACATTCTGGAGTAAGCACACTAAAATCAATAGAGCTTCTTTCTAATCTTTGAGGAGTTCCAGTTTTAAGTCTTTGAATTTCAAAACCTAATCTTTTCAAATTATCACTTAAATAATTAGATCTTTTTTCTCCGTGAGGACCTTCTTCTTTAGAAGTACTACCAATTAAAATTTTACTTCTTAGATAAGTTCCTGTTGTAAGAATTAATGAAGAGCACATAATCCTTTTTTTATCACTTAAAACAATTCCTTTAATAGTATTATTTTCAACTATTAAATCTTCTACCATTGCTTCTAATATATCTAAATTAGGTGTATTTTCTAATGTTTCTACCATTATTTTAGGATAAGTAATTTTATCGGCTTGAGCACGAAGTGATCTTACAGCTGGGCCTTTAGCATTATTTAACATTTTTATTTGAATATGACTTTGATCAGCAACTCTACCCATTAGGCCGCCTAAAGCATCTATTTCTCTTACTACAATCCCTTTGGCTGTTCCACCAATTGAAGGATTACATGGCATATCCGCAATATTTTTCTTGTTTGCTGACACTAAAAGAGTTTTAAATCCCATTTTAGCTGCAGCATGAGCTGCTTCACATCCGGCATGACCACCACCTACAACAATTATGTCATAGTGCATACTTATCACCTACTTTCCTAAACAAAATTTACTAAACATTTCATCAATTAAATCTTCTTTATATGTTTCTCCAATTATTTCTCCTAAATATTCATAGGCTTCTTTTAAATCAATTGTAAAAATATCAAGTGGTAAATCATCTATTGTATCTATAATATTATTTATCTTAATTTGAGCCTTTTCAATTAGAGATATTTGTCTTACATTTGATAAAAAAATATAATTGGAATTATCTAGTTCATTAAAATTAAAGATTTCTTTTATTTTATCTTTTAAATCATTTAATCCATCATTATTAATAGTATTACCATAAATTATATGATCTTGGTTAACATAATCTATATTTATTTTTTGATTATTTAAATCATTTTTATTAATAAAGATAATTAATTTCTTATCTTGATTTGATTTTATAAATTCTATATCATCATCAGTTAATCCATCACTTGCCGAAATTACATAAATGATTAAATCGGCATCTAAAGAGGCTTTTTTACTTCTTTCAACACCTATTTTTTCTACTATATCATCAGTTTCACGAATACCAGCCGTATCAATAATATTTAAAATTATTCCATCAAGAATAAATCTACCTTCAACTACATCACGAGTTGTTCCAGGAATATTAGTTACTATAGCTTTCTCTTCTTCTAAAAAAGCATTTAAAATACTACTTTTACCTACATTTGGTTTACCTAAAAGTGCAACATTAATACCATCTTTTATCATTTTACCATTTTGAGCGTTCTTTAAAAGATTAGTTAACATAATATTAATTTTATTTATTCTAGGAAGTAATGTTTCTTTAGTATATTTTTCTCCTTCTTCATATTCAGGATAATCAATATTAACTTCAATATTGGCTTCTACATCTAATATTTCTTTACGTATATTTTTAATTTCACTTGATAAACTACCAGTTAAACCATTAATCGCCATTTTTCTTGATTTTTCACTTTCAGAAACTACTAAATCTTGAACGCTTTCGGCTTCTACTAAATCAATTCGACCATTTAAAAAGGCTCTTTTAGTAAATTCACCAGGTTCAGCTGGATTACATCCACAAAGAATTAAAATTTCTAGTATTTTTCTAGTAATAGCTGGTCCACCATGAGTATTTATTTCTACTACATCTTCCATCGTAAATGTTTTAGGTGCATGCATGATGCTAACAAGCACTTCATCAATAATTTCGTTTTGATAAATAATATGGCCATAATTTATAGTATGGCTTTGAACTTTTTCTAAATCTTTACCTTTAAATATCGAATTTACTATTTTAATGGCTTCAGGCCCACTTACTCTAATTATAGATATTGCTCCAACACCACTAGCAGTTGATATTGCACATATTGTTGTATTCATACTTACACCTCTTTTCGCGCCATATTATAGCACATTTTTCACCATAAAAAAAGAACTATTCTTCACTAGGTTTTACAACCACATGACGATTAGGTTCTTCTCCTTCACTTTCAGTAATTACGCCTTTAAAATTAGTAAGTACATTATGCACTATTCTTCTTTCATAAGCATTCATATTTTCCATTGTAACTGGATTTTTAGTACTTCTTACTTCTCTAGCAATATTCTTTGCTAAACGTTCTAAATGCATAACTTGTTTATCTTTATAATTTTCAACATCTAAATTAATATAAGGATAAACACCAATTTGATTATAAACATATTGTTTAACAATTGTTGTTAAAGCACTAAGTGTTTGACCGTTTTTACCAATTAGAATGGCATTATTATCTGAAAACATTTTAATATTTATTTGTTTTTCTCTCATACTAGATTCAAATTCTACTTTTAAATCCATTTTAGTAAGTAATTCTTTTAAAAATTCTTTAATACTTGCTTGAATATCAGATAATTTAATAACTGTAAATTTAAAAGTTTCTCCTTTAAATAAGCCACCTTTAATCTTTTCTTTTTTTATTAATATATCATTTTCAGTTACATTTAAATTAGCAAGTGCCTTTTCTAAAACTAATTCTTCGTTTTTACCTTCGTATACATATACTTCCATACTACCATTTTACTCCTTTCTTAATTACTAAATTTTGTACTACATTAAATCCATTGGTAACTACCCAATATAGAGCGATTGCAGTTGGCAAACTAAATGACGCAATTGAGATAAATACTATCATAAATGTTGTCATCATTTTCATCTGCTTTTCTTGTTCTGGATTTGTTCCCATACTATTACTCATACTAAACTTAAATGATAAATAAGTAGTTAACATAATAAGTAATATCAAAATTATATAATAGTAATTTCCTGATTTTAATCCAATTAAAGGAGTTGTACCAAGTTGATATACACCAAGGCTTCCTTCAAAAATTGCTGGAATACGATTAATTGCTTCTAAAAATCCAAAGAATAATGGAAGCTGTACAAATGATAATAGACAACTACCGAATGGACTTACATTATACTTTTTATAAAGCATCATCGTTTCTTGACTCTTAGCCATCATTGATTCTTGATCGGTTTTACCAGCATATTTACGTTCAATTTTAGCCATTTCTGGTTGAACTTTTTTCATATTTTCTGATTGTTTAGTCATTTTAATACTAAATGGTAATAATATAAATCTAATAAGTAATCCAACTAACATTACTGATATACCATAATTTCCCACAAAATTACCAATTCTAATAATTAACCAAGCAAGTGGCATAACAATAAGTTGTACCCATAATCCATTATAATTTTCAGCATCATAATATTTTAAATTTTCACAATCTCCTAATTTTTCTAATGGAACTTCTAAATTTTTATCATATTTTTGATATATTTCTAATAATTCATCACTTGTTGGTTTACATAATATATTTGATGGTAAACTTTGTCCAGTTGATTCATTAACAATTCTTTTCTTATTATCATCTTGTAAATATTTAGTACATCCAGTAAGCATAAATACTAGAATTAATAAAATAATAATGTATTTCTTTTTCATTTTTCCTCCTGTTATAATAAAGCTAGTAATTTTTCTTCAATAACTTTATAATCTAAACCATCGCAGGTTTTCTTCAATATTATAATATAATCAGCCTGAATTTTAAACTTTTTTTGATTATTTCTAATTATTTCTCTTAAAATTCTTTTATATCTATTTCTTTTTACAGCATTACCAAAGTTTTTACTTAAAGAAATACCAAATCTATTAAAATCGTTTTTTCTTTCCTTATAATATATAACAAAATAAGAATTACCTATCTTTTTCCCATTTTTTATTATATTTTCAAATTCTTCTTTATTTTTAATTCTTATTTCACTATTCATTTTGCCTCCATATAGAATAAAAACCACAATTAGTGGCTTATTTATTAATTAAATTTTTACGTCCCTTATCTCTTCTTGTTTTTAAAATTTTTGATTCTTTTCTAGCAAAAAATCCATGCTTTTTAGCCTTTTTACGATTATTAGGTTGAAATGTTCTTTTCATAATTGCACCTCCACTTCAATAAGCGCTTATATTATAATATATTCACTTGCTTGAAGTCAACAAATTTCTTTACAAGCTAAAAATAAGTGTCAAATAGTTATGCACATAAATAAAAAAGGCACTGCAAAAGGCCTAAATATAATTATTCACATTTTAATATAACAATTGTTAATAACTTTTTCTTTGTGAATTATAAAATGTGCAAAATGTTGATAAGTACTTCAATCCCTTTATTTATGGGCTTAAAAATGTGCATAACTCTGTTGATAACTTTTGGAAAACTTAAAATTTATATAAATATTTGACACTTTTCAACAAAAATTAGAAATTTAGTTTAAAGTCTTTCTTTTTTTTTTATCTTGGTTTACAATATTCCTAACAAAACCAAAGTTGCGGGGTGATGAGATGAATACTGAAGAAATTTGGAAAAACTTTTTAGATATAATAAGTACTAGAATTGCTACCGTATCTTTTAATACTTGGTTTAAAGAAACTAAATTAGTTGATATAAATAATGGAAAGTTAATAATTGAAGTTCCAATGACATTCCATAAAAAATTCTTAAATGATAATTACTATGATTTAATTGAAGAAATAATTACTAATATTACTGGAACTAATTATGATTTAGAATTTGTAGTTGAAGATGAACTTGATAAAACTGATATAAATAAAGAAAAAGAAGCTATTAATTATCGTAAGATTAATTCAAATTTAAATGATAAATATACTTTTGAAAACTTTATTATAGGTGATAGTAACCGTTTTGCTCAAACTGCCGCTTTAGCAGTTGCTGAACAACCTGGTAAGATTTATAATCCACTCTTTATTTATGGTAAAAGTGGACTTGGTAAAACACATTTAATGCATGCCATTGGTAATTATATTGAAAAAAATTCTAATAAAACTGTTCTTTATATTACTAGTGAACAATTTATATCTGATTTTATTGGTATTACTAAAAAGAATGAAGATAATTATGATATTATTGATAATTTTAAAGAAAAATATCGTAATATTGATGTTTTAATGATAGATGATATTCAGTTTTTAACCGGAGCAGAGAAGAGTCAAGGAGAATTTTTTAACACATTTACATCACTTTATGACTCCAATAAACAAATAATAATAAGTTCTGACCGTTCGCCAGATGATTTAAAAAGATTGGAAGAAAGGTTATTAACAAGATTTAGATGGGGCTTAACAGTTAATATTTATCCACCTGATTTTGAACTTAGATGTAAGATTCTAAAAGACAAGATGGCAGGTCATGAAGTAGCCTCCTTAGTTAATAATGATGTCATTGAATATATTGCATCTAATTGTGAAAATGATGTAAGACACTTAGAAGGCGCGATTACTAGACTTTATGCTTATGCCGCAATGATGTGTCCAAGGGAGATCAATTTAGAGTTTGCCGTTGATGCCTTAAAAGATTATATAGGAAAATCTCCTTTTATTACTAACGACATTCAAAAAATTCAAAAGGCCGTTGCTGATCACTTTAATATTACAGTCGATGATTTAAAGAGTAAAAAACGAACTGCCAATATTAGTTATCCAAGACAAATTGCTATGTACTTATGTAGGATGACTACTGAAGAAACTATTGTTAAAATAGGTTTAGAATTTGGTAACCGAGACCATGCAACAGTTTTACATTCATTTGAAAAAATAGATGAAGAAATTAAAACTAATTATGAATTAAAAGATACGATTGATCAAATAAAAAATAAAATTGTTAACTAATGCGGAAAACTTAAAATAATCCACACTGTTCAATCTCAGTATTTATAAGGAAAAAATAAGTTATCAACATTTTCAACATTAATAATAATAAAAATAAGAAAGAAGGTATATAAATGAAATTATTAATCGAAAAGGCTATTTTATTGGAAAGTTTAACAAATGTAATGAGAGCCATCTCTCCTAGAAATATTATTCCAATATTAAATGGAGTAATGTTTGAATTAACAGATGAAGGTTTATATTTAACAGCAAGTGATAGTGATTTAACTATTAGAAATTTTATTCCTAAAGAAAAAATCAAAAATATTTATAAAACAGGTAAAATAATTATTCAAAGTAAATATTTATTAGAAATAATTAGAAAATTACCAAATACAGATATTAATATTGAAGTAGTTGATAGTTTAAAAATTGTTATTAGTACTGAAAATACAGTTTATAATTTAAATTGTTTAGATACGGAAGATTATCCAAATATTAAATTAGATTATGTGGAAAACCCAATAGTTATTAACAGTAGTACTATTAAAAAGATAATAAGTCAAACATTATTTGCAGTATCTAATCAAGAATCTCGTCCATTATTAACTGGTATTAATTTTAAAATTAGTGGAAATGTTTTAGAATGTGTTGCAACTGATTCTTATCGGTTAGCTAAAAAGACTACTATATTAGATCAAAACTATGAATCAGCAAATATTGTAATTCCAGGTAAAAATATTAATGAATTAGATAAGATTTTAAGTGATGAAGATAATGTGGAAATCCACTTATTTGATAACAAAGTTTTATTTAAATATCAAAATTATTTATTTCAATCTAGTTTATTAAGTGGTACTTATCCAAATACTAATAATTTTATTCCTGAAGAATTTGAAATAATTATAACTACATCTTTAAATGATTATTTTGCTGCCATTGATAGAGCTGCACTTCTTACTCAAAATAAAGATAAGAATATAATTAAGATGGATACTGATGCAAATGAAATAATTATAACATCATCATCAAGTGAAATTGGAAAATCTGAAGAAAAAGTTTTAGTAAATAAAAATACTGATAAAAATTTATCTATATCATTTAGTGCTAAATATATGTTAGAAGCCTTAAAAACATTTGATGAAGAAGATTTAATTATCTTACTTAATAATGATTCTAAGCCAATAATCTTAAAATCAGCAACTGATGAAACATTAATTCAACTTATTCTACCAATTAAAACATATTAAAAAGAGAAATTTTAGTTATTTAAAATCTCTTTTTTTATTTTTTGTTCGTTTTCGACAAATTTCGGCATATTTCGACAAAAGATTATGGTCTAATATATTCCTCGAAAGAGGGGTGATTTTGGATGAAAGATTATTTAATTAATAAAAATACTTTAGCGCTTATTCCTTTAGGCAAAAAGAAAACCATTATCTATGAAGACCATGATTGTTATGTAATTGATTCCCGTATTAATAAAATTATGGATATTAATTGTCAATATTATGGTAGTTCTTTAGAAAATAGAATTAAAGGAACTAATAAAATGACTGGAATGAATTATAAAGTACCAATTCTTTTATCAGAAAAACCAGCAACTATATTTTTTCCAACTTGTTCTCCAAGATTAAAGGATTGTGCCTGGATAAACTTAGATAATGTTGATAAAGTCATTAATTTAGAGGATAAATGTCAAGTAGAATTCTTAAATAAAGAGAAGTTAGATTTTGATTCTACATATCGTGTGATTAATAATCAATATTTAAGATCATTATCATTAAAAAATAGTTTTCAAAATCATAAAAAATAGCTAAATTTTTGTTTAAACACTATAATTTTTGTGATATAATTAAATAGGTATAGGTACTCATGTATACCTATTTTATTATTATATTGCTTTAAAAGAGGGTTTAAAATGAAAATTACTAATTTGAAACTTAAAAATTTTCGCAATCATCAAAATTTAGATCTAAACTTTTCAAATTATAAAAATATCATTATTGGAAATAATGGAATTGGTAAAACAAATATTGTTGAAGCAATCTATTTTCTAGCCCTTACTAAATCGTTTCGAACAACAAATGAAGAAGTTTTACTTAAAGAAAATGAAGAATTTGCTGTAATTGAAGGAGCAATTAATGATAAAATACCACATAATTATAAAATTGTTTTAAATAAAAATGGAAAAGTAATTAAAATCGATAATAATCCTATAAAATCAATAAGTGATTATATATCAAAACTAAATGTTATTTTATTTACGACTGAAGATATTAAACTTATTAAAGATAATCCTAGCATTCATCGAAAACTTATTAATATGGAGTTATCCCAGTTTAATAATGATTATTTAAAACTTTTAAGTATTTATAATAAAGTCTTAAAACAAAGAAATACTTATTTAAAATCAATGTATTTAAATGGTAATATTCCATCAGATTATTTGGATATTTTAACCGAAAAACTTATTGATTTAGGTTTAAAAATCTATGAAATAAGAAAAAGTTATATTGATGAGATAAATATTTATATTAATGAAATATTTAAAAAAGTTGTTAAAAAAGAAGGATTACAAATTAAGTATATATCTAATTATGCTGGTAAAACTAAAGAGCAATTAATAAAAAGTTATCATCAAATGAAAAATAAAGATATTAATTATGGTAAAACTCATTTAGGTATTCATGTAGATGACTATTTATTTGAAATAAATAATCATTTAGCTAAAGAATATTTATCAGAAGGTGAACTAAAAAATGCTATTATAGCGTTCAAATTTGCCGAAATTAAGTATTGCATTAATGAGAAGCATAAGACTCCAATATTAATATTAGATGATTTATTTAGTGAATTAGATGATAAAAAGATTAATACTTTAATTGGTAATTTTAAAAAAAGTTTTCAAATTATTATTACAACGACTGATATTGATAAAGTAAATAAAAAACTTTTGAAAAACTGCCGAGTAATTAAGTTAACAAATAAGAAAGTAGAGGTCAAAGATTATGAATGATAAACAAGAATTAGAATATAATGAGAGTGATATTCAAGTATTAGAAGGATTAGAAGCCGTTAGAAAAAGACCAGGAATGTATATTGGTACAACTGATGTAAAAGGACTTCATCATTTAGTATGGGAAATTGTTGATAACTCAATAGATGAAGCACTTGCTGGTTTTTGCCATAATATTGAAATTATTATTAATAAAGATAATTCCATAACTGTTAAAGATGATGGTCGTGGTATTCCTGTTGGTATTCATGCTAAAACGGGAATTTCAACAGTTGAAACTGTTTATACAGTATTACATGCTGGAGGTAAATTTGGCGGTGGCGGATACAAAGTATCCGGTGGACTTCATGGAGTAGGTGCCTCAGTTGTTAATGCTTTATCTAAATGGGTAGTAGTAACTGTTTATAAAGAAGGCAAAATTTATGAAGCAAAATTTGAAAATGGTGGTAAAACAACTCAAAAACTAACTGAAATAGGTACTTGTGAAGCAAATCGTACAGGAACAACTGTATCTTTTAAACCAGATCCAGATATTTTTGATACCGAAATTTATGATTATGATACATTAAAAGTCAGAGTAAGAGAACTTGCTTTCTTAAATAAAGGATTATCATTAACTTTAAGAGATGATCGTAATGAAGAAGATACTACAGGAGACCATTTTTTATATGAAGGCGGTATTAGTGAATATGTAAAATTTATAAATAATGGAAAAACGCCTGTTCATGAGGATATTATTCATTTTGAAGGAGAAGAAGATGGCGTATTCTTTGAAGTAGCAATGCAATATAACACAGGGTATAATGATAATATTTATTCATTTGTTAATAACATTAATACTCATGATGGTGGAACCCATGAAGAAGGCGTTAGACGTGCTTTAACAAGAGTTATTAACAATTATGCTCGTAAAGCCAATATTTTAAAAGAAAAAGATGAATCTTTAACTGGTGATGATGTTAAAGAAGGCTTAACAATGATTATATCTTGTAAACATCCAAATCCACAATTTGAAGGACAAACTAAGGGAAGATTAGGAAATTCAGAAGTCAGAAGACTTGCTGATTCAGTCTTTTCTCAAGGATTCGAAAGATTTTTAATGGAAAATCCAGCAGAAGCAAAAACAATAATTGAAAAAGGAATTCAAGCTTGTCGTGCAAGAAATGCTGCAAA
>CACZQI010000030.1 GCA_902783345.1 uncultured Erysipelotrichaceae bacterium
AAACTCACTTCGGTGAGTTTTTTCTTGCCTATTTTTCTAAATATTAGTATTATTATAATAGGTGAGAATATGATAACATTTAGGAAAAATCATATTTTAAGTATAGTTAATAAAAATCATTATTTAATTAGATTATTACTATTAATAATTTCTTGTTTTATCTTTGCTTTTAGTTATAATGCTTTTTTAGTACCTAATAATATAGTAACAGGAGGAGTATCTGGTCTTGCTATAATTGTTAAAGAATTAACGGGACTACCAATTAGTTATTTTATCTATGGAGCAACAAGCCTTTTAATAATAATTTTTTATCTTAATTTTGGTAAAGAAAAAACATTAAATACAATAATTGGATCTGTTATTTATATGTTTATGGTATCAATTACGGAACCACTTGCTAAAGGAGCCAATTTAACTTTTGAAAGTAATGTCATTTTAATATTAGTAACAGGTGCCTTACAAGGCATTAGTAATGGAATGATTTATCGTGGTGGTTTTAATACTGGTGGAACTGATATTATTGCTAGTGTCTTTACGAAATTTGTAAAAATGCCTGTTGGAGCGGCTCTTAGAATCGTTAATACTATTATTATTAGTGCTGGTGCGATTATCTTTGGCTTTACTAATGCGATTTACGCTATATTAATCCTTTTAATATCAAGTAAACTAGTTGATATTGTAATGCTAGGACTAAATGATAGTAAAATGGTATTTATTAAAAGTAAAAAATGGAAAGTATTAGAAAATACGCTTAATTATAAATATAAACTTGGGGTTACAGAAATGGGAAATTTGGGCGGTATTTTTAAAAGAAAAGATCCAATTTTATTTGTAACTGTGCCTTATCATTCTTACCGGGATTTAAAAGATGAAATAAAAAAAGAAGATGAAAATGCGTTTGTTTCGTCACTCGATTGTTATATGGTTTTAGGCGGAGTTAAGAATAAAATCATACCTTTTTAAAGATGAGTATGTTATAATATCTGGGTAGGTGAGAAAATGGAAACATTAGATATATTTGAACCAAATAATATTGAAACGTTGGATGCGTTAGATGATAAAGAAGTAATAGATGCTGAATTACCTAAAAAGCTTAGTATTATTAAGACTTATGGAGAAAATTTAACTGAAAGAGAATACATAACTAATCCGGCTATAGGTCGTGATGAAGAAATAAATGAAATGATTCTTGCTTTAATTACACCAGATAAAGGCGCACTTTTAACTGGTAAAGCTGGTATTGGTAAAACAGCAATTGTTGAAGGTCTTGCATACCGTATTCAAAAAGGAGATGTACCTGAAGCATTAAAAAATTGGAAGATTATTAAAATAAATATTCCTAGTTTAATGGGCAGTAATACTTCAGAAGAGGGCGCAACTGATTCAAGACTACAACTTTTATTAGACGAATTAAAACATGAGACAAATACAATTCTTTTTATTGATGAAGTTCATTTGTTAGTTAATAAATCTAATAATTCAGGAAATATTGATTTTGCTAATATGTTAAAACCTTTCTTAGATAGGGGCACTATAAAAATGATAGGAGCAACTACTTCTGAAGAATATGAAGCATATATTTTAAGAGATAGAGCGTTTTTACGAAGATTTATTAAAATTGAAGTAGTAGAAGCTGATGGAGAAACAGTTGTTAAAATATTAATGGGAACTTATCCTAGATTTGAAAAGAAATTAAATGTTAAGCTTGCTTATAGTGATTTTCAAAAAGAAACTATATTTAGATTTTTAGTTGATATGACTAGTGAATATAAAAGAGTATATGAAATCTCTTCAAGATATCCAGATATTACTTTAACAATTTTGGCTAATGCTTTTAGTTATGCGGTTTTTGAAAATGCTAGTGAAGTTAGAATTAAGCATATTTATAAGGCTGTATGTAATGCTAAAAATATTTATCCTGATACCTTAAAGAAAGAAATAGAAAAGTTTAAAGAACAATTTAAAGAAATGCTTACTGATGAAAATGTTGATTTAAATGATATTTAAACAAATAAAAATCGCTAAAATTTAGCGATTTTTAAATTATAAAGATTTGTCTATATCGTAATTACAAACAGATGGTGCCATTTCTTGTTCTACACGAGCAATAACTTCACCTAAAAGACTGGCATTTTCATCATTTAATAGTTCTGGATTACAAGTAATTATATTTCTCATAACAGATTTAACATTTAAACCAGCAATTTTAAGTGTATTTTTAGTTAAACCTTTATTATCAACAGCAAAATGTCCTTCAACATTCATATATGGTTGAGCTATAAATGGTCTAACAATATCTTCAACTGTTTTCATTATATTTCCCCCTTAACGCTTGTATATTATACACTATTTTTAAAAAATGTCAATACCTAATTGATTTTCTACTCTTTTTGATAGTCTATACCTTGATAGGCTTTATCTTTCTTTAATTTTTTAACAACTCCATTTAATACATCAATTTTCTTTAAAGACCACTCGGGAGCAATTAAATCTTCTTTTTTAGGATCTCCTGTTAATCTATGTACAATAATATTAGGATTAAGCAATCTAATTTGTTTACAAACTATGTCAATATATTCATCTTTTGTTAATAATTTAAAGGGTTTATCTTCATATATTTTAGCAAGAGGAGTATTTTTAACAATAAATAAATTATGAATTTTAATGCCATCAATATTTATTTTATTTAAGTATCTAATGTTTTCTAGCATCATTTCTTCAGTTTCATTAGGAAGTCCATTAATAATATGGGCTACAACATTAATATTATTATCTTTTAGTTTTTTAACACAATTAGTAAAATTATCTCTATCATGACCACGATTAATATATTTTAAAGTTTTATTAAATGATGATTGAAGACCAAGCTCGATAGTAAGAAAAGTTCTTTTATTTAAATCTTTTAAGTATTCTAAACATTCATCTGTTATTGAATCTGACCTAGTACCAATAGATAAACCAATGATGTTTGGTAATGTTAAAACTTTTTCAAATCTTTTCTTTAAGTTTTCTACAGTATCAAAAGTATTAGTAAATGAGCCAAAATAAGCAATATATTTACTATTAGGCCATTTTTGATCCATCATTTCTTTTTGTTCAACATATTGTTCATTTAAAGTTTTATTTGCGCTTCCAGCATATTCATAATTACCGGAACAAAATATGCATCCTGTATTACCATTTAATCTATTAGGACAAGTAAAACCGCCATTAAAAGAAAGTTTGATAACTTTAGAGCCAAATTTCTTTTTATAATAGTCAGATAAATTATTATAATACATAACTTTTCACCAATTTATATTCTAACAAATATATGTTATAATCTAAAGAGAAAGAAAGGAAAATTATGAAAAGAAATATTATAAGTTTAATTATTACGCTTTTTGTAGCATTAGTATCATTTTATATCTTTTTACCACCTTTAAATATTCATTATTTAGGCTTTTGGGTTTTTGTAATGTATTTAATTATGGTATATTCTTTAATTGCATTTACAAGTGCGATTGGGGAACTGTTTACTACTAATAGAATAAAAAAGCACAGAACTAAATTTGGTTTTGGAGTTATTTTATCAATACCAATTATCATTATTATGATTATGGTATTAGATTTTGTAGGTGGACCAATATTTAATGCTAAAAAATATGCAACTCGTATTACAATTGATGAA
>CACZQI010000031.1 GCA_902783345.1 uncultured Erysipelotrichaceae bacterium
AACTTTTTCATTTTGTGGATAACTTACAAAAAATTTGCAATTTTTATATGCAAATTATTCAAATCCCAGAAAATTTTTTACTATTTTTAAATATTTCAAATTTTTAAGACTTATCAACATTTTTTATAGTTTCTCATAAAAAAAGATAAACTAAAATATTTATCTTCCTTCCATAACTACTTGCAGTTTTCTTATTATTTTCTTTTCAATTCTAGATATATAACTTTGACTTATTCCCAGCATTTCAGCAACCTCTTTTTGTGTATATTCATCAGTATCATTTAAACCATACCTTAAAGTCATAATTAGTTTTTCCCTATCATTTAATTTTACAAGTTCTTTTTTTAAAACATCTTTGTCTACCTTTTTAGAAAATTCATTAAAAATAATATTATCATCTGTTCCTAAGATATCTTCTAAATGTAATTCATTACCTTCAGCATCATAAGTAAGTGAATCTTCTAAACTAACTTCAGTTTTACGTTTTTTATTCTTTCTAATATACATAAGTATCTCATTAGCAATACATCTTGATGCATAAGTAGCAAGTTTAATATTTTTATCAGGCTTATAAGTTTCAATCCCTTTAATAAGACCAATCGAACCAATACTAACTAAATCTTCTAAATCATAACCTGTACTTTCATATTTTTTAGCTAAAAAGACAACTAATCTAAGATTATGCTCAATTAACTTATTACGAGCAAAAATATCTCCTTCTTTAGCTCTTAATATGCAGTCTAATTCTTCTTCTTTACTAAGTGGTGGTGGTAAAATATCTGTACTACCAATAAATAATAAACTATTATCTATTTTTAAAACTTTACATATCCATAACCAAATCTTTTTCATAAAGCCTCCTTATTTAATATAATATTTACTCCTTCTACGTTTACATTAGTTACACCAATAAGCACTCCTCTAATTACTTTATTGTTAATAATTACCCTTTTAGGTTTAAATACTTCTAATAAACTATGACTATTAATTGTATCTAATGGGATTAAAAAACTATTTATATTTTTATTTATTAAAGACTTATCAACTAAAATAACCGGCCGATTAAAAAAAGGATCTTTAAGACTATTCCCAGTATCTAAAAATCCTACTTTACTTATTACTTCATTATCATAATATATGCATACATCATAATAATTAGAATACTTTACTTCTCTTTTTTTACTTTCTTTAACATATTTATAAATAATAAAAGGACCAATTAATAACAAAAGAATAATATTTATTTCTAATCCACTTTTATTAAATACTAAAGCATTATTCTTTAAAGTTATATTATTACTAAATAAATAGATACTACCACCAAGCACAATACTAATAATATAAAGCCATATTAAATTATCTTTAAAATATTTAAAAGATTTATAACCAAAACTCACTATTACCATAATTATACTTATTATTAATTTATATAATAAAAGCGTTATATTATCATGAATATAAAATAATAATAAACAAGATATACTACCAATTAAAGAAGCATATATTATTCTTTTAAATTTACATTTTCTTTTTAATAATACATCAGTTCCCATAAGTATTATTAAATCAATTAAAAAATTTAATATAATTAATAAATCAACATATATAATCATATTTTAATTATAAAAAAAGATTATTTCTTTTTATGTCGAATTTAAGAAATAATCTCTTATAGCATCATATTTTTGATAGTTTCTTTTGATAAGCCCGTTATTTTATTAATTAAGTCTAGTGATAAGTTTTCTTTTAACATACTTTGTGCAATTTCTTTTTCTCTTTTAACTGAACCTTGTTCAATTCCTTGCTTAATTCCTTTTCTATAACCTTTCTTTTCCGCTGTTATTTCATGCTCAGCTATTTGCAAATTCTCTAATCCTTTTATCTCTTGCTTAGTAAACTTTATATTCATTTTTATATCTTTAACCTCCTTTATGATTTTCTTTCTTAAATCTTCATCTATTTCTCCATTTAATATACTACCTAGCTCCTCTACACTTTCGCTTAATAAACTAGCATATATTTTTTCCTTTTTATTTAACTTTTCATATTCAGTATATAATAAGTTTTTATAATATGCAAGTGATATCGTTATGATTTTGATATTCTTCATATATTTTTTATTATTATCTGTATAAATATTTAATGCTTCTCTTCTTCCTCTTTTTATATCTTTCTTATTTCCATTTATATTTATTTGATATATTTGATACTTATTAATTGAATTAGGATT
>CACZQI010000032.1 GCA_902783345.1 uncultured Erysipelotrichaceae bacterium
ATGATTACCAAAACCCCCTGAAGAGAGTATGTTTATCCGAAAGGCAAAAAAATCTAATATCTCATCTCAAGTGTATTATTATAAAATCATAAAATAAAAAAGTCAATATAAAAAATAAAGCAATCCTGCATTAATACTGGGATTGCTTGCAAATTTTAAAAATCTTAAATTTAAATATTTTGATAATTTTCTAAATCATTCTTACTTATAGCGTCAATAATAACTTTACATTTAATAGTTTTATTTTTAACTTCATAGATATATACTTTATTTTCATAATTATCAATATTAGTTAATGATTTTAATTTAGATAATTCTTTCTCATTTAAATTATCAACATTAATTAAATAAAACTTTTTAGTACTATTGGTAATTAAATTGTTTAAAACTTGATAATTATAAACATTTTCATAATTAATATTATTTGAAACTAGTCCAATATAAAAAGACTTTTTATTTTTGTATAATTTAATAAATTCTTTATAACTTATAAATAAATCTTCATTAAAATTTATACTTAAAAGATTTTCATATTCATCATTTGATAATTCATTAACTCTTTTAAAATGCTCAATTAAGGCTAGTTCTTTACTACTATAAAAACTTTTCTCTTCTCCATTTTCATTTAATACTAAAGAATTATCATCATAACTAGAAATATATATTTTCTTAATTACCCCATCACATTTTAGTTTTAATCTGCTTACATTACTATTATATTGAAAAGAATTACAATTTCGATATTCTAAAGCTTTTTCTCCCTCTTCATTAGTTAAATTAAATTTATTATTCTTTAAACTTAAAATGTAAATATCATTATTATCATTAAAATACCATTTGTTATCAGTTAAAACACTATCCATTTTATCACTAAAGTCATAGATAAGGATACCAAAAACAAATAATACTAAAAGTACTATAAAAAGAAATAATTTATTTTTCATATCTGCCTTCCTATTTTAAGATAAAGTATAAAAGTACGATAATACCTAAAACTATACGATAATATCCAAATACTTTAAAGTCATTATTTTTAATATATTTAAGTAAGAATTTAATTGCTACTATTGATACTATAAAAGCGGTAATCATTCCTACTAATAAAATAATTATTTCGGCATTAGTAAAAGAAAGGCCAAATTTAACTATTTTTAAAAGTGATGCTCCAAGCATAACTGGTACTGCTAAAAAGAAAGTAAAATTAGCGGCTACTTTACGATCTAAACCAATAATAAGTCCTCCTAAAATAGTTGCTCCACTTCTACTAGTTCCAGGAATAATAGATAATACTTGGAATAGTCCTACTTTAAGGGCATCTAAATATGATAAATCATCAATATTATTTACTTTAGCGCTTTTATTTTTATGAAGATTTTCAATTACAATAAATAAGATACCATATATAATTAACATCACTGCAACTGTCCAAGGATTATAAAATTTTTCATTAATAATATCATCAAATAAAAGCCCAATAATCGCACATGGAATACAGCCAACAATTATTTTAAACCATAAATTAAAAGTTTTTTTCGTTTCATTTTTTGTTTTACCAAATCCCCATGGAAATAAAGTTTTAAAGTATAAAACTACTACTGCCATTATCGCACCTAATTGAATAACTACTTCAAACATTTCCCAAAATGCATCGGTAACATCTAATTTTATAAATTCATTAGCTAATATCATATGACCAGTACTACTTATAGGTAGCCACTCAGTAATACCTTCAATTAAACCTATAATAATTGTTTTTATAATTAAAATTAACATCTTATTCACCATACCCTTTGATAAGTTTATCACATAATACAAATATATGTAAATTATTTATTTTTATTTGCTTGAATTTTATAGATAATTTTAAGTTGTAATTTATATGGTAAAAATCTTGCGAAAAATAATCCCATTTTCATTTTAAATCCTGGCACAATAATAAGTTTATTTTTTAATGCTTTATCTATCGCATATTTAGCCACATACTTACTACTTAAACCTTTGGTATTAAAAGAGCCACCAGCTACATTATTAAAATTAGTATTAACTGGTCCTGGACATAATACACTTATTTTAACATTACTTTTTTGAATCCTTAATTCTTCATAAATGGCTAAAGTTAGTTTTAAAACATAATTCTTAGTCGCATAATAAGTGTTTAAATAAGGCCCAGCATAAAAACCAGCACTTGATGCTACATTTAAAATTCGCCCATTATCTCTTTTAGTCATATCTTGTAAAAATAATTTAGTAAGCTCATGAACCGCTTTAACATTAACATCAATCATTTCAAGTTCTGTATCTAAAGATGTTTCATTAAAAAAGCCAAATAAACCAAAACCAGCATTATTTATTAAAAAATCAATCTTTTCATTCTTAACTTCTTCATAAAGTTTATAAGCTTCTTTTTCTTTACTTAAATCATGAACATAATATTTAGCATTTTTAAACTCACTACATAATTTTTTTAATTCATTTTCATTTCTACTTGTTAAATATAAATCATAGCCAAGTTTATCTAGTACTCTAGCCATATCTCTTCCAATACCGCTACTTGCTCCTGTTATTAATGCTTTCATTTATTCTCCTTTTTTATTATATAATCTAATATAAATAATAGTCCAATTATAATAAGCCATCCACCAATAATATCACTTGGATGATGAACTCCTAAATATATTCTACTTAGTCCAATTAAGAAAATTAATAAACCAAGAAAGATATTAATTAAATATTTATACTTTTTATCTATATTTAAGTTATTAACAATTACAATTATCGCTCCATAAAAAGCCAAACTTGCCATAGCATGTCCACTAGGATAACTAAAACCATTTTCTTCAATTAATCTTAAATTAATCGGTCTTTCTCTATTAAAAATATTTTTTAATATTAAATTTAATGTAACCCCTACCCCTAAAGAACCAATTAAATATAAGCATTCTTTTCTTTTCCATATTAAAAGACTTAGTGATAATATTGATACAATTATCGTAAATTTAACTCCACTAAGATTAGTAATAAATATCATAAAATTAGTAAGACTAGTGCTTTTAAATGATATTAAAAAACTATATATAGCGTTATCAAACCATGTTAAATTATTAGTAAGTACTAATATGGTCCAAATAATAAATAATAATATAAAACATATAACTTTATTTCTCATAACTTAATTATAAAAGAATTTTTTCTTAAATGCTATCTTTTTAGATTAATTTATCCGTGTTATAATATTTATATAAGGTATTGGTGTTTTATGAAGAAGTTATTAATTAGTTTATTTATTTTTACATCATTTATTTTAAATGTAAGTGCAATTACGATTAAAGATAAAAGTATTACTGGCCCATCTAAGACTAAAATGGGTGAAACGATAACTGTTGAATTTAACATTAATTTTGATGGCATAAATAAAAATAGTATGGATACTGAAGGTATTTGGCTGGCTGGTTTTGATTTAGAATTTGATCACAATTTCTTTGCTGTTAAAAGTATAGATAGTCCTGGTTGGATATCGGCAATATATGAAGATAATGGTGAATATTCAGTAATGAGTTTCCCAGATGAAAATTATCCTGATAAATGCCAAGATGGTTATTTAAATTGTGGAAATTATAATTTAAAAATAGATTTTTATGTTAAAGATAGTGATTTAAATGCTAGTGCGATTGTGATGGGCGAAGCCGGTGCTGGACTATTTAAATTAAAAGAGAATACTAATGAATATGATACAAATGATTTAAATCTAATAACTGATACTTCTAAAAAAGATATTCAAATTATAATTGAAGAAGATGAAGAAGTAGTAATTGAAGAAATCCCTTCTATTATTGAAGAAGAAATACCTAATATTAAAAAATTAGAAATTAAAGAGCCAATTACTACTAAAAAGTCTTCTACTAAAACTACTAAAAAAGCGGAACCAACAACTAATAATGAAAAGAAAAATAACGATAATGTTTATTTAAAATCATTAGAAGTTGAAGGATATAAAATTAAGTTTAAAAAATACTATGCTGATTATGTTATTTATATAGATGATAATGTAAATAAGTTAAATGTTAAAGCTATAGCCGAAGATGAAAAAGCCACAGTTGAAATAATTGGCGCTGATAATTTAAGTGAAAATGGTAATAAGGTTTTAGTGAAAGTTACATCCCCTACTGAAAAAGTAAGAGTTTACACTATTAGAGCAAGATTAAAAGAAGAAAATACACTTTTAATTAGATTTAAAGATACTATTAATAGAAATAAGACTTTATTATTAATATCTGGCGGTGTTGTTCTATTATTAATATTAATTATTATCATTTTAAAAGCCTCATATAATCATAAATTAGATAAGGCTTTAAATCATTTATAAAAATATTTGAAATAACAAAAGGATTGTGCTATAATCTTTTTGTCCACAGGGGTGTGGTATAATGGTAGCATAGGAGTCTCCAAAACTTTTGATGGGAGTTCGATTCTCTCCACCCCTGCCA
>CACZQI010000033.1 GCA_902783345.1 uncultured Erysipelotrichaceae bacterium
AGATTAAACATACTAAGCGTTCAATTATTTCTGGACATCTTGCAGATAATACTTTTATAAACTTATCACTTATTAAAAAATGCTCACTTCTTTTTTGCTTCATTTTGTGCCTCCCTTAATCACTTTAACAAAAGACAAAGTCAAAAGCAAATTACCAATTTTTAATATTTGCAGCCAAAAACAAACAGATTTTTAAAATCTGTATAAAATTTCATATCAAAAATAAAAATCTGTATGATTTTTCCTTAATTTTCCATACAGATTTTAATATTTTGTAACTCGAAAAAAATTTTTTATTGAAAACACGCTCGCAATCCCTTTATTAATGCAGGCAAAATTAAATTTTAAAAATCTGCACCCCTAAAAAATTACTTTTTATTAGCCATTTCTTTAAGTTCATAGATTAAATTAATCGCATCAAGTGGTGTTATTTTTAAAATATCAATAGCATCCAATTTAGCTTTTAATTCTTCATTGACTGGTGCTTCATTAAAATTAAATTCTAATTGCTCAGTATAATCCTTGACATCAGCCTTGCCACTTTTTTCATATTTCGTAAGTATTTTTTCAGCATTATCAATTATTTCATTTGGCATATTAGCAAGTTTAGCAACATGAACACCATAACTTTTATCAACAGCACCATCCTCAACTTTATGTAAAAAAGTAAGTTCCCCATTTTCCTCAGTCGCACTAACATGAACATTTTTAATAGTTTTATATTTACGATCTAAATTAGTTAATTCATGATAATGAGTACTAAATAAAGTTTTACATTTTATCTTAGTTGTTACATAAATAAGTATGGCTTCGGCTAAACTCATGCCATCATAAGTAGCCGTTCCTCTTCCAAGTTCATCAAATAAAATTAAAGAATTTTCCGTTGAATTAACAATTGCATTTCTTGCTTCTAACATTTCAACCATGAAAGTTGACTCACCTGATACTAAATCATCAGATGCCCCTATTCTTGTAAATATTGCATCAAATACACCTAAATTAGCCTCACTTGCTGGAACATAAGAACCAATTTGCGCCATAATAATTATAATGGCAAGTTGTCTCATATAAGTAGATTTACCACTCATATTAGGCCCCGTAATAAGTAAAGTATTAGTTTTCTCATCCATTAATAAGTCATTTTTAACATAAGTTCCACTTGCTACAGCATTAATAACAGGATGAAATCCCCCTTTAATATCAAGAATATGGTTATCATTAAAAGTAGGTCTTACTAATCCGTTATTTTCTGCCACTATTGATAAAGAACATAAAGCATCAATAATACCTATATTTTTAGCCGTTTCTTTAAGCTCTAGAACATGTGCTTTAAGTTTATCTTTAATTTCCATAAATAAATTATATTCAAGTTCAATAATACGCTCTTCCGCATTTAAAACTAAGGCTTCTTTTTCTTTTAATTCTGGCGTAATAAATCTTTCACCAGTAGTTAAAGTTTGCTTTCTTTCCCAACCAAACTCTGGTTTAACATTAGAAAGTTGTCCTTTACTTACTTCTAAATAATAACCAAATACTTTATTAAACCCAACCTTTAAGTTTTGAATACCTGTTTTTTCTCTTTCCGATGCTTCTAAACTAGCAATAAATTCTTTACCACCAGTTCTAATTATTTTAAGTTCATCTAGTTCCATATTATAACCAGATTTAATTAAATAACCTTCTTTTAATGTAACAGGAGGTTCTTCATATAATGCTTTTTCTAGCAAATTATATAATTCTTCATGAGTATTAATATCAATAGGCAGATTTAATGTTTCTATGTTTTCTTTAATTCTAGGTAAATACTCTAAACTCTTTTTAATTTGCAATGCATCTCTTGCATTAAATGAACCACAAATAAGTTTCCCACATAAGCGCTCTAAATCATAAACTTCATATAAATCTTTAAGAAGTTCTTCTCTTATAATAAATTCATTATTTAGCTTCGTTATTGTATCAAGACGCTTTTCAATATCATCTTTATTTTTTAATGGAGCTGAAAGCCAAGACTTTAAAGTTCTTGAACCCATCGAAGTTTTACATTTATCTAAAAACCAGATTAAACTATACTGTCTTTCTTTAAGTCTTAAAGTTTCAAATAACTCTAAATTACGAATTGAATGAATATCTAAATTAAGAAAAGCATTAGAATCAATTACATTAACATGATTAAAATGATCAATTTCTTTAAGTTCAACTACATTTAAATAATAAATTAAATGCTTTACGCCTTCAATAACTCTAACATCTTTAACATCAGTTAAGATAGATAAATCATCCTGATATAAATTATCTATTATCGTAATATTAATGCCATAAGTATTTTTAAAAACATTTAAAAGTTTAATATCAAAATCATTTTTTAAAATAATTTCTTTTAAATCTAATTTAAGCACTCTATTTAAAAGTGATTCTTCATTATGAGATAAAATTTCACTATTAATTTCACCAGTAGATACATCAGCATAGGTTAAAACATAGACATAATCTAAATCTAAGATACTACCTAAATAATTAAAATCATGACCATCTAAAAAATCTAAGTCTACGAGCGTCCCTTTAGATACGACATTGATAACTTTTCTTTTAACCATACCTTTAGCAAGTTTTGGGTCTTCAATCTGCTCACAAATCGCAACTTTAAATCCTTTATTAATTGCTTTTTCTAAATAAGTTTTAACAGCATGATAAGGAACCCCACACATAGGGACTCTTTCTTTTAAACCAGCATTTTTACCTGTTAAAGTTAGTTCAAGTTCATGAGAAGCCGTAAGACCATCTTCAAAGAATAATTCATAAAAATCCCCTACACGATAAAAGAGCAAGATATCTTCATAATCCTTTTTAATATCCATGTATTGTTGCATCATTGGGCTTAATTCATTGTAATCTACATCTTCTCTTCTCATAATACACCTATAAATTATTTTATCACAAATTTAACAAAAGGGGGGATATCTTTAAGACAGATTTTTAAATTTTGCTACTAAAAAAGACCATTTGGTCTTAATCTATAATCTATATTTATTTTTTCTTGATAAGAAGACTATATACTTCTTCAAATGAAGATACATATATTATATTTACTTCTTTTAATATAAATTCTGGTATTTCTTCTTCATCAATTTTATTATCGGCTGGAACAAATAACATTTTAATTCCATTATTATAAGCAGTAATTACTTTATCTTTTAATCTGGCAACTTTTAATACTCTGCCATGTAAATCTAATGAACCAATAAAAGCTATATCAGATGCTATTTGTTTATTACTATATAAACTGCATAAACTCATAGCAACCCCTAAAGATCCACTAGTTCCATCTAATTTAAATTTATGAGTATTAAAATGAATATGAATTCCATTAGTACTTTTCTTATAATCCATATAACTATTACTTTTTAAATAACTTTGGACTACTTTAATCGCACCAATAAGTTCTTCACCTATATTACCAGTAACATTTGAATCATACATCATAGGTACCATTATAGATGATACTTTAATTAAAGCACCACCCATACTAGATACTCCAATGATATTAGTTTCACCAACTAAATTATGAATTTCTTGATATTCAAATTTTACTTTTCCTAAAATTTCTCTTAAATTAGGGCTATTTTTGATATTATGAATAATCATATATCTAATTAAATTATCAAGAATTCTTTCAAGTTCTCTAACACCAAGTTCACTAGTATATCCTTTAATTATTTCAAGTACTTCATCTTCCGTAATATTTATTTTTTTAATATTATATTTTTTACAAATATTAGGAATTATATAATTAATAGCAATTTCTTTTTTATCATAAATTGTATAATTATCTAAATTAATAATTTCTAATCTATCTCTTAAAACCGCTGGTATTGCGTCAATATCATTAGCAGTTAATATAAATAAGACATTAGATAAATCAAAAGGTTCTTCAATATAATTATCAACAAATTCTTTATTTTGATTAGGGTCTAGGATGTCTAATAAAACACTAGCAGGATCTCCCTTATAATCCTTAACCATTTTATCTACTTCATCAATTAAAATAACGGGATTATTAGTATTACATTTAATTAAAGCATCAATTATTTTACCAGGAGCAGCACCTAAATATGTACGACGATGCCCAATAAGTTCAGCTGAATCATTTAAGCCACCAACACTTATTTTATAAAATTCTCTTTTTAAAGATACCGCAATTGCTCTTGATATCGTACTTTTACCGACTCCAGGAGCCCCAATTAAACATATAATTGGATTTTCTAAAGATTTATTTTTTTCTTTTAAAAGTGCATATTCAATAATTCTTCTTTTAACATTATCCATTTTATAATGAGAAGAATTAAGAGCTTTAGATATTTTCTCTTCCTTAGTTTCTTCTTTAGATGATTTATTAAACGGAAGTGATAAAACTGTATCAATATAATTCCTTATTACAGATATTTCAGGGTTATTATTTGGTGTATATTCATATTTAGATATTTCATTTTTTAACTTTTCTTTAATTTTATCTGGAGCATTTAATTCTTTAACTTTATCATAATAAGCATTTATTTCACTATCTTTAGTAGATTTAATACCAAGTTCTTCATTTAATTTAGCAATTTTA
>CACZQI010000034.1 GCA_902783345.1 uncultured Erysipelotrichaceae bacterium
GGGGTATTAAAGTTGAAAATGTTGAACTTAAAGACATTAAATTACCTGAAGAAATGCAAAGAGTAATTGCTAAAGTTGCGGAAGCAGAAAGAGAAAAAATAGCTGTTATTACAAAGGCTGAAGGTGAAGTTCAAGCTAGTGAAAACTTAGCAAAAGCAGCATCTATTATGGCTTCTACACCTGGTGCTTTACATTTAAGAACTCTTGCTACTTTAAATGATTTATCATCAGATCAATCAAATACAATTATATTTGCTGTCCCAATTGAAGTTTTAGAAGCATTCAAACAAGGTAATGCTAGTGAAGCAATTGGTAAGGTATTACATAAATAAGTAAGTAAGCTATTACTTGCTTTTTTTATGGAATTTTTTTAAAATAACATTGTGATTTAAATGAAAGAAAAATTAATAAACTTTTTTAGTAAAATTAAAGATAAAAATTTCCTCTTAACAATATCATTTTTTATGTTATTGCAACCACTTATTTATTTTTTTATTAAATATTTACAGCATAATTATCATTATATAAATACAACTATTGATAATTTAATTCCTTTTTGTCCTTATTTTATTTATATTTATAATTTATTTTATTTCTTTACCTTTTTTAGTTTTTATTATCTTTTTATTCATGATAAGAAAAAGTATTATTTATCTGTTGTAGCATCTATAAGTGGAACTATCATTTGTTATATTATTTATTTAATTTATCCAACTATTATGATAAGACCAGAAATAAATTATAGTTTATTAGATAGTTTTACTTCTTTAGTTCTTAAAGTAACTTACTTTTTTGATAATCCAGCAATTAACTGTTTTCCATCAATTCACTGTTTATACTGCTTTCAAATAATCATAAGTTTAATATTAATTAAAAATATTAAAACTAAAAATAAAATTATTATTAGTATATTGGCCTTATTAATAATAATTTCAACTATTTTAGTAAAACAACATTATATTTATGATATTATCGGAGCATTAGTAATATGCATTATTACAAATTTAATAGTATTTTTAACATTCAAAAAATCTTATCTTAAAAATAGATAAGATTTTATTCATACATAATATTAACATCAACTGGACCATTTATTCCGTCAATTAAAGCATTATCACATATTTGCCAGAATTTATATTGACCCTGGTAATTAGTTTTTGATGTATAATGTGCAAGCCAAATAGTATTATTACTTTCCATCCACATATTTTCTAAATATGTTTTACTACCATAATTCATTCCTTGATAGCCACTTTTTTCTACTTCTTTAATAAAAGCATCAGCCATCATTGAAAGCTCATAAAAACTTATATGATATTGATTAAATCTATTCCAGTTTTCCCAGTCAAAAGAAATTGGTAAATCTATTTTGTATCCTTTTATTTTATCAAGAAGCCAAGTAGCATTTTCTTTCGCTTTTTCAATGCTTGTTGCATAGGAAAAGAAATATAAACCAACGGGAATGCCTACTTTATTTGCTTCTTTAATATTATACTCAAAAGATTTATCTAGAAAATAGTCTCCTTCTCTTCCTTTAGTGCCACCTACTCTTAAAATAACAAATTCTACTCCGGCATTTTTAAGTTTTTCGTAATCAGGATAATCTTGCCACTCTGATAAATCTAATCCTATCTTAATATTATCAGTTTTATATTCACTTATTATATCAGTAAAATTTTTATAAGTAGTTTTTTTAGAACTAGAAGATGAACCACTTGGTTTATATACTTTTAAAGTAAAATCTTTTTTACTAACATTACCATATTTATCTTCGGCTTTAAATGTTAATGGGTAATTACCTACAGTATTTAAATCATAATCTCCTTCAATATAGCATTTTGGTTCACTATCTAAATTATCTCCACATAGAATATTATTTATTAAAGTATCTTTACTACCAACAGATATACTATAAGTAGAATTAAGCCAAATAAGTGGTGGCGTTTTATCAACAACTTCAATATTAAAGCTTTGTTTTAACTTGATACCATCATCATTTATATACTCATACTTAATTTCTTTTGGCCCTAATTTTAATGTACTAATTTCATAATCATTCAAAATATTTCCATTTATCGATTTAATAAAACTAGATACTTTAACATCTTTGGCATTAAATTCAATAGTTAAATCATCATTATAAGTTATTTCTATAACGGCATTTTTTATTTTTAAATAATCTAAATATTTTTTTATGCCAAATGCTAAGCAAAAAACAATTAATAAACTTACAATTATTATAATTATTATTTTAACTTTTTTCATTTAACCTCTAAAATGGCATTTTAAATGTACCATTATTTATTTTTTTCATCATATCTTTCATAGAATCAAATTGTTTAAGTAATCTATTTACTTCTTCAACGCTTCGACCAGAGCCTTTAGCAATTCTTTGTTTACGACTAGCTTTTAATATTTCTGGATGTTTTCTTTCATAAGGCGTCATAGATAAGACAATTGCTTCAATATGCGCCATATCTTTAGGATTTATTTGAACATTTGATAGTCCCATATTACGAGCACCAGGAAGCATTTTTAATATATTTTCTAGAGGTCCTAATTTTTTCATCTGATTCATTGTACTTAAAAAGTCTTCTAAATCAAATTTACCATTTTGCATTTTTTTAGTTAAATTTTTGGCATCTTCTTCATCAATTGCTTCTGTCGCTTTTTCGGCAATTGATAAGATATCTCCCATATCTAAAATACGCTCAGCCATTCTTTCTGGATAGAATTCAGTTAAACCATCCATTTTTTCAGAGTCTCCAATAAATTTAATTGGTATATTAGTTAAGTGCCTTACCGATAAAGCAACTCCACCTTTAGTATCGCCATCCATTTTAGTAAGAATTGCCCCGGTTAATTTTAATTTATCATTAAAACCATTTATAACATTAATTGCATCTTGTCCCATCATAGCGTCAATTACTAAAAGTGTTTCATCCGGTTTAATTATCTCACTTAAATCAGATAATTCATCCATGAGTTCATTATCGATATGAAGGCGTCCTGCTGTATCTACAATAATATAATCATTTTTATTTTCCTTAGCATAATTTAAGGCTTCTTTAACTATATTACGGGGATTTTCTTTCCCTTTAGAAAAAACTGGAATATTTAAACTTTTTCCGAGTTCAATTAACTGGTCAATAGCAGCCGGTCTATAAACATCACAAGCAACTAAAAGTGGATTTTTACTATGTTTTTTTCTTACTAAATTTGCAATTTTAGCGCATGTTGTCGTTTTACCACTACCTTGAAGACCAACAAGCATTATAATACAGGGATTTTTAGAAGTTTCTAAAGGAATATAATTTTCTCCAAGTAAAGATACTAATTCATCTTTAACTAATTTTATAAAAACTTCCTCTGGTTTTAAGCTTTTTGATACATCTAAGCCTAAGGCTTTTTCTTTAACATTTTTAGTAAATTCTTTAACTACTTCATAATTAACATCGGCTTCTAATAAAGCCATGCGTATTTCTCTTATAGCATCAGAGATATTTTCTTCAGTAATTTTACCCATTCCTTTAATATTTTTAATGGCATTACTAATTCTATCTCCCATATATTCAAACATTTTTAATCACCTAATCTTTATTATAAACGAAATACATAAAAAAAAGAAGGGTTAATCTTCCTTTGCTTTTCTTCCTCTTCTAGGTTTTTCAGATGTTTCTTCTTTTTTTACTTCTTTTTTCTCACTTTTTGGTAAAGCTTCTTTTCTTGATAAGTTAAGTCTACCTTTATTATCATAACCTAAAGATTTTACAACAATTTCATCGCCTACTTTAACTATATCACTTGGTTTATTTACTCTTTCATGAGCAAGTTGTGATACGTGAACAAGTCCTTCACAACCATCCCATAATGATACAAAGCATCCAAAATCTTCAACTTTTGTTACTTTACCAGTATAAGTTTTACCTTCTTCTACTTCTCTTACAATATTTTCGATTCTTTCAATTGTTTTTCTTATTACATCTTTATCAGTATGATAAACAATTACTTTACCATCATCTTGTAAGTCTACTTTAACAGCATCTTTATCGTTAACTGTTTTAACTCCTTCAGGTGAACATTCTAAAATAATTTTAGTAATCATTTCACCACCGCGACCAATAACATCTTTAATCTTATCTGGATTAATATTAATCATTTCAATTTTAGGAGCATATGGTGATAATTCTTTACGAGGTTCTTCAATTACAGTAGCCATTAAGTCTAGTATTTCCATACGGGCTTTTTTAGCTTGAGCTAAGGCTTCTTTAAGAATTGCTTTAGTTACACCTTTAATTTTAATATCCATTTGAAGTGCTGTAATACCTTTTTTGGTTCCAGCAACTTTAAAGTCCATATCTCCCATATGATCTTCAATGCCTTGAATATCTGTTAAGATAGTATATTTTTTACCCTTAGTGATTAATCCCATTGCAATACCAGCAACAGGGGCTTTAATTGGAACACCAGCAGCCATTAAACTTAAACATCCAGCACAAATACTAGCTTGACTAGATGAGCCATTACTTTCTAAAATTTCAGATACAACTCTAATTGTATATGGAAATTCATCTTCAGATGGAATAACTTGTAAAAGTGCTCTTTCTCCTAACGCTCCATGACCTATTTCTCTTCTACCAGGAGAACCATATCTACCAGTTTCACCTACACTAAAGTTAGGAAAATTATAGTGAAGCATAAATCTCTTAGTATCTTCTAATCCTAAGCCATCTAAAATTTGATGTTCACCAATTGCACCTAGTGTTGTTGTAGCAAGAGCTTGAGTTTGACCTCTGGTAAATACAGCAGAACCATGAGTTCTTGGAAGTAAATCAATATAAGCAGAAAGTGGCCTTATTTCATCAACTTTTCTTCCATCAGGTCTAACCTTTTTATTAGTAATTAAATCTCTAACTACTTCACCTTCAATAGAATCAACAATCTTTTTTGCGTTTTTAGCAGCATTCTCATCTTCAGGATATATTTCTGTAAAATGAGCAACTGTATCTTCCTTTATTTCATCAATTCTTGCATAAGATTCTATTTTATCCTTAATTTGAACAGCATTTAGCATATCCTCTTCAGCATAAGATTTTACTTCTTTTTCAAATTCTGGATCAATTTTAGCAAGTTCAACCTCAACTTTTTCTTTACCTACAACGTCAATAATACTCTCTTGAAACTCACAAAGCATTTTAACATGCTTTTGACCAAACATTAAAGCTTCAAGCATTTCTTTTTCACTTACTTGTTTAGCGCCAGCTTCAATCATACAAATATCATCTTTAGTACCAGCTACTGTTACAGTAAGTTCACAGTTATCAATTTGATCAGCAGTTGGATTAATAATATATTCTTTACCAATTTTACCAACTACTACGCCAGCAACAGGACCATCAAATGGAATTTTAGATATTCCAAGTGCAAGTGATGAACCGAATAAAGCAGTCATTTCTGGACTATTATTTGGATCTACTGATAAAACAGTATTAATTACTTGTACTTCATTTCTAAAATTTTCATCAAACATTGGTCTAATTGGTCTATCAATTTGTCTTGCAGCAAGTGTTGCAGCATCAGAAGGTCTTCCTTCTCTTTTGATAAAACCACCAGGTATCTTTCCTACAGAATATAATTTTTCATTATATACTACGGTAAGGGGAAAGAAATCTCCTGTTCCAACTGTATCACTCATTACAGCAGCTGTTAATATTACCGTATCTCCATATCGAACTAATACAGCACCATCAGCCTGTTTAGCAAGCTCTCCAGTTTCAACTACGATTTCTCTTCCTAAAAAATCATATTTAAATTCTTTCTTCATTTTTATAACCCTTTCATAAATAAAAAGACACTAAAAAAGTTAGTGCCCTATTTTCTAATATTTAATTTCTTTATAACTTCACGATATCTAACAACATCAGTTTTCTTTAAATAATCTAATAAACTACGTCTTTTACCAATCATGATATAAAGTCCTCTTTTTGAGTGATAATCATGTTTATTATCTTTTAAATGTTCTGTTAAATTGTTAATTTCATCAGTAAGTACAGCTATTTGATATCCAGTATCACCAGTATTAGTTTTTCCACCAGTAAATTCTTCTAATCTCTTAGCTTTTTGTTCTTTAGTTACTGCCATTATTATCCTTCCTTTCTAATATAATCGGTCATACCCTAGAATGAAATCGGAAGACAAATCCAATCCAAGATAAAACTTCTAGTTAATTATATTATATATACAAATAAAAATCAATCAAATTATTATTAAAATCACTATTTAAGCGCAATAAAAGTGCATAAAGCACTTTTATTTTAGGGAATTATCCCAATCTATTTAAAACACTAATTAGTGTACTTAATATTTTATGGTATTTATTGTAAAAAAGTGTAATAAATATAAGTAGTTTTTTAATTAAATCCGGCTTAACTTTTATTTATTTATATTTTTAAACATAATACTTTCATCTTGATCCGTTCTATATATTTTGTCTCTAAATAATTAAATACCTCTTTATTTGGATGACCATAACGATTATTCTTTCCAACACTTATAATAGAATATTTGGGATTAATCTCATTTATAAAATCTTTTCCACTACTTGTCCTACTTCCATGATGACCTACTTTTAATACATCTACATCTGGTAAGTTATATTTACTTAATATTTCTTTTTCAGTAGTAATTGATGCATCTCCCATAAACATAAATTTATAACCATGAAGTTCAGTGATTATTACATTACTATTATCATTTTCATTATCATATTCCTTAGTCTGTAAAAAATATAATTTATTCTTATCTATATTTAATACTTTAATACAGGAATAATATTTAATCTTTTTCTTATCCAAAACTTTTATAAGTTCTTTCTCTAAATCATTAAATGATCCACAATTGAATATTACTTTTTCTACTTTAAAGTTATTTACTAAGTTAATAGCTTCTCCCATATGATCAAAATCTCCATGTGGTGATTGTCAAAAAGTAAGTCGAATTGTTTAAAAAGAAAAAAATTGCATAACTGCAATTTAAATTTGACGTTTTGCAACCGGCTCCGTTTGTTTTTCTAAATGTTCGACTGTAGCCATAACCCATTTTTCAATTGGTTCTTCAATAAATTTTATTTTCTTACCTTTTCCAAGTAAATATCCCATTTCCATCATAACTGTATTTCCAATGTAACCATCGCTGTCACAAACGACAATTTCTTCTGATTTAAGGCATTTTTCTAAGAAATCTTTTTCTATAATAATTGGTTCATCACTCTCATCATCTTCAAATATAATAAATCCATTAGTATCTTTCTTTACAGCAGATATTTTTGGTGCTAACACAGTATATCCATTTTTCTGATATTCATAGGCTTGATTTTTTATAGAGTCTAACTGCTTTCTTAAACTTCCTAAAAAAACTACTGTTTTAGGAAGCGTTTCTATAGCTTCTTCTGTATCAATGCTAAAAGTCGTATTTCTTGGTACACCAATTTTTTTATCATCATTA
>CACZQI010000035.1 GCA_902783345.1 uncultured Erysipelotrichaceae bacterium
TACAGTAGATGAAAACGAAGTAAGTGATTATGAAAAAACAATTGATAATGAAACATTAACAATAACCAATGCATATACACCAGAAACTACAAGCGTTCAAGTTATAAAAATCTGGGATGACGCTGAAAATCAAGACGGTAAACGTCCAAGTGAATTAGTAGTAACATTAAGTAATGGTGATACTGTTACCTTAAATGAAGCTAACAATTGGACTGCTACTATCAAAGATTTACCAGTAAATAGTAAAGGTCAAAAAATTACTTATACATGGACTGAAGCAGAATTACCAGAAGGATATACTTTAACAAATAGTGAAGTAGACGAAACAGGATATATTACTACTTTAACAAATAGTTATACTCCTGAAGAAATCAACATTAAAGTAGTTAAAGAATGGGAAGACGATGATAACTTCAAAGGTTTACGTCCAGCAGAAGTAACAATCGCACTATATGCTAATGGCAAAGTTTATGAAGAGGTAACTCTTACTTTAGAAGGCAATTGGCAATATGTATTCAATAATTTACCAGTTTATGAAGATGGTGAAAAAATTGAATATACAGTCTTAGAAGAGAATGTACCAGAAGGATATGTTCCAGCATATGAAGGTAATGCAGAAGATGGATTCACAGTTTATAATAACCTTGGACAAGGTGATGTTGAACCAGAACCACCATACATTAACCCTCAAACTGGCGATAATATTATGCTTTATGTTAACATTTTATTACTAAGCATTGCTGGGTTTGCGAGTGGTAAAATCTATTTAAAAAGATATGATTTTTAAGCATAAATAGACTAGTTTAATTGCTAGTCTATTTTCTTAAAAGTGAGGTAGAAAATGAAGAATAAAAAGAAAACAATTGCTAAAATTATTACTTATCTATTTGCGCTCGGCATTATGTTTGCTATAATCAATATTATTATTTGGTATGTTGAAAAGAATAATAATGCGATTATCATGAAAGATATTGAGCAAAATATTACGATTATTAAAGACGATAAAGGTAATAATAAATTAAAAATTAATTTTACCGATTTAAAAAAAATTAATCCTGATACAATTGGTTATCTTGACGTAAATAATACCAATATTAATTATATTGTTGTCCAAGCCGAAGATAATAAGTTTTATTTAAAAAATAATTTTTATAAAGAAAGCAATCGTCATGGATGGATTTTTGCTGATTATCGTAATACCTTAAATGGTAATGATAAAAATATAGTAATTTATGGACATAATACTAGAGATGGTAGTATGTTTGGAACTTTAAGAAGAGTTATTAAAGAAAATTGGTATACTAATAAAGATAACCATATAGTAACCTTTAACTTAAATGGCGAAGAGAAAAAATATCAGGTTTTTTCAAGTTATAGCATTCCTGTTGAAGATTATTATATTAGTACTGATTTTAAAGATAATAATGAATTTAAAGAATTTCTTAATACTATCAAAAAACGATCAGTATATAATTATAATGTTGAATTAACCGAAAATGATCATATTTTAACCTTATCAACTTGTACTGGTAATGGTTCCAAAAGAATGGTTTTACATGCTAAAGAATTGAGATAAAATCTTAATTCTTTTTCTTTAATTATGGTATAATTAAATAGAAATTAAATTTCTTATTTTAAAAAATGTTACCCTTGAAATATTTCCTATTAATAAAAGGCATTTGATAATAAAATATTAACTGAAAGGAAGAAATTTTATGAATCAAGAAAAAATCGGAAAATTTATATGCGAGTGTCGCAAGAAAAAGAATATGACACAAGGAGAACTTGCCGAAAAGCTAGGAGTATCTGATCGAACAATTGGTAATTGGGAAAATGGGCGAAATATGCCAGACTTATCATTATTTAAGCCAATATGCGATGAATTAGGAATTACAATTAATGAACTATTAAGTGGGGAAAAAATTAAAAAAGATATTTATCAAGAAAAGTTAGAGGAAAACATTATTAATACAATTGATTATTCAAATAAAAAAATAAGAGTTAGTAATAATATTTTAGGAATATCATTAATAATTATTGGCTTATTATTATCTTTTAGTGCCGTTTGTATATTTCCTTCAGATAGTTCTTGGGGAAGCATTTATTCAATTATTGGAACAATTATATCTATTGCAGGCCTTTTTAAGTTAACTAAAAAACTAAATATTATTAAAAGATTATTAATATGCACTAGTTATTTTATATTATTTATGGCATTTTTAATTACTATTGATTATATAAGTGTCGTTACTTTAAAACAAATACCTCGTTTTTGTCTTCTTAAAACATCTAATGAAATAGTTTATGAATGTGATAGTATTTTCTATAATTATTATGAAGTAAATAGTGGAACTAAAAATAAATATATTATTATTGATAAAGAGAAAAAATATGTTATGGATAATATTCCAATAACCCCATTTAATAGAACAAAAGCAGGCATTGATAATATTATTAAATATCAAAATAAATATTTAGGAAATAATAGTAATACTGGTAATTTAATAAGAAACTTACCCCTATCAGAATATGGTTATGATTTTAAAATAGATACTTCAAATTTAGGCTTAATAATTGATTACCATATAACTGATTGGTATATTAATGATAATAAATATTTAGAAAAAAGTTTAGTTTATAATGCTATCTCAATCTTTAGTTTAATTGAAAATGCAAATTATATTAAATTTAATTTTAGTGGTAATAGTTATACCGTTAAAAGAAGCGCATTAGAAGAAAATTATCCTCATTATCAAGAGATTAAATCATCTAAAGAAGGATTTAATATATACTTAGAAAATAAACTATATGATAATGATTTTATCAGTGAAATGTTTAATAAAATTATAAATAATAATTAAGGAGAATTATGAAAAAGAAAAGTATTATTTTAATAATTATAGGGTTAATAATAATTATAATTGGAATGTTTCTATTTAGTAATAAAACCTTTTTTAAAACCACTTATATTGGAACTAGCAATCAACAAATTTTTATTCCTAGATTTTCTTATTTTAATCGTGAATGCTGTTTTACAGCCGCTACCTTTTATTCATTAAAAAGTGAAAAACAATTAAAAAAAGAAATTAGTAATTATTTAAAAGAATTTGAATATTTTTCTGATGATACAACTTATGGCTTTAAAAAGGATAATTTATTTATTCAAAGTTATGTTGTAGAAAATCATGGATTATATCGAAAAATTATCATAACTTATTAATAAATAAAGGCTTTACTTTAGGGTAAAGTTTTTTATATTAAAAAATATTAATTTAATATTTTTTTAACTTTAATATAGTTTAAAAAAGCCACTATAAATATATTAATAATTTCTGCTAGTATTAAAGAATAAATACCTATTTTTAAATAAGATAATATCATAATTAATAAAAGTTTAATTATAATCCCAATAGTAGTAGTTCGCATAATATATTTAGCTTCATTAAAGGCTTGAAGAGTACTTGATAGTGGTGCTTCGAAATAGTACATAATAAAGAAAAAGGCTAAGAATTTAATATAAGTTATACCATCAGTTGTTTTAAATAATATTTCGAGAATTATTGGGCAAGTGAAATAAATTACAATATTAGATACAAGACCTAGAAGTAATGAGAGAATCATTACTTTTTTAAATATCTTTTTAACTATTTCTTTATTATGAATATTTTTAGATATTTCGGGAAGTAAACTAGTAGAGATGGCCCCAAGTAAGAAAGTAGGCACAATTAAAATGCCAATAACATAAGTATTGTATATAGCGTATTCTTTAATAATAAAATCACTTGCATAACCATTTTGCATCATAAAATAAGTTAAAATAATTGGTTCTAAAAAATAACCAATATTACCAATAATTCTAGAACCAGTAGATGGAATACTTATGGCTAAAACATCTTTCATAGTTCCGAAATCAGGCTTTAAATCTCTAGCAGTAATTTTCCATCCTTTAGGTAAGTATAAAAGAAACACTATAATAGAAATAGTTTCTGATAAAATACTTATTAAAATATAACCACATACACTTATAATAGTTCCATATTTAAGTAAATGAGGTAAAACTACTAAAACAATAAATAACTTAAAAAGTTGCTCAATAATATTAGATATAGAGTGGGGCATCATTTGTTGTTTACCAAAAAAATAACCCCTAATAATGCTAGAAAGTGATATAAAAGGCATGACAAAAGAGCAAGCAATAAGTGGATAATAAGCATCTTTTTCATGTAATAAATCATTTGCTAAAGTGTTTGCAAATAGAATCATTATTAAAATTAAAAATAAATTTAAAATTATAGAAATAGGGATAACTGAGGCCATTATATTTTTGCCTCTTTTTTCACCTTTAGCAATAATATTACTAATGGCAAGTGGAAAACCTAACTGTGTAATAGTAATAAGTAAACTATATGTAGGCATAATAAGAGAATATATATTAATTCCATCACCAATAACTCTGGTAAAATAAACTCTAATAATAAAACTTAAAATCTTAGTTATAATGCCACCAATTACTAAAATTAAAGTACTTTTAATAAATTTATTTCTCATACCTAATTGTATGTTTTAAGTATATAATTTAAAACTTTTTTAAAAAATTTCAAAATAAAAAAAGGAAATTGGCACTTTACCGGTAATATATATAGTAGAGGGAGAAAAATAACTAGAAAGGAGAAACGGAAAAATGCGTTATATAAGTATGTTAAATCCATTTTCCATATATTATTTATGGCAAAATAAAATAGGAAAAGAGTATATTACTAAATTAATTAATTCAATTATTAATGAAAATGGTGATTATAAATTATTAAATTTTTTTAATCTAGAACATAATCATGTTAGAAGTTATTGCATATTTGAAAGTAATAATAGTATTATTTTGCTAGATTTTAATTTAAATAAACGAAATATTGAAGATGATATGGGAATACTTAATTATCTAGAAGTTACATCTAATAAAAACATTTTCTTAATAATGCTTAATGATTTTAAAGGTAATAATATAGCGTCAAATAATATATATAATATTTTTAAAAATGATAGCTTTATTTTTGCTGATAACATATTAAAGCAATATAAAATAGATAAAAAATTAAGTGAAATATTATATAAAATGCCTGATGAATTATATCAGTATTATTTACATGAAGAAAACTTACTTTTAAATTATTAATTTGACATATTTTTCTAAAATTAGCACTCATATATTGACAAGTGCTAAGCATAATATTATAATGAGATTAGCATTTGGATAAAAAGAGTGCTAATAAGGAAGTGAAATTTGTGAATAATCGTCAAAATGAACTTTTAAAATTAATTGTTGAAACTTATATTGAAACGGTTAGACCAGTAGGTTCTAAATCTTTAGTTAAAAAGCTTAAATGCTCATCAGCAACTATTAGAAACGATATGGCTAGATTAGAAAATTTAGGATATTTAGAAAAGACACATACATCTAGTGGTAGAGTACCAAGCGAAGCAGGATATAAGTATTATGCTGAACATTTAATGAAAGAAAAAAAGATTACTAATGCAGAAATGAATAAACTTCAAACAATTTTAGATAATAAGAATTTAGCAACATCAGATGCAATTATTAAATGTATGGAGATTATTAGTGATATTACTAATTATACCAGTATTGTTTTAGGTAAAGAATCTGATAATAATACTTTAAAACATATTAGTATAGTGCCGATTGAAGAAAGAAAAGTAGTAGCAGTTGTCGTAACTAATACTGGGCATGTTGAAAATAAACAATCAATAATTCCTGAAAATATTAGTGTTAATGATATTGTTAAAGCATGTGAAATAATTAATAAATCATTAATTGGAACAAAATTATCAGAAATAAATGCTAAGTTAGAATATGAAATAAAGCCAATAATTATTGATAAAATAAAAGAATATGAAAGCGTTATGAAATTCTTTTATGATGCATTTAATGATTTTACTATTCAAAATAGTGATGTCTTCTTTGGTGGTAAAACCAATATTTTAAAGCAGCCTGAATATGATGAGCCAAATAAAATTAAAGGCATTATTGGTAAACTTGAAAACATTGAGTTAGTTAAAAAAATCGAAACTGATGATAAAAAAATAAACATATTTATTGGCGAAGATAATGAATTTGATGATAATGTAACAGTTATAAAAACTAGTTATAACATAAATGGTGAAGAAGGAACAATTGCCGTTATTGGTCCTAAAAGAATGGAATATGATAAAGTTGTTTCCTTACTTAATTATTTAAAAAGTTACATAGAAAGGTAAGATATGGAAAAAGAAATAAAAGAAGAAAAGAAAGTAAAAACTGAAAAGAAAAATGAAAAAAAGCATAATGAACTTGAAGAATTAAATAAAAAGTTAGAAATCTTATTAAATGAAGAAAAAGAAAAAAATATGCGTATTAGCGCTGAGATGATTAATTTCAAAAAAAGAAAAGAAGAAGAACTTTCAAATTATTTAAAGTATGCTAATGAAGGATTAATTGGAGATTTATTACCAATTGTGGATAACTTTGAAAGAGCAATTAAAATGGATACACCAGATTTAACTGATGAATTAAGTAGATTTTTAGAAGGATTTAAAATGATTTATACTAATTTAATAAACATTTTAAATAAATGTGAAGTTAAAGAGATAAATGCTGAAGGAGTAGAGTTTAATCCAAATATTCATCAAGCAGTTTTAACTGAAAAAGATGAAAATAAACCTTCAGGAGTAGTCTTAGAGGTACTTCAAAAAGGTTATATGTATAAAGATAAAGTTATAAGACCAGCAATGGTCAAAGTTAATGAATAATTATAAACTCGAATAAAATGAAAGGAATGATATATTATGAGTAAAATTATTGGAATTGATTTAGGTACAACAAATAGTTGTGTCGCTGTATTAGAAGGTGGAGAACCA
>CACZQI010000036.1 GCA_902783345.1 uncultured Erysipelotrichaceae bacterium
AGTAATCCTTCTGCATCTTCTATTGGAAATGCATTATCTAAGTTTATTTCTTCTTCTCCTGTTATTTGGATGTCTAAACAGTTATATATACTTACACTATTACTACCTTCCTGACTTTTACTATTTGTAAATATTGCATAAGTAAATCCGCCAAAGGCTACTAACATAAATACGATTAATCCTGTTAACACTATTATTTTCTTTTTCATATGAAAAACCACCTACTCTAAGGTGATTATATCATTTAATTGCCCCCCACAAGTGTCAAATTTGCGTAAACTTTACGTAAAGCGCTTATTTCTTGACAAATGGTTGTCTCAAATGATTATCTTTAGTTCTTTCCATATAATTTATTTTTATCTTTAATTTAGGCTCAATGTAATTAATATTTTCATTATAATTAACAAATCTATTTTGTACTATTTTACTATTAATTACATCTTTATATAAAGGATGTTTCTTACTTAATGAGCATGATCCTACATAATAAAAATCATTATTTTTATATTCCCCAAGAGAAATAGATATTACATACATACTTTTCTTAATACTATAGCCACCTATTAAAAAATCCTCACATTTAAAATTTTTTATTTTAATCCACTCATCGCATCTTGTATCAATATAATATTTACCTTTTTTCTTTTTAGCAACAATTCCTTCTAAATTTAACTTTTGCACTTTTTTAAAAAGTTCAATACCTTTTTCTTCAATATAAAAACTTTTAATAAAAATATTATCATCTTCATAATTATTTAAAATCTTTTTTCTATCAATAAGGGGTAAATTAATTAAGTTTTTATTCTCATATAAAATATCAAAGGCGATAAATGTTATTGGATTAGATAAGACTTTGTTATCAATTTTGTTTTTATCTTTAAGATGCAATCTTTCTTGTAATTTGCTAAAAGAAGGTTTCCCATTATCTGTGCAAATTATTTCTCCATCAAAAATAACATCTTTATTTACTTTATTTTTTAAAGCATATAGTTCTGGAAACAAATAGGTCATATCATTTAAATTACGATTAATTATTCTTATTTCTTTTGAGTTAACATAAATAAGGACTCTAATGCCATCATATTTTATTTCATATAGATAATCTTTAGAATTAAATGGTTTTTCTCTTTCATTAAGAAGCATGGGACTAAAAGTTTTATGCCAAAGACTCATTTAGTCTCCTTTAAAGATAGTTCTAAGGCTTTCATTAAATCATTAATTTGTTTTTTATTATTCTTTTTAACTGCTTTAATACTTTTACCATTTAATTTATCATTTATTGCTTCTTTAATTCTATCTTGATATTCATCTTTATATTTTTCTGGTTCAAATTTTCCACTTAGTGAATCAATAAGTTTAATCGCCATTTCAAGTTCTTTAGGTTTAATATCTTTGCTTATATCATTTTCCGGTAAATTAACCTCTTCATTAAAATACAAAGTATTCATAATAATACCATTTTCTTTAAAATAAAGAATAGCGTAATAAAATTTAGATGCTAATACTGTTTTACATAAAGCAACTTTTTTAGTTTTCTTTAACGCTTCACAAAATAATGTATAAGCTTTACTCTTTTTATCAACGGCTAAAAAATAACTTTTTTCAAAATAAAAAGGACTTACTTCATTTTCTTTAACAAAGGAAACAATTTCAATTTCTTTTTCATTTTGAGGTTCTAGTTTTTTAAGTTCTTCTTTCGTAAAAGTTAAGTATTCATCTTCATCTACTTTATATCCCTTTATAATATCAATTTCTTTGACATCTTTTTTACAATGAGGACAATATTTAATATATTTAACTCTATTTAAACATTTTTTATGAAGTTGATTAAATGATGTATCATTATTTTTGATAATAGGATTCATTACAACTGGAATATTTACCAGTGAAAAAGAGATTGTACTATGAATATTGGGCATTAATATCACCTATTATTATTGTTAAATATATTTAAATTTTTATACAAAAAAAGGAGTTATTCTCCTTTAAGTACATCATTTATTTCATCTAGGCCTGATATAACATCAGATACAATAGTTTGAACTAATAATAAAGTTGGTACTTCAATCTTTTTATCTAAATCAAAAAACCCTTCTTTTTTACCTTCATCTAAATCAATAAAAGCATAATCAATTTTATGTTTGTCTAACATTTTGATGGCTTTTTCAGTTTTTTCTTCACCATTTACACCTACTAATACTAATTTTTCTTCAAGTGGTGGTAAATCTTGAGAGCAGCAATCACATTCAGTATCACAATCACAATTATCACCGCAAGTGCATTTTTCATCTAAATGGCAATGGCATTTTTCTTCTAATAAATCTTCTTTCTTTTTCATTTTTCCTCCATCAATAAATTGGCTGCCCCAGCTGGATTCGAACCAGCGAAATGTCAGGGTCAGAGCCTGATGCCTTACCGCTTGGCTATGGGGCAATTCCATAAATATTATTGCATAAATCCTTAAAAAAAGAAACTATTTTATAACATATCCAGTTTCTTTTTCGTTTGTTTTTTGTAATGAATCCATTAAATCTAATTCAACAATTGCATCACATATTTTATAATAATAAAATTTAGTAATATTAGTATAATCATTAGTTTCAATAGCGTTTAATAATACATCTTTATAAACATCTCTTTCATTTATATTAATATAAATTGGTGGAAGACCAATTTTACCTAACATTAAATTTAATAATGATCTAAATATTCTTTTATTACCATCTCTAAATGGTTGTATTTTAATTAAATCAACCATAACTTTTATACATTCTTCAATATATTTAAGAATATCATCTTGGTTAATTTCAATCTTCTTCGTTACATAACTTTGAAATATTTTTCTTGCTTCACTAGAATCAATAACTTCATAACTTGAGCCACTTAATCTTACTGGTTCATCTCTTAGTTTACCCCCAAACTCAGGATAAGGACAAGCTGAATATAAAAGGCAGTGCATTTTTAGAGTATCAACAAAAATATTAGGCGTTTTATTTTTAAAATCATATGAACTAATAAAATCATAAATATGCGCTAAACCAATTCTTTCTTCTAATGTAACATTAGGCTCGATTTCTGCTTCATTATCAATATATTTTAATTTATAATTTTTAACTATCGCTTGATAATCATTTTGCTCTAAATAGTATACATATAAAGATATAATATTTTCCGGAATATAATTCTCTTCTTCAAATAAACGATGTTCAATTTTCTTTTGTTTATAACAATCTTGCAAATAAAAAATAGCATCTTTAACTTCTTTTTCACTTAATAACAAATTACTTGGTTTTATAAACATTTTATCATCTATCAAATTTAATCCCTCATTTACTTTTTAAATATATCATAAAAATATTTAAAAGTATAGAAAAAAGGACTTATTAGTCCTTATTTTTCATATAATATTACTTCATTTTTCTGTAAAGATTTTTGAACATCAATAACTCTTTGATTAGCGCTTCCACGCCATTTTAATCTAAAATCATGAAGTTCATCTACGTACTGTCCATCTACTAAAACATCTATATATTTTAAAACTTCTTTATCTTTTAAATCTCTATCAAATAAGAAGCCAGACCATACCCATAAGGTTTTATGTGGAAATCTTTCTTTAAATGCTTTAGCAATCATCGTTGTGCCTTCAATATTTTTTGGATGCATTGGCTCGCCACCTAAAATTGATAATCCAACAATATGTTCAGGGGCGCATAAATCTAAAATATGCTCAACTACTTCTTCAGTAAGTTCTTTTCCCTTAGTAAAATCCCAGGTTTCTGGATTAAAACAGTTTTTGCAATGGAACTCACATCCTTGCATAAAAACTGATACTCTTACGCCTTCACCATTAGATACATCCATTTTTCTAATTGTGTTATATCTCATAATTAGTCTTCTTTATTATCTATATGTAATACTCTTTCTTTAATTTCTTGAGTACGACCTTTGTTCCAGAAATTTGAACCAATATATCCGCAAGTACGTCTTGCAACATTTAATTTATCATGGTCTCTATTGCCACAATTAGGACAATACCATTCTAAATTATCATCTAATAATATTTCACCATCATATCCACATTCTTGACAGTAATCACTCTTAGTATTAAGTTCAGCATACATAATGTTATCATAAATAAACTTAATTACTTCAATTACTACTGGAATATTATTTTGTAAGTTTGGTGTTTCAATATAACTTATAGCGCCTCCTGGTGATAAGTTTTGGAATTCAGCTTCTAATTTTAGTTTAGTAAAGGCATCAATCTCTTCAAAAACAGGTACATGATAAGAGTTAGTAATATAATCACGATCAGTAATTCCTTTAATAACTCCAAATCTTTCTCTTAAACCTTTAGCAAATTTATAAGTTGTACTTTCAATTGGAGTACCATAAACTGAGTAATCAATATCTTCTTCAGCTTTCCATTTTTTACAAGCATCATTTAATTTTTGTAAAACAGCAAGACCAAATTCTTTACCTTCACCATTATCAGTATGAGAGTGTCCAGTCATATATTTAACACATTCATAAAGACCTGCATAGCCTAGTGAAATTGTTGAATATCCATGATGAAGTAAATCATGAATAGATTCACCCTTCTCTAAACGAGCTAAAGCGCCATGTTGCCATAAAATAGGTGCGATATCACTTGTTACATTAGAAAGTCTTTTATGTCTAATTTGTAAAGCACGATGGCATAAATCTAATCTTTCATCTAATATTTTCCAGAAAGCATCCATATCTTTACTTGATGAAAGTGCAACATCTGGTAAGTTAATAGTAACGACACCTTGATTAAATCTACCATAATATTTACCTTTTCCTGGTACATAATTTTTAGCTTTAGCAATATTTCCTAAACTAATTGATCTATCTGGTGTTAAGAATGAACGGCATCCCATACATGGATAACATTGTCCTTCACCAAATTCATTTTTCTTAAGTTCAAGCATAACTTTTTCAGAAATATAATCTGGTACCATTCTTTTAGCAGTACATTTAGCTGCAAGTTCAGTTAAATACCAATATTTAGAATCTTCATGAATATTATCTTCTTCTAAAACATATAGAAGTTTTGGAAATGCTGGGGTAATATAAACACCTTTTTCATTTTTCATTCCCAATATTCTTTGTTTTAAAACTTCTTCAATAATCATCGCAAGTTCTTCTTTATATTCAGTTGTTTCTCCTAAATACATACAAACTGATAAGTACAAAGAAGAAGTTGCGATGCTTATTGAAGAGTTTTTAAAACAAAGAATAGATGGAATGAAAAATGAAAAAGGTGTTTATATTACTCCTGCTTTTCCTAAATTATTATATGTTTTAGAAGAAGATAATATTCATCCAAAAAGTAAATATTATTATTTGACAAAGTTAGCAGCTAAGTGTACTGCAAAGAGAATGGTTCCTGATTATATTTCTGAA
>CACZQI010000037.1 GCA_902783345.1 uncultured Erysipelotrichaceae bacterium
CAAGTTTTTCATGATCATGAAATCTTAACTTTTCAGCTGGAAGACCTAAATCCATAAAGAAGTGTTTACCATAATCTTTAAAGTATTCATAAAGTTCAGAATCCATACCTTCTTTACAGAATGTTTGATACTCCATTTGTTCAAATTCAATTGTTCTAAAAGTAAAGTTCCCAGGTGTTATTTCATTACGAAAAGCTTTACCTATTTGACCAATACTAAATGGAAGGCGGGCTCTCATAGTTCTTTGAACATTTAAGAAGTTAACATACTCACCTTGGGCATTTTCTGGTCTTAAATAAACTGTACTTTTAGCATCTTCTACTACTCCTCTATGAGTTTCAAACATTAATTTAAATTGTCTTATTGGAGTAAAATCACATTTGCCACATTTAGGACATGGAATATTATTTTCTTTAATATAATTTAAAAGTTCTTCATTTGATAAAGTATCCCCTATACTACTGCCAGTAAAATCATTAACCAAATTATCAGCACGATGTCTTGTTTTACAATGTTTACAATCAGTTAAAGGATCTGCAAAACTATCAACATGCCCTGATGCTTCCCATACTTTTGGATGCATTAAAATATCAGCATCTAATTCATAAGCATTACTTCGCTCCTGAATAAATCTTTTACGCCAAGCATCTTTAATATTGTTTTTAAGTCTTGAACCAAGTGGACCATAATCCCAAGTATTAGCAAGACCACCATATATTTCTGAACCTTGAAATATAAATCCATAATTTTTACAAAAATTTACCATTTGTTCCATACTATTATCTTTCATCTTTTATCACTCTTTCTAAATCACCTATATTATCTACAATTATTAATTTATCTAATTCTTTCTTATAAGCAAAACCTTCATCACTTAAATAATTAATATATTCTAGTAGTTTATTATAAAAGCCTTGATAGTTATATATTATAATTTTCTTTTGCTTTTCATTCGTTTTCATTTCTTCTATAAGGCCAAATAATTCAGCAATTGACCCGGTTCCACCAGGAAGAAATAAAAACATATCACTTTCTTTAAAAATACATTCTAATCTTTGAAAGGAATTTGAAAGTTCAACTACTTTAATATCTTTAAAATTAACTAAATCATTATGATAAGCATCAATTGTTATACCAATAATATCTTTATTATTATCTTTAAAAGTATTGTAACATACTCCCATCATACCTTTAGAATATGTGCCAAAGATTAACGCATTATTTAAATTACATAACATTTGACATACTTTTTTAGTTTCTTCCAAATACTTTAGAGGAATACTATCATTTGAACCACTTGCAATAAATATTTTCATATCTTCTCCTTTTAAAATAAAAAGACCCTAGTTTATAGGGGCGCATATCTGCACGGTTCCACCCTACTATTGGCCTTCATTTTTTTATAGCTCGTTCTTTTCCAAGGAAGTCATCGCTTAATACATTTTAATTATAACATTTTAATTATATAATGCAAGAGAAAAAATTATAAGTAATTCCTTATTTACTTTTTTCTTTTGAACTTGTTAACTGCAGTTTTAAAGCACTAATTAAGGTACATATTAAACCAATTATTATATAGAAATAGAAGTTAATAGTTCTATTTAAAATTGTGGCTCCAGATAATATATTTTTACCAAATACTTTATTATAAATACCTAAGAAGGCTCCTTCACTAATTCCAACTGCTCCAGGAAGTGGCATACTAGATACTGAAACATAAAGCATTGCTTGAATACTTAAAATATGAAAATATGAATAATCATTTAAACCAAAGGCTTTATAAACAAAATAAGTAATACTATAATATGAGATAACTTGACAAGCAACAATTAAAAATGATTTTAAAAATACACTTTTATGCCCTCTAATAAGAGCCGCACTTTCATTATAACTTTTTAGCGTTTCATCAACACTTGTTTTTAATTTATCAGCATTTTTATATTTTATTTTTACTAAGAATTTAAAGATAAAATCTACAATTTTTTGGGCTAGTGAATTAGAAAATAAGCATATAGTCATAACTAATAAAGCAATTATATTTAAAGATATTCCAAATATAAATAACCAAATAAGTCCATCTTTTATTAAATTATAATTTATAATCGCCCCTATTATTCCACAAACTATAGTAATAGATTGAAATGCTATTAATTGAATTATTAATGCTACCGTTGTTTTAGGAATTGCTACTCCTTCTTTATGCATATAATATATTTCCATAGGTTGACCCCCAGTAGATTCTGGAGTTACACCACTAAAGAAAAACTCTACTAAAGAATAGCGAATCATTTTAATAAATTTAACATTTTCACCTAAGTTTTTTAAAATGCATTTTACATTTAATGATTCAAAGACAAAATATAAAGCCATAGCAACTATGCCACATAATACATAAGTCTTATTAACATTTAAAATAATGCTAATTAAATCATAAATATCTTGATCTTTAAAAACAATTAAAAAAGTTACTATTATTAAAATAATAAAGATAATTAAATTTTTAATTAATTTTTTAGCATTTTTCATAAAATCATTCCTATACTTTATTTTTGATAATTATTAATTATATCTACATATAATTTTAACACTTCATTCGTAATATGTCCCCATGTTTGATAAACTTTTTTATAAACATTTTTAGCTACTTTATTGTATAACTCTTCATTATGCATAATTTCAATGATTTTTTCAGCATATTTATAAGGATTTTCAATTGACATAAATCCGGTTTCATTATTGATAATATCAGAAGCTGTTATCGCTCCATATAAGAATAAACTAGGTGTTTTTTGACTAGCTGCTTCAATTTGAACTATTGAGTTTGCATCATACATGGAAGGAAATAAGAATAAATCTGCTCGGTTATAATAATATGATAGCTTTTCACGGTCCATAACTTTACCACAAAATATTACTTTATCACTCATTTTTTTCTCTTTAACATAATTTTTTAAGGCTTCTTCATCTGGCCCAATTCCTACATATAACATTTTATATTTAAAAGTAGGTTCCATTTTATTTAATTTTTCTAAAGCATCAACAATAAAGAAAATATTTTTAAGTTTAAATAGCCTTCCAACAAATAAAAATACTTTTTCATCGTCATTTATATTATGTTTTTTATTTATATATTCACGCGCTTTTTCCACATCTTTAACATATGTCATTTCAGTTGCATTAGGCATTACTCTAGGTAAAGTTGGATAACCATATTCATTATGGAATAATTGCGCTACCCCGCCATTTACTGCCCAGCATACATCACACATCATATAATAATGAATTAATCTTTTTAAAGCTACTTTAGATATTAATTTTGAGTGAGTAATACTCATTAAATCTCTTTTATGCTGAGAATGCATAGTTGCAACTACCGGAATATGATTTTTCTTAGCATATTTTATAGCCATGCTACCTAATGTAAATGGTGAATGAACATGAATGATATCTAATTTATACATTGATATTTCTTTATTAAATTCCTTATCAAATTTAGGAACTGCTAAAGTATATTCAACAGTTGGCACTTTAACAGATTTAACTCTTACTACTTTATAAGGATATATACTATCATCATGCTCTTTTTTATAATCAGGAACAAACACTATAACATTAGCATTTTTACATAAATTTCTTGCATAATTATCAACGACAGATACAACACCATCTACTGCTGGATAAAAAGCATCATTAAATAGTCCAATTGTAATTCTTTTCATAAAACACCTTTAACTTATCTTTTCTAAAAGTCCTTCTAATTCTCTAATACTATCAATGTGATATTCACATTCTAAATTTGGTTCAAAGCCATATCTTGCATGAATAAAGGTTATCCCTGCTTCTATAGTACTTTCCATATCTTTTTTAATATCACCAATATAATAACTACTTGGTTCATTATTTCTTTCTACCATTAATTTAATTGTTTCACCTTTAGTTTTATTAACTGATATAGCGCCTAAAAAGTCTGTAAAATAATCTTTTAAACCTGATACTTCTAAAAACTTTTCGGCATATCTCGTATTGTTATTAGTAACTATTCCAAGTTTATATTTTTTACTTAAATTTTTTATAGTATCAACTACACCATCATATAATTTAACATTATCTTTACTCATTAAAATAAAGGTAGCATCATTAATTAAATCTAAATAATATAAAGCTTTTTCATCACTTAAGTATGGCATATAACTTCTCGCATTATCAATTTTACTTAAACCCATCGCACCTTCAATAACATCTTTTGTAAAAGGCTTTACCTCTTCATATTTATGGGCGATAGCATTGGCTCCAGCTAATGTTGCATCAACTGTTTCCCATAAAGTTCCATCTAAATCAAATATTAACATAACATCACCTTTTTGTATCTATTGTTCCTTTAAAAACAATATTTTTATCATATAAATATTCTAATATAAAATTAGCAAGCATATTAAGTAAAGTAACTATTGTATTATTCCAACCTAAATCTTCAGCTAAATAGTTACCAATTATAGTTGAAACCGGTGTAAATACTAAATAAAATAATGCTACTAAAGCCATCGCTTTAGGAATATTACCACTTGATTTAAAAGTATATTCTCTATTTAAGGTAAAATTCCATAGTACTGATAAAATAAGGGCAATTAAATAACATGGTGCATATGAAAAATTAGTAAATTTATCAAGCAAAGTAAAAGAAACTATTTCAATTATTCCAGCTGAAATACTAAATAAAGTAAACTTAATTTTTCTTATTAATTCTTTTTTATTCATAGCGATTTCACATTATTAAGATTAATACTATTTGTTAAACTACTAAGTTCATTTAATATTAAAGGCATATTTTTTTCATCAGCTGGAATATCTTTGGCAGTATATAAATCTAAGGCATTATAAACATCCCCTAATTTTTCTAAAATAAGCATTATTTCTTTTTTATTATATTTAGTAAACAAATTAATATAAAACTCTGAATTTAAACTTTCTTTTAAAATAGATATAATATTTTCATTTTTAAATAAATTATCTAAAATAGTTTCAATTATACCATAGGCACTATAAAAGGTAGTGTCATAAATATAATTTTTACAAAATCTATTACTAATATCTTTTCTTAATTTTACTTCACTATTAAAAGAATAAGCTGTAACTAAACTTGAAAATTTTTCCGCAATATATTCTTGAATTAAAGATAAACCGGCTAAACATTTTAAAGGATTAGTATTTTTAGCACTAGTTTGAGCAAGATTTAAAACTCTTTTTTCAACCGCATTAATATTTTCATTCTTCATGGCTTTATAATCAAATAATAAATGTCCCATTTCATGATAAAAAATCATTCTACGGGTTAAATCATTATACATATCTTCTGTCTGTAATGATATTCTTTTATTTTGATGGTCAACTTTACCTCCCGCATTACAAGCACCAGTAATATTATCTAAAACAACATCTAAGCCATCATATCTTTCTTTAAAATTATCATCTATTAAATCATTTTTTAAGCAAAATCCAACTAATTCTTTAATATCTTCTTTAATAATTACTTTTTCATCTGCTGTTAATGTTTTCATATATTCCACCTATCTATAGGCACATTTTTTAATATGCTCCCTATCATTTATTTTATCACATAATACTAAATATTTCTTAAATTATTAACTATTTCACTAAATTTTAAACTATTTGACGCTTTTATTAAAATGGTATCATCTTTTTTTAAATTACTTTTTAAAAACTCTATAGCTTTTTCATTATTATCAAAAGAATAAATACAATCATTTTTCATTTGATTATTAGAAGCAGACTTAGCAATATATTTAGCATCATCACCTACTGTAACTAAAATATCTATTTTATTAAGGGCAACATATTTACCAATTTCGTCATGTAATTCTTTAGAATATTGGCCAAGTTCTAACATACTACCTAAACAAGCAATTTTTCTTCCTTTGGCAAGTTTTAAAATATCTAAACTAGATTTCATTGAATCAACGCTAGCATTATAAGAATCATTAATAATATGAATTTTACTCTTAGTATCAATAAATTCTAAACGATTATTAGTTAACTCAATATCTTTAATACCTAAAATTATTTTCTCTGGTTCCATTTTTAAAAGTGAACCAACGGCAAAAGCAGTTAAACTATTATAAACAAAAGATAAACTAGGAATCGGACAACTTACTACATAATTATTATTTTGATAAGTTAAAGTATATTTAATACCATGGCTGTCTATCTGAATATCACTGGCTTGAAAATCACTTTCATTATTAATACCAATAGTTATAATATTATCTTTATGTTTTAAATAATAATCATGTAGTAAATCATTATCATTATTAATAATAAGTAATCCATCATTGGCAAGTCCATTTTTAATTTCTAGTTTGGCTTTTAAAATATTTTCTCTAGAACCTAAATTTCCAATATGAGCAGTCCCAACATTAGTGATTACAGCAATATGAGGTTTAACTATTTTAGTTAAATAATCTATTTCCCCTAAATTATTCATTCCCATTTCAATTACAGCGCACTCTTCATCATTTAATCTTAACATTGTTAAAGGTACTCCCAAATCATTGTTATAGTTTCCTTCAGTTTTAAGAGTTTTAAAACTTTTTGTAAGCACGCTATAAATCATATCTTTAGTAGATGTTTTGCCGACACTACCAGTAATTCCAATAAATTTAGCCAATGATTTTTCTCTAATATATGAAGCAAGATCCTTAAGAGCTATTTTAGCATTATCTACTAAAATAATTGGCTTTTGAAAATTTAATATTTCAGTATTTTCTAAAGATTTCTTTTCTAAAATACATCCACCAGCGCCTTTTAGAAAAGCATCTTCATATAATAAATTGCCATCAAAATTAGCCCCTTTTATTCCAATATAAAAGTCACCCTTTTTTAAAGTTCGAGTATCTTTGGTAAAGTTTTCACAAATCGTATTTTCATTTCCAAATAAAAGATAACCATGACAAATTTTTACAATATCTTTAACTAATAATTTCATATTATCACCATTATAATCATATCAAAAAAGATAAAGTTTTACCACTTTACCTTTCATCATAATTATCTAAAAAACTTGTATATTTACTATCTTTTTTTGTTCCAAGCACACAGTTTAAATTAATATTATCTAAGGCTTTAAATATATTATAATCAATATCAGGATTAGTTTTCTTTAAAGTATCAATTAAGTTTTTTATTTCAACTCTTTTACTATCAGTAGTATTATTTGCTACTTTTTCGGTAAATGAACAAGCACAGTTAATAAATGTTAGATCATTACTTTTAGCCCATGATTTAATACTTGATTCTTTAACTAAATATAACGGACGAATAAGCTCTAAGCCTTCATAATTATCACTATGGAGTTTTGGCATCATTGTCTTTATTTCAGATCCATAAAACATTGATAAAAGAGTTGTTTCAATAACATCATCAAAGTGATGACCTAAAGCAATTTTATTACATCCAAGTTCTTTCGCTTTATTATATAAATGTCCTCGGCGCATTCTAGCACATAAATAACAAGGATTTCCTTCCGTTAAACTTGTTACGATATTAAAGATATCACTAGAAAATATTTCATACTTTATATTTAATGCTTTCATATTATTTTCAATAAGTTTAAGATTTTTCTTACTATATCCTGGATCCATAATAACATATTTAGCTGTAAAATTTATTTTACCATGACGAATAAGTTCTTCAATACATTTAGCAAGTAAAGAAGAATCTTTACCTCCACTAATACAAACCATAACCTTATCATTTTCTTTTATAAGTTCATAATCTTGCACGGCTTTAACAAATTTTGCCCATATTTCTTTACGATATTTTTTTATAATTGAACGCTCTATTTCTTGATATTTCTCCATAACTTACCTACTTTTTTCTTTATGTTTTTTTACTAAATCATTTATTTTACGGATATGATGATTAATTCCTGACTTAGTAATGGAAGTATCAGTTTCTAAAGAAACAATATTAGCTAGTTCATTTAGTGATGTTTCAGGATACTTCTTTTTATATTCAATAATAATTTTAGTTTTATCATCTAATAAGTTTATTAAATCATTATCTTCTAAATATTTAATATTATTAATAACTTCTTTGCTTGTTTTCATTGATTTTTCAACATTGGCTTGTTCACAGTTATTGAGTCTATTAACCATATTCTTGTGATCTTTATAAATTCTAATATCTTCAAAGTAAAATAAAGCATTAATAGCATTTAAATATTTAATAAAATCACTAATATTCTCTGATGACTTAATATAAATCATATATTCTTTTTCTCTTTTTAAAATTTTACTTTTAAAATCTAAACTTAATAAAATATTATTAACTAAATTAGCATCTTTTTCTTCTTTAATTAAAAATTCTAAATGATAACCATTTTTCTTAGGATCATTAATACTACCACATGATAAAAACATTCCTTTTAAAAACGCAATTTTTTCTTCTAAACTATAATCTAATACATTAGTAAAAACATTGTTAATATCTTCTTTAATAAGATCTAGTTTTTCTTTAATTTCTAAAATATAAATATTTTTCTTTTTAAAACGTTTAATGGTTCTAATAGTTAAATTAATATTGATATTATAATGAGCCTTTATACTTTTAAATAACCACCTTGCAACTGCAGCATTTTCAGTATAAACAACTAAAGAATTGGTAAAAGCACTATTAAATTTTAAATAAACACATAAAGATATTAAATCTTCATTAATACTATCATTATGCTTAGTTATTTCATCTTTTATTTGGGTAGTATAAGTCATATTTTCACCGCCTAACTTATTATAACATTTATTATTAATAATGAAAGAAAAAGTCTATTCAAAAGAATAAACTTTATTAATTATCTTCTTCATTAAAGAAATCATCATAATATTGATCGTCAGTTACATCTCCAACAATAACACTATCATTATCAATATTAACTATTGGTTCATCTTTAGTTGTTTCATCAATTTCTTTCATAAAGTCATCAAACTTTTCAACAATGGTATTATCTAATTTGTCATAGTCTACTGGTTCATTAACCTTTTTAATTTCTTCTTTAGGTTCTTCTTTAACTATCGTGGCTGTAACATCTTCATTATTTTCTAAAGGTTCACCATTTTTAAGTTTTTCTTGTCTTTCCTGCTCTTCTAATTCTGCAATTTTAGCATCAATTCTTTTGACAATACTATCAATATCAAATTCAGGAGTAGCAGTTTTATTTTCAATATTCATTTCAACTGGTTTTTTATCTAAATCATTTATATCAAAAGGAATTCTATCCTTTTCATTACTAGATACTTTAACAGGTTCTTCTTTTGCTAAATTATTAATTAAATCAGCAAACCCTTTAAGAGCAGCATTTTCATCTTTATGAGTAGGTTTTTCTTTAACAGGTTCATTATTTTTTAACTCATTAAATGGATTAAATAAGTTATTAAAGATTGGACCTTCCTCATCATCATCCATTAATCCTCTAGGTATTCCTCTAATTTCAGGACTATTAAATGGCATCATAGGCTCTTTTCTTTCAGTCTTAGCACCATCTAACGCTTCAAATAATTTATTACGTTTTTTAATTTTAACAAACTCTTTTACATCGAAAAGCTCAATTGGACGTTTTTCTCTTTCTTTAAGTTCTCCTTTACCAAAGCCAGATGTTCCCCAATCAATTTCATAACTAGGTTTAAGTTTAGTTCTAAAAGGATTTAACCTACTATGTAAGATAATAACTTCATTCATTTTTAATTTTTGTAAATCACTAACTGTAATAAGTGGTGTTGATGCTGTTTTATCTTTTTCTTTAGATTTAACTTCGCCACATAATTTACTAATTTCTTCTAAAGCAGCAAGTTCTGTTGTTAATAAATAAATTAAATTACCACAGTTACTTCTAATAGTTTCAGCATCTTCTTTACCATAAACATCATTAAGTTGAGCAAAGTTTTGAACGATAAAGGTAAATCTAATTGACCTAGATCTTGCAGCTGTTACCATTGTAGTTACATCTTTAAGTGGTGGCATATTAGCAAACTCATCTAAAATAAAGTTAGTACGATGTTTAAGACGACCACCTTCTTCATGTTGAGCAACATCTATTAATGTTTCATAACATTGTTTGATAAACATAGTAGCTAAAGCATGATAAGTAGTTTTTTCATCTTGAACGATCATGAAAACAGCTGTTTTCCCACTACCAATATCATGCATATTAAAATCACTATAAGAAAGCATCTCAGCAAGATTTTCTCTTGTTGAAAATTGTCTTATTTTTTGTCTAAATACTGATA
>CACZQI010000038.1 GCA_902783345.1 uncultured Erysipelotrichaceae bacterium
ATTTATATCTACTGTTATTGGTGATGTACAATTATTTGTTACTGTAAATATATATGGGCTTCCTTTTAATCCTTCTTCATCTGATATGGCATATGCATTGTTTAAACTAATAGCGTTAGTTGCATTACCATTACTATCTTTATTTTCTAAACTTAAATCCAAGCACGTTAAAGTATTAATCGTGTTAGGATCACTTTGTACTTTACTACTTCTTATATAAGCATAAGTTGTTCCTATTACGACAATCAAAACACTTAAAATAGAAAGTAGTATTATATTTCTACTTTTTTTGTCCATTATTAAAATTCTCCTTACTATTATTAAGTATAGCATTTTTATGTTTTAAAATCTAGTATTAATAATTTAAAAATTATAAAAACTGTAAAAATTTAAATAATTATATATTTAGTAGTATAAATTCTATTATCACTACAATATGATAAAACTAGTTTGTTATCTTTTTTACATATTATTATTCCAATAGTTTTATTTTGGCTTATAGTTTTAAGATTTTTATCTATGTAATTCATGTAAAATTGTATTTGACCTATATGTTCTTTTTTAAATTCAGTTATTTTTAATTCTACTACTATAAAACAGTTGTATTTGTAATTAAATAGTAATAAATCTATAAAATTATAAGTATCACCTATTTTTATTTTATATTCGCTATCTATAAATGAGAAACCTGGTCCTAATTCTTTTAAAAATAATCCTATATTTTCTAATATTAACTCATGTAATATTTTCTCGCTTAATATTTCTTTACCGTTTGCTTTTATTACTATTGGATTTTTAACAAAGTCTATTACATTAGTTGCTTCTTTTTTTATTAATTTATTCTTAGTTTTATTATCTAAGCGTTCATACTCTTTACTCTTTATTTTTTCTCGTAACTTGTCTCTAGATATATTATAATTTATACATTCATTTATATAATAATTTATGGCATTTATATCTTTTAATGGCATTAAAACTTTGTAATGACTCCATGTTAATTGGTGCCCAAACTGGGCACCTTTTTGAATTAAAAGATAAAATTGCCTTGATCTTTTTAAAGTGGTCGAATCATATCCTTTACCAAGTTCATTTGTTAATCTTTTGGAATACTTTTTAATTAACTCATTACCATATTTAGCTCTTGCTTCTCCACCTTGGGCTTCTATTAATAATTTACCAACTCTATAATATGTTTCTAAATCATTTCTATTTTTTGAATAGTCTTTTACTTTTTTATAGGCTTCATTATTTATAAATTCTTCTTTAATTTGATTATAATATTTATCTTGCATATTTCTCACCTCCTACTATATATATTACCGGTAAATGCCCAATTTCCTTTTTTTAAAATGCATTTTGTGGAAAACTTCCTTATTTTGTGGAAAACTTACCTATTTTTTGTAATTTTGCAAATTTGAATTTAGCAAAAGTGGGAATTTAATTTTTACAAATTTAAGGCAAAATAAAAACTGCTTGTTAGCAGTCTATTTTAAAAATTATCTCTATCTCTTAAGAATGGTGGAATATCAAAGTCATTATCTTCAATATTTCTTCTTCCTTCATTTTCTGTTTTTCTTTGAGGTGCTGATTCTTCTTCATCAAAACCAGTTGCGATTACAGTTACTATAACTTCATCATTTAAGTTTTCATTAATAACAGCACCAAAGATAATATTAATATCTCTATTTGATGATTGTCTTACAACTTCAGCAGCATCTTCTGCTTCAAATAGTGTTAAACTTGTTCCCCCTGTTACATTGATAATAGCGTCAGTTGCTCCTTCTATGCTAGTTTCAAGTAGTGGACTAGAAACAGCCTGTTTAGCCGCTTCAATAGCTCGATTCTCTCCTACTCCAAGTCCGATACCAATTAAAGCAGAACCTCTTTTTTCCATTACTGTTTTAACATCAGCAAAGTCTAAGTTTACTAATCCAGATACGGCAATTAAATCAGATATTGATTGAACTCCTCTATGTAAAACATTATCAACTTCTTTAAAGGCATCCATAAGTGGAGTTGATTTATCAATTATTTCTCTTAATCTATCATTAGGTATAACAATTAAAGTATCAACATGTTTTTTAAGTTCATCGATACCAATAATTGCTTGTTCCATTCTTCTTTTACCTTCAAATCTAAAAGGCTTTGTTACAATACCAACGGTTAAGGCTCCTAAATCTTGCGCAATTTCAGCAATAACAGGGGCTGCTCCAGTACCAGTTCCACCACCCATTCCGCAAGTAACAAATATCATATCAGCGCCTTTTAAGGCTTCCTTAATTTCTTCCTTACTTTCTAGGGCTGCTTCCCTACCTACTTCAGGGTTAGCACCAGCACCAAGACCATTGGTTATATTTTCTCCTATTTGAAGTTTATTACTGGCTTTAGATGAATTAAGTACTTGTAAATCAGTATTAGCAACAATAAATTCAACACCTTTAACTCCTGATTCAATCATTCGGTTAACAGCATTGTTACCGCCACCACCGACACCAATTACTTTTATTTTAGCAATTTGATCCATTTCTAATCCAAACATAATCATTCTCCTTTATATCTTAATTATCAAAAAAATAACTAAAAACCTTTCCTAATATTGTCTCTCCATTTATAGATAATTTAGAACTATTATTATCAAGCATATTTTCTAGTTCACCATCATCTACCATTGAAAAGTCTTTTCCTCTAATGCTTAGTTTCTCATTAAAGTATTTAAGCATTCCAATACTTGCACTATAAGAAGCATCTCTTGCTCCTATATCATTAATAAGTCCAATTTGTGAAGAGCTTCCAAATATTTTATTTATAAGAGGTGCGATACCATTTAATTCCGCCAAGCCTCCTGTTATAATTATATAACTAATTTCTTTTTTTGTTAAGTAATTTATATTCTTTTTGATATTTTTTAGCATTTCTTCTAATTCTTGATTAACTAAATTACTAATTTCAACTTGATTAATTTTTAACTCTTTACCTTCTTTATCTATAACGCTTACTATTTCTTTAATATCAGCATTTTTACTAGATGCTAAGGCTAAGTTTTCTTTTAAATAAACACTATCTTTTTTTCTTAAATTGTAGGTAGAAGCAATTTTTCTTTCTAATAATTCTCCCCCTAAATCTAAAGATGAATTATTAATATATATTCCTTTACTAAAGACACTTATATTAGTTGTTGTATGTCCGATATTAATAACAACTACATTTTTATTATCAAATTCACGATTTTTAAAATTATAATAATCAACTAAACCTGTCGTTGTAATATCAACGATATGAACATCACATTTTTCTAAAACTTTGACAATATCATAAACTCTTTTTTTATCTGTAGAAACTAAAATACATTTTAATGATAATTTTTTACCCTTTTTACCTAATGGATTTAAAGTTTCATTATCTCCTACCATAAAATTTACTGGTATAGTTGCAAGTAACTCTTCAGTTTCTTTTATTTGGTCGTTACTAGCCATTTGTAAAACTTTTAAAATATCATTAGATGTTACTATACCTTCTTCGCTATTAATAGGAACCATACTTTCAGATATTTTAAAATCATTATAATCAGTTGGGATATTAACAATTAATTTAGTTATTTTAAAGTTCAATAATGAACTTGCTTCATTTAAAGCTTCATTAATAGATAATATAAGTTTTTCACTATCAGTTACTCCATTATTACGAAAACCTTTACATTCTTTTTTTACAGCACACAAAATATTGAGTTTTCCATTTAAAAACTCACCAACAACTAGTTTTATAAAACAAGAACCAATATCTAGTGCACTATAAATTTTTCTCATATCATCTACCTTGATAGAATTATACTATAAATATTTATTTATTTCAATGTAAAGAAAAATAAGAATAATGTAAAATTATGCTATAATAAAAATAGGTGGTTAAAATGAAAACAAGTTTATTAATTATATTAAATAAAATGATTACAGGACTTTTACATTTATTTAAAAAGGAAGCCTCAGTTTTTCCTGCTAGTATTGTAAGAAAATTTGATAAAGATATTTTAGAAAAAATAAAGTATCCTAAATTTGTTATTGGAGTTACTGGCTCATCAGGTAAAGGCTCTACAACTTCTATGATTGCGCATATCTTAGAAGATAATGGAATGAATGTTATTTGGAATAAGTCAGGATCCAATGTAGTTAATGGAACAACTACTCTAATTTTAAATAATACAAAAGTATTTTCTCATCAAATGAAGGGTGATGCCTTACTTTTAGAAATGGATGAGTCTTATATTAAAGAAACTTTTAAAAAAAGTACTTTAACGCATTTAGTTTTAACAAATATTACAAGAGACCAACCAGCAAGAAATGGTGAACCGGAAATAATTTATGAAAAAATCTTGAATTCAATTGATGAAAAAGCGCATTTAATTATTAATGCTGATGATGCAATTGTTAATCGCTTTAGTTATTTACCTAATGAAAAAACAACTTATGGTATTGATAAAACAAAATATAGTTTAAAAAATCCTTTATCTAATAATGTTGATGCATCTTATTGTCCTTTTTGCCATACTAAACTTACTTATACATATTATCATTATGGACATTTAGGTAAATATACTTGCCCTAATAAAGATTTTCAAAGAAAAGTAGATTATTTAGCTAAAAAAGTTAATTTAGATGAAAGCACCATAGAAATAAATAATAATACCTATCATTTAAATAAAAATGTCTTTTTTGCAGTTTATTATACTTTAGCGGCTTTTACTTTATGTAAAGCAATTGGTTTAACAGATGAAAAAATCGCCCACTCTTTAAATGAAAATATTTTAGAATCTAAAAGACTTAAAACTTTAACTTTTGATGGACGCACAGTTGAAATGATTGAATCTAAAAATGAAAATAATTTAAGTTATTTACAATCTCTTAATTATATTAATAAGTGCAAGGAAGATAAAACGGTTATTATTGGTTTTGATAATGTTTCTAGAAGATATGCTTATAATGATATTTCCTGGCTTTATGATGTTGATTTTGAAGTTTTAAATACGCAACATATTGATAAGATTTTATGTATTGGTCGATTTAGATATGATGTTTATGCAAGGTTAATTAGTGCAGGAATACCAAAAGATAAACTTGTTCTTATTGATGATAAAAATAAAATTAAAGACTATTTAAAAATGACTAAAGGGGTAATATTTACCATGGTATGCTTTGATATGACCGCTATTTTAAAGAAAATATTTATGGAGGAATTATGATAAAAATCGCACATTTATATTATGATTTACTAAATTTATATGGTGAACAAGGAAATATTCTAGCCCTTATTAATGCTTTTAAAAACCAAAATATTGATATAGAAGTTGATAAATTAACCATTAACGATAAAATTAATTTTAATGATTATGATTTAATTTATTTAGGTTCTGGCTCAAATGAAAATTTACAAATAGTCTTAAATGATATTTTAAAATACAAAAAAGAATTTAAAAAATATATTGATGATAATAAATATTTAATTGCGACTGGTAACTCTTATTTATTATTTGGAAGTTCGATTGATGAAATAGAAGCTTTAAATATATTTCCTTATTATGCTAAAAAATGTGAAAGAATTCGTTCTCATAACTTTAATGAATATCAAGATTTATCCCCTATTATTGGTTTTCAAAATCGTGAATATTTAGTTGAAAATAAAGAAAATCATTTATTTAAAGTTTTATCTGGCGCTAAAGATAATTATAAAAGTGAATATGAAGGATTTCATTATAAAAACTTTTTTGGAACTTTCTTAATTGGCCCTTTACTTATTAGAAATCCACATTTTACTGATTTAATTGTAGCTGATATAACTACTAAAAATAATTATAAATATCATATTGATATTAATACTAATGAATATAAAGCTTATAATGAATATTTAAAAAACTTCTACCCTAAAAAGTAGAAGTTTTTATTATCCAAAATAAATTGTATCGTTTATTACATCATTTTCTTCATATGTGTTTTGTTTATATTCCCACTTAGCAGTTTCTTGATTATAACTTACATCTGGATAGAAATAATCAGCACCATTTATAAGTTCTTCTTCATACATATGACCAGCCAAATAATTTAAAATATTTAAATTATATGCTTCATTTGGGAAGTTTTGATAATTAGCCGTATTAGTTGTAATAATATAGACATTATTAAATATACTTGCTAAATTCATACTTTCAGTTAAGGCTTCACTTGGTCTATTTTCACTTATACCATAACCACCAGTATGAGGAATAATGCATAATATTTTAGCATTACTATTTAATAATGCACGCACTTCACTATCATATTTACTATATCCACCGTTAAATACATTAGTTACATCATTTAAATAATCATTAATATAAAAAGCATCTAAATTAACAATTCTCATATTTAAATTAGGATAATCTTCTAATACTTTACCAGCATTTATAAGTGCTGTTTTACCACTATTCTCATATCCTAAAACACCAATATTTTGAATATTTACACCTTGATTTAAACTAAAAGCAATAATACTTTCTAAACTATTATTATTAACATAATTTTCAAAGTCTACTTCACAATTAGCAGTACCAGTTAAAATACAATTAGGTAAATTACCGCTTTTAATATCATTTAAAATAAAGTCATAATTATAATAACTAGAATTATCACTAGGATTTAACTGAACAATAGCATCCATATTTTCAATATTTTCAGGTATTATAACAAATTTACTATAATCATAAGCATAAATAGCAGAATTATCTGTATAACTAGAATTTATAATCTCTAAATTATATCCATTATTACGTAAATAATTTAAGTAATTAATTAATGTTTTAAAGTGATTTAAACGAGCAGTATCATAAGTATTATTTTTATATAAAAACCAGTTTAATAAATCTCTACTTACACCATTTGAATCAGCATAATTATACACTAAATTATCAAATTCTACTTTAGGATCAACTGGTGGTGCTACTGTAACTTCTGGCGTCGGAGTTGGAGTTATTTCTGGTGTTGGGGTTGGCGTTACTTCAATAGTTGGACTTGGAGTTGTTTCTATTATTTCAGCAATATTATTATCTGGAATAATATCATCATCTTTTTCATCATTTTTATCTATCAAATGATTTACAGTATAACCAGCTGTCCCAATTAAGGCTAAAGCTAATATAGTGCTACTTATTGTAGCCGAAATAGATGATTTACGACTCACTTTTTTATTTGGATTTGTTTTAGTTTCATTTATTGTTTTTGTATTATTTTTAGCAATAAAATCTTGGTATTTTACTATAAAGTTTTCATATTTAGGATTATTTTCAAAAGCACTTAAATCTTCAATGTTAATAAAGTTGCCATCAGTATATAATAATAATAGTTCATTATCTTTAATAGTTGCTTTTTCAATAGTTTTATCTCCCATTGCATTTAATAGAAAATCTAACTTTTCACCCGTAATAGGTGATACATAATTATTTAGATGCCCTTCAAAATTACCATTATTATTACTTACTACTAGTTTTGACATAAAACATCACCTATAAATAAAATACCACATTTTATATATTTATTAAAGTAATATAATATTTTTTTACAAATTAAAAGTGTGATTTTACTCACACTTATTAACAAACACAATCAACATAGCAGTCACTTAAGCATCTAACTACGCAGCAGCAATCTAAATTCATAGTAAAGAAACTATTGGTAGCAAGCCATGGTTGACTATTACAACATGTAGTATCTGGATTTGGTGCTAAAACTCTAAAAGTACAACAATTACCTTCTAACTTTTCTACTCTGAAGACATTTGAACATTCTGCTGTTTCATTTTCACCAGTTGTATTAGAGCATGCTAATGTATTATCTTTACAAGTTGGCATTGATAGAGGAATACCATTTCCACAGCATGTATAAAGCATTACTGGTCTAGTATTGCATACTAAACAATTTGAACTTCCTCCTCCAAGCATAGGTCTATCACAAGAATCTAACGTATTATCTGGACAAGCATTTTGTTGTAATATTAAAATAACTTTCAATAGTTCACTAATGCAATTGCCATCAGAATTATTATTACACATATCTATTCACCCTTTCATTACTCAATATATTTTATGTGAAAGACACAAAATAGTGATTTTATTTTTTTAATGTTTAGTGTATAATGTAGAAAGGTGATATATTTATGTGGTGGCAATATTTAATTATATTTTTAGTTTTATTTTTAATATCTTTAGTAGTTGTTAAATTAAACAAGAAAAATTTTACTTTTGAAATTAATAAATTAATTCAATATTTAGGTGGTAAAGATAATATATTAGATTCAGAAGTAAATATGTCGAGATTAAAAGTAACATTAAAAGATATTTCTTTAGCTGATAAAGAAGCAATTCAAAAATTAGGAGCTAAAGGAATTGTTGAAATTAATAATCAACTAAAAATAATTTTTGGGCCAAATGCAAAAGCATTAAAAAAATACATAAGTGAAATGAAATAACTTATGTATTTTTTAATTTAATCTTTTATCAATCTCTTTTTCAACTTGCTCCCATTCATTATCATCAGTTATAACTTCTAAATGGGCTTTATCATTATCTATAATAAGTTTAGATGCACTTATTTCATCATTTTCATTTAAATAAGCAACGTGATTACATTCCCCTATATTAAATTTAAATAATATTTTAAATGGTTTATCATCAATAATTATTTCCATTTTTATCCCCTTTTCTATTTACTAGTAGATCCAATGCCACCAGTTCTTTCACTTTGAATTTCTTCTTCATCATCAACAGCACCATATTTTACAATTATACCTTGTGCGATAGCACTACCTACTTCAATCTTATAGTCATGGTCGCCTTCATTTTTTAATTTAATAAAAATGTGGCCTTCATTACTTTCGTTATTATAATAATCGGCATCAATAACTCCTACTTGATTAACTAAACGAATATTATGTTTAAATCCTAAACTACTACGAACTACGATAAGTAAAACATCATCTTCATTTAAAGCACATTTAACTCCAGTTGGAATTAATACACTTTCTCCTGGCTCTAGATTTTTTTCAATTAAAGAAGCAAAATCATATCCTGCTGAATGTTTTGTCTTTCTTTTTGGTAGTTCATAACTATTATATAACTCTTCATTATCGCCAATTGATTTTTTAAATTCTTCAAGACTAACTTTCTCAAATTTTCTCATAAAAAGCCTCCTAATTCTCTAATAAAATTATACCATTTATTTACTTTAAATAAAATAAAAAATTGCACTTATCCATGCAATTTTAAGCAGTTTTTTTGCTAGTAGTTTTTCCAGCTTTTTCGGCTTTTTCTAATCTTTTAACAGTATCATTTAATACTTCAATTGTTTTAGTTCTTACATCACTAGCAGCCTTTTCTAAAACTGGAGTTCCTTTTTCTTTAGCTAAAGCATATAATTCTTCAGCTTGTTTTTTAATTTCTTCACCTTTTTGTTTAGCAAGTTTTAAGGCTTTTTCTTTGTCTAAATCTTTTACTTCTTTTTGAAGTTTTTTAATTCTTTTTTCGATGTCTTTTTTTACTTCATCAACATCAATATTTTTAGCCTTATTCCATAAATCATTACATTTTTCTGCTAAATCCTCTCTTAATTCTGAACCTTTCTTAGGCGCAAATAACAATCCAAGTCCTGCTCCTACTACTAGTCCTGTTAATAAGCCAGCTCCTTTTTTACTCATAATCGTCCTCATCCTCTCTATTTTTCTTATTTCCTATTCTACTTATTAATGATACTACTGTATCAATTACTTTAGAACTTATTAGTGAAAACTTATCAGATATTCCATTAATTACTCTAAATACTCCGTTAAGTGATGCTACTTTATCCTCTAAATCATCAACTACTCTATTTATTTTATCTATTGTTATTATAAGCTTAATTCCTAAAATAATTCCTACTACGATAAGAGCCATTAATAAAAGATAAATAAATATTGGTAATACAGCATTTAAAGATTCAACCATTATTCTTCCTCCCTTTCATTCTTTTCTTCATACATTGAATCAATTAAATTGAATAAATCTGTCTCAAGAGTATCATCTAAAGTATCTTTCTTTTCGATTTCTTCATCAGGATAAGGTTCATCAGGAAGTTCATCATCAAATACTTCTGGTAAAGTACTCTCTTCTAAGATTTCTTCTTCTTTCTTTAATTCTTCAATTACTTCTTCTTTAACTTTTTTAGTCTTAGGTTTAGGAATAACTACTTCCTCTTCTTCATCAATTAATATTTCATCAATTTTTTTAAGAGGTTCGGCTGTTTCTTCCTTTTCTTCTTTTTTACCATAAGCCTTTTTTCTTACATCATCTAAGGTTATAGTTTTATCACTTTTTCTTTTCATACCATCATTACGAACTATAACATCATCTTTAGTATAATTTTGATCTAATATTCCATAAACTGGCGATATAACAGGAGATGGTGTAAATGTTTTAGTATTATCCTTTTTAAGATTTTTAATATCTAACCTAGAATAATCATAATCATAGTCATATTCTTTTTTTGGCTTTTCTTTAACTGGTTCTTTATCAAATGATCTAGAAGTAAAATCTTCATCAAAAAAGTCTTTTTTACTTCTTTGTGGTAAATCATCATCAAAATCATCAAGTGGGAAGCTAAATTCTTTTTTAGGTTTAACTGGAGGAATTTCCTCTATTTCATCATCAGGCATTTCAAAATCATCTAGAAAATCATCTTTTGGCATTTTAACTTCTTTAATTGGATTTTCTTCTTTTTCTATTTTTTCCTTTTTTTCTTCTTTTGTTATAACAGGAATTTCTTCTTCCTCAACATCAAATAAGACATCTTTTAACTTTGAAAATACTCCCATTTATATCACTCCTTAATCAAATCATAATCTGGGATTTCTGATTTATAATTATCATATTCTTGAACATATTCTAAAAAGTTACTATCTTTAACTTTGGCTTCTTCAAATATATTAAATTTTTCCTCACTATAATTTAAAATATCTTCACCCATCATATTTTCAATAATATCTTTATTATAATCAATAGAAGATAAAACAATTAAACTATTAGCAACTGCTTCATTAATATTATTTTTATCTACTATCACTTCTATTTTAGCATAATTATACATTATTTCAATTAAATATTTATTATTGTTGACACTTATGTCAATAAATCCTTTTTTATTACCATAAGAAAATTCACGACTATAATAGGCTTTTTCATTTTTAACATGAGTGATTTCATTATTATAATAAAAACTAACTAAATCAACATACAAGTAATACTTTTCTCTACCATTACTAAGTATCTCATTCATTTTAAGCGCTTTTTCACTTTTTAAATTAGTTGGTAGATAGTATTTATATCCTGTTCTGTATTCATTAGATACTTTTACTTTACTTTCAGTTATATTTTTAACTATTGTATTAATATCGGCTTTTTTTAAATTAGTACATCCTGATAAAGTTAATAAAAATACAATAAATATTATTATCTTTTTCATTCTTTTCTCCTAATAACAATTATATCAAAATTATAAGTATTTTTCATCTATATTTGCATTTTTTTACAAAATATGCGCTTTTATAAGCAAAGAAAAAAGGCTTAAAAACCTTTTTAAATGTTATGATAAACAATCTAATTAGTTTTCTATATTTTAAATTAATCAAATAGAAAATATTATAATAAAGCAAATATTATATATTAAGGCGTTCTTCTTCTACAACTTCTTTTAATTTTTCATATATTTTAACCATCGCATAAGTATCTAATTTACAATATTCAAGTAAATTATGTCTTAATATTTCTTGTTCTTTTTTAGGTAAACTAGCCATATTTGCATAAGAAGACATTGCTTCACTACCATTATGAACGCCTTCTAAATTATGATAATCTAAAGCACTATCATTAGGAAATAAAGCTGGTAAAACATATTTTATTGAAAAAGAGCCATGCATATCTTTGGTATAATAATCCATATCTTTAAATACAATCATTAAATCTTTAATATTATTATAAATATTAAGTAAATGACTTTTTAAATCAGGATAAAGATAGGCTAAATTTTTAATAACGGTTTTCTCAAAAGACATATTATAAGCAAGCGTGCAAACATCTTTAGGAATATCTCTAACTAAACTTTCAGCTAGTTTTCTTCTTGGATCAATGCCTGCTTCTGCTAAAAATTCTTTATGATAAAGTAAACCATTTTCTTTTTCATAATAATGAAGTGAATACTGAAAAGGTATTTGCTGATAAGGTCTAATTCCATCATATTTAGGAATTGCTTCTTGAAAAGTTTCAAAATCTAAAAAATATAATGGGTATGATAAAGTATTTAAAAACTTTTTAATTTTATCTTTATTAATAATTGGCTTTTTATCATTTAGTTCATAATCTATTTGCACCTTTAATTTATTATCAATATCTTCTTTTAATAAATCTTCATAAGAAATAATATTCTGATTATAAAACTTTAGTTTATCTTTTGTTCCCATTCTTTTTACACTGAAAATATTATTAATTGGTAAATGACCTGTACAATAATTAAAATATGGACATGGATATGGTTCAAAGCAATTAATAGATAAAGGTTCATTTTTTTCTTTAGCATCTAACACATACTCATTTATTTCTTTAATTTTATCTTTAACTTCATTTTGTTTATTCATGACAGTATCAGTAACATCTACTATAGTAAATAATTCTTGTAAGTTTAAATCCCCTTTTCTAACATATTCGGAATTTATGTGCACAATACTGCACTTTTTAACATTATAACCTAAGTTTAATAAAATATAAGTTTGATACGCTATATCATCTAAATATATATCATGAATAGAAGTACTACTTTTTACTTCATATATTTCATATACATCTTTATCTTTCTTTAAGATATCAACACTACAAAAATTATTTTCATACAAAAAAGATGCTTCAGTTACTACTATTTTATCTAGTTTTAAGATATTCTTAGTATCTTCAATCATTTGCATTAAATTTTCACTAAAGTTTATATCAATATGAAAGCCAAATAAATCTTTGGCGCACTCTCCTACTTCTGTTCCATTTTCTAAAACAGATTCACTTGCCGTATCATTACGCTCTTCTGGATTATATTTATCTAACCATAATATTTTATTACATTGCACCCCTAAGCAATATTTAGATTTTGATAAATTCATGTTTACACCTTCTATTTAAATTCTCCTAAAGTTATAGTATTATCATAATTTTCTCTAATATCACTTTCATTAGTATGGATAAACTCTTCAATAGTTTTAATATAATTACCTTCATTAGTTTCTTTAAAATTACTAATAAGTTTTTTATATTTTCTTGGAACTTTATTATCAAGTGATATAAATAATTTAGGTTTATTAATCTTTTTTAAAAATTTAAGTTCTAAAGTAAGTCCAAAAGATGGATGAGATAATTCTACAATAATAATATCAGCTTTGTTCATTAAATCTTTAGTGTATTTATCTTGATATTCTTTAGTTTGAGGAAGCCATAAATTATGTGATAAACAAACACTACTTTCTAATACTTTTTTATAAAGTAAATTATTATAATCAAACTTAGTTGAATGTATAAAATAAATATTTAATCTTCTCATATATCTCATATCCTTTACATTTAAATATTAACATAAATATAGTACCTTCTTCAATAATCATAATGGTGATATTTGCATAAATTCTAGAATTTGTTATAATACGCTAAAGAGGCGATAATATGGAAATAATTGGCATAATTGCAGAATATAATCCTTTTCATAATGGACACATATATCATATTAATAAAATTAAAGAAATGTATCCAAATTCTCTAATTATTTTAGCCCTTAATGGTTACTTTTTAGAACGTGGTGAAGTAAGCATTTTATCTAAAGAAGAAAAAACTAAAATATCTTTAGAAAATAATGTTGATATTGTCACAGAAATTCCTTTTGTTTTTGGTAGTCAATCAGCTGATACTTTTGCTGATATATCATGCCAAATATTAAATACTTTAGGATGCACTAAACTAATTTTTGGTAGTGAAACTAATGATATAAATTTACTTACTAAAATTGCTAAAAAAGAATTAGAAAATGATTTTAATGATAAAGTTAAAAAAGAAATTAATAAAGGTGTTAATTACCCTACTGCTTTAAATAAATCAATAGGTATAGATATAAACACTCCTAATGATTTACTAGGTATTTCTTATATTAAAACCATCTTAAAAAATAATTTAAATATTGAGCCAATTACTATTCAAAGAACAAATGATTATCATGATAAAAAATCAAATGATACTATAATAAGTGCTTCTAATATAAGAGAAAAAATTAAAAATAAAGAAGATATTTCTAAATATACTCCTTATCAAGATTTAATCTTAAATTATAATGAAGATGATTTATTTAAATTATTAAAATATAAAATATTAACTGATCATAATTTAAATAGTTATTTAACTGTTGATGAAGGAATTGAATATAAACTTATTAAAGAAATTAACAATGTAAATAGTTTAGATGAATTAATAAATAAAATTAAATCTAAAAGATATACTTATAATCGTCTTAGAAGAATGCTTATCCACATCCTTATTGGGCTAACTAAAATAGATCGCAATAATTTAAAATTAGAATATATTAAAGTATTAGGTTTTAATCAAAAAGGTCAAGATTATTTAAAAACTATTAAAAAAGATATTCCTATTCAAAGAAAAATATCTGATAAATACTTAGCCCAAAAATATGAACTTACTTCTTCTTGTATTTATGATTTATTATCAGGCAGTAATTCATATGAGTTTGAAAAGTCTAATAAACCAATAAAATATAATGAGAATGCTAAAAATTAGCATTTTTTTAATGTAAATGTTATAATAATTTTGAGGTGATAAAATGAAGAAAGGATTGATTATTTTAGTAGCAGTAATTATTGCTTTAGTTTTATTTGGAGTTTCTTCTTATAATGGTTTAGTAACAAAGAAAGAAAATGTTGATGCTAAAATATCAGAAATTGATGTTCAACTTAAAAGAAGAAGTGATTTAATTCCTAACTTAGTTAATACTGTTAAAGGAATTATGAAACATGAACAAAAAGTTGTTAATAGTGTTACTGAGGCAAGAAGTGCTTTAGTAAATGCTGGTACAACTGCTGAAAAGTTAGAAGCCAATAAAAAATTAACTGAAGCAATTAATAATTTATATGTTGTAGTTGAAAATTATCCAGATTTAAAAGCTAATACTAACTTTATCCAATTACAAGATGAAATTGCTGGTACGGAAAATCGTATTGCTTATGCTAGAAGCGAATATAATAAAGCAGCTAAAGATTATAATACTTCAATTAAGAAATTCCCAATGAATATCTTTGCTAATACTTTCGGTTTTGAAAAAGTAGATTATTTCGAAACAACTGAAGCCGAAAAGGAAAATGTCAATGTTAACTTTGAAGATTAAAAAGTATTTATGGATGGCTCTATGCTTATTTATACCTACTAGTGTAAATGCAGTTGTAAACTCAACAAATGAATTTTATGTAAATGATTACGCTAATATTTTGTCTAGTGAAACTGAAAAATACATTTTAGATAAAAGTGTAGAACTATATAATCATAATGGAGCCCAAATTGTTGTAGTAACTATTCCAAATTTAGAAGGAGCATCTATTGAAAATTATGCAACTGATTTATTTAATAGTTGGGGCATTGGTGATAAAGATAAAAATAATGGTTTACTTTTATTACTAGCATTAGATGAGCGTATGTTTAGAGTTGAAGTTGGCTCTGGTATTGAAGGAATTTTACCTGATGGTAAAACTGGTAGATATCAGGATAATTATCTTATTCCCTATCTAAAAGAGAATAAGTGGGATGATGGTATTAAATCATTATATGATGCTTTTTATAATGAACTATATTCTGTTGATAATCTAGAAGAATATAAATCTAACGAAGGTGAAGAAGCCTTAATAGCGTTTATAATATGGCTAATAATTATTATCATAATTATAAGTTTAATAAGAAAATCAAATAAGCATTTTGGTGGATACTATGGTGGCTTTGGTTCATCTGGTGGATTTTCTTCAGGCGGATTTTCAAGTGGCGGTGGTTTTTCCGGTGGCGGAGGGCACTCTTCTGGCGGTGGATCATCAAGAAGTTTTTAATATAAAAATATCGACTTAAAATGAGTCGATATTTATTTTGATTTTATTTAAATTATGTGTATAGGCATAAGCTTGAATTAATGTTCTAATGGCATTTGCCATTTTTCCAGCTCTACCTATTACTGCTCCCATATCTGATTCATGAACAATAACTTCTAATATGATGCCTTCATCATCACTTGAAAATTCTTGAACACTTACCATATCAGGTTCTTTAACTAAATTTTTTACTAAAGTACTAGTAAAATCTATTAACTCTTTATGCATGATTAAGCCTCTTTCTTACTAGCTTTTTTAGGTGCAGTTTTATATTTAGCCCAAACTCCAGTTTTACTTAAAAGATTTTTAACTGTATCAGTTGGAATTGCACCATTATTTAACCATTTTAATGCTTTTTCTTCATCTACTTTTACATTATTTTCTTTGTAGATTGGTTCATAAGTACCGATAGTTTCAATAAATCTACCATCTCTTGGACTTCTAGAATCAGCAGCTACAATACGATAAAATGGTCTTTGTTTAGAACCCATTCTTTTTAATCTTAATTTAACAGCCATAATTTGCCTCCTTTTTTACAATCAATACTATAACACACAAAAAATATGGTGTCAACTAATTTTGGTTGACACCATTTAAATAATTCTCATTGATGTCGATATCTAAATCACCTTTATTTTCATCCATCTCTTCATCATAATCATCAATAATATCCTCAACATTAACTCTTACTGTCATATCCCCTACTATTTCCACACCAAGTTCTTTTTCAACTGTAATATCAATTGTATTTCCTTTTGCTTCTACTGAACTTACCTGAGGATCAGTTAGGCTTCTTACTATAATATCATTTTTATTAGTTAAGGCATCATTGCTTTTTAACTTAACATTAACTGTTTCCGTATAAGGATAATTATGAACGATAACATTTGTCTTTGTATTATTATCATAAGAATACCAAATATTAATATCATATGAACCATTAACACTTACGGCATTATTAGTTCCAGTTCCATTAAAAGTATGATTTATAATCCAACAGCCTAAAACATTACTAACATTTTCATTTACTGGCACACTAAAAGTATCTTTACTTAATTTTTTAGTTTTACCAATAACTGCTTTAGTAACAATTTCTTTTATATTAGCCATCTTATCACTCCTCTATACTAATTTATGCATATGTAATTATTTTTGTACCAAAAGAAAAGATAAATAATAAGTATTTACCTTTATGAGTTATCAGGAATTTCCCGAATGTATACTTATAATTAATAATTTCTTTTTCATAAGAAAAAACACCTACTCTAAGGTGATTATATCATTTAATTACCCCCCCAAGCGTCAAATTTGTGTCAAGTTGACATTTACTTTAAAACTATGTTAAAATACAAATTGAAAGAGATGAGATTAGATCCTCATCACCTTTCGGTGTTTGTGGCACTATCTATTTTTATAGATAGTGTTTTTCGTTACATATTGAACAATTTTAAATACTATTTGTACTAAGATTATTTCAACTTGTAAAAGAATAAAAATGAATATACACAGAATTAATTCTATAATAGACATAAGTATTCCTCCTCTCATGATTACCAAAACCCCCTGAA
>CACZQI010000039.1 GCA_902783345.1 uncultured Erysipelotrichaceae bacterium
ACAAGTAACTGGAGTAAGTGCCGCTATTAATGGGGGAACATTATATAAACCTTATATTGTTAGAAGTATAAATGAAGGAGAAACTAATAGTGTCATTTTATTAAATACTCCTAAAAAGGTGCGCAGCGTTATAACGGAAGAAACATCTAAATTAGTAAGATATGCTCTAGAAAGCGTAGTAGCAAATGGAACAGGTAAAAATGCTTATATTGAAAATTACCGAGTAGGTGGTAAAACAGGAACCGCTCAAAAAGTTAAAGATGGTAAATATATGGTTGGTAATTATATAGTATCTTTTATTGGCTTTTTGCCGGCTGATAAACCTGATTATGTAGTATATGTTGCAATTGATCACCCTAAAGGAATTACACAGTATGGTGGCACAGTTAGTGCGCCAGTTGCTAAAAATGTAATGCTTTCAATTATTGATTATAAAGGCTATGAAAAGATTGAAACTGATAAAACAAGAGAATACACTTGGCTTGATAAAAAATATATTAAACTTACTGATGTAACTGGGATGGATTTAAAAACAGCAAAAAGTATGCTAAAGGGCTTTAGTGTTGAATATAGTGGTAGTGGTGAAAAAGTTATCGCGCAGTCGCCAACAGGTAATATGTTTGTTAAAGAAGGCAGTGTTGTCAAATTAATGTTAAATTAACTAATTGTTTACATTGATATGTAAATGAGTGTTTACAAGGAAATTTAAAATAAAGTATAATGAAAATGCGAGGTGCATAATATGTTAATTTTAGCAAAATCAATTTTAGGATTAATGCTTGGCTTTGTTTTATCTTTAATAGCCGCTGTAATTTTAATACCACTTTTAAGAAAATTAAAAGTAGGACAAAGTGTCAGTAGATTAATAAATGAAAGACATCTGCAAAAAGATGGTACTCCCACAATAGGTGGTTTAATATTTATCATACCGACTTTACTTATCATGCTTATTTTATATTTAAGACATAGTATTGATTTAAATGCCAACATTGTTATTATTTTATTTGTTTTTATTGCTTATGGACTTCTTGGTTTTGTCGATGATTATTTAAAAGTTAAATATCATAATAATAAAGGACTTCCAACTTTAGTTAAACTAGCTATTCAAACTGTAATTGCAATTGTCTTTTATATCATATTTATGAAAAATGGGGGAGATACTACAGTCGTAATTTCATCATTAAATAATTTAACACTACCACTTGGTTGGGGTTATGGTATATTTATTTTCTTAGTTTTAGTAGGAACAACTAATGCAGTTAATATAACGGATGGATTAGATGGACTTGCTGGTGGTTTATCAGTTATGGCATTTTTAGCCTTTGGCGTTATAGCTTGGGGTTCAAATTGGATTTCCGGTTATCAAGAAATAGCAATATTTGCCTTTGTAGTAGTAGGATCACTTTTAGGTTTCTTAGTATTTAATACGCATCCAGCTAAAGTATTTATGGGTGATACTGGTTCTCTAGCCTTAGGTGCAGCTCTTGGTACGATTGCTATATTAACAAGACACGAACTATCATTAGTTTTAATTGGCGGAGTATTTGTAGTTGAAACTTTATCATCACTTATTCAAATAATCGCAATTCGTAAGTTTCATACTAAAGTATTTAAAAAAGCACCACTTCATCATCACTTTGAAGAACTTGGTTGGATTGAAACTGATATTGTTAAATTATTTTGGGTAGTAGGATTTTTACTATCAATGATTGGTATTATCTATGGCGTTTGGTTATAAACCAAGCGCTTTTTAGTTATTATTTAATCTCTAACATAATAAAATATTAATAGGTGTTTTTATGAAAAGAAGCCTCTTAATATTTTTAAGCGCTATAATTTTAGGTTTTATTGGGCTTGTAATGGTTTATTCATCATCAAGCGTCTGGAGTTTATATAAATTTAATGATGCTTTTTACTATGTTAAACATCAAGGTATTTTTTATTTAGCTGGATTAATCTCAATTTTAATCCTTAAAAATGTTGATTATAATTATTATAAAAAATATGCTAATAAAATACTTTTTGCTTGTTTAATTCTTTTGGTTTTAGTTTTAATACCAGGTATTGGGCAAATAAGAAATGGTTCTCGAAGTTGGTTTGGAATAGGTTCTTTTGGGATGCAACCATCTGAAATTGCTAAAATTGCCCTTATTATTTTTACGGCTAAATATTTGGCTAATAATGAAAAAGATGTTCGATTTTTTAAAAAAGGTATTTTACCAATTTTAATTGTCATAGGATTATTTTTTGGTCTTATTATGTTAGAACCTGATTTTGGAACCGCTATGGTTATTATAATGACTTTAGTATCAATTTTGTTTGTATCTAATATTAAAATATCATTTTTTGGTTATACAGGGCTTTTAGGTTTACTTGGTATTGCATCTTTAATTATAATCGCTCCATATCGAATGCAAAGAATAGTATCATTCATTAATCCCTGGGTTGATCCTTTAGGTTCAGGTTTTCAAATAATTCAAAGTTTATATGCCATTGGGCCAGGTGGTTTGTTTGGCCTTGGTTTTGGTAATTCCATTCAAAAACATTTTTATTTACCCGAACCTCAAACTGATTTTATCTTTGCTATTATCTCAGAAGAATTTGGGATTATGGGGATTATTATTTTATCTATTTTATTTTTAATATTATTTGTTAATACTTTAAAAATAAGTATTAATACTAACGATTTATTTGCTAAATATTTATCTTTTGGTCTAATTATGGGTATTATTTTACAAGCAATTTTAAATATTTCAGTTGTTATTGGTCTTGTTCCAGTTACTGGTGTAACACTACCATTTATTAGTTATGGTGGGTCATCTTTATTAGTATCTATGGCTTCAATTGGAATAATTTTAAATATTGCTAAAAATAATTGAATAGAAAGAAAAAATAATATATAATTAACATAAGATTCAGGGGTGTTAATTATGAATGAATTAGTCGAAAAAGAAAATGTTATAGTAGAAAATTTAATCTATGAAATAAGAGGAAAGGAGGTTATGCTAGATTCTGATTTAGCAATGCTTTATCAATGTAAAAATGGAACGAAATCAATTAATTTAGCAGTTAATAGAAATAAGGAAAGATTTCCAAAAGATTTTTACTTTCAATTAACGAAAGAAGAGTATGATAATTTGCGGTTTCAATTTGAAACCGCAAATAATATGAGTAGAGTTTTGCCATATGTATTTACTGAGCAAGGTGTTGCTATGCTTGCAAGTGTATTAAAAACAGAAATAGCATCAAAGGTAAGCGTTCAAATCATGCGTGCCTTTGTATCAATGAGGCACTATTTAAATACAAATTTATTATTTCAAGATAGTACTTTACAAAGAATATCAAATCTTGAAACTAAATCTATTGAGTATGATAAAGAAATAAAACTATTACAAAATTCATTTAATCAATTAAGCAAAAATATTAAGAATAATTACTTGTTTTATGATGGTCAAATATATGATGCATACTCTTTAATGTTGGATATTTTTAATACATCACAGAAAAATATAACTATAATTGATAATTATTTAGATAAAAATTTACTTGATATATTATCAAAAACAAATAAAGATATTTTAGTAATAACCAATAAGTATAATAAAATAGATTATGATAAATATAAAGAGGAATATCATAATGTTAAAATTAAAATTATGAATAAAATTCATGATAGATTTATAATTATAGATAATAATATATTATATCACTCAGGAGCTTCATTTAAAGATTTAGGGACTAAGTGTTTTGCGATAAGTAAAATTAAAAATAAAGAAATATTAGATAAAATATTACAATATATAAATTAGTTTATTTTCTGTAAATGTCCATAAAATAATATAGAAAGATCTCCATAAGATTTTCACTTTAAATTAGCTAAAATATAAATTTGAAGTTACAATTTGTGACTTCAAATTTATATAATTAACCTCTAAATGTGTGTTTTGCTAAATTTAGATATTTGGCAAGATTGTTTATTAAAAGCCATGGTATTACTATAAGATAATTATATTCAAATTGTATAAATAGAATTTTCTAAGGTCACAAATTGTGACCTTAGAAAATTTAAAAGGTGTAATAAGTAAAGCAAATGAATACCTATAATAATTTTTTCTTAAATATTGCCAAATCTTTGATATACTATATAAGAAAGGTAGTAATAATTATGGGAAAGAATAAAAAATTATTATATGATACTTATGAAAAACCGCCTATATTAAAATGGATTGTTTTATCTATGCAACATGTTTTAGCAATGTTTGGTGCAACTGTACTTGTTCCAATATTAGTTAATAAAGCAGCTGGAGCAGAAGTAATGAGTGTACCTATCGCACTTATTTGTAGTGGGGTTGGTACTTTAATATATATCTTATGTACTAAAGGGAAAAGTCCGGTTTATTTAGGTAATTCATTTACATTTATTAGCCCAATAGCATCAGCATTTATAAAGGGTGGCATTAGTGGAGTAGCCACTGGGATAATATCTGTAGGTTTAGTATATATATTGTGTTCTTTCTTAATAAGAATATTTGGTAAAGAATGGATAAATAAATTATTACCTCCAATTATAGTAGGACCAATGATAATTATTATAGGTTTATCTTTAGCACCAAGTGCAATAAATCAAATTGGACTAAATGGTGCAATATCATGGCAAAATATAATTGTAGCATTAGTTGCCTTTACAGTTACAGCTGTAGTTGCGATATATGGTAAAGGATTTATTAAAGTAGTTCCTTTCTTATTTGGAATTTTAGCTGGTTATTTTGTATCTATTTATATAGGATTAGTAGACTTTAATAGTATTAGTTCTGCACCATTAATATCTTTACCTAAATTATTATTACCAATAAAAGATTATTCTTTTAGTTTAGTAGGAATGCTTATGATAATGCCAATAGCGTTAGTTTCAATTGCCGAACATTTAGGCGATCATATGGCTTTATCAAGTATTATAGATAAAAACTTACTTAAAGATCCTGGTTTAGAGCGTACTCTTCTTGGTGATGGTTTAGCCACTTTATTTGCTGGCTTAGTTGGAGGACCTGCTAATACAACATACGGGGAAAATACATCAGTAGTTGGAATGAGTAGGGTAGCATCTGTTTGGGTAATTGGTCTTGCGGCGATAATTTCTATATGTCTTGCATTCTTTGGTAAAATAACAGCCTTTTTTGGTAGTATTCCTGATGCGGTATTAGGTGGAGTATCCTTAATATTATATGGATTTATAAGTGCCAATGGTTTAAAAGTTTTAATTGAAAATAAAACTGATTTTAATAATATTCGTAATGTTATTATTGTTTCAACGATGTTAATATTAGGTTTAGGTGGAGCGATGATAACAATTACAACTAAAGATTTATCAATATCACTTGCTGGTATTACTTTAGCAGCTATAGTTGGAATACTACTTAATTTAGTTTTAAAAGAGCCACAAGAATAATAGATAATCCAAAATAATTAATCTTTCATATATTATATTATGAATAAAGAGATAGAAGAAAGATTAAAAGAATTAAATATTGAAGATTTTATATGGGTAATTTATATTGGAATTATTATTTTAAGTTGGTATTCTAACTCTTTAGAAAGAAAGTATTATAAAAATAATGATTTAAAAGCTAGAGATAACTATCGAGAAATAATGATAGGTATTTTTATCGTACTTGTAATTGTTTATTTTTACTTTTTATATAGTAGTTATCAAGATTTAATAAGTTTGAAAAAGAGTGATTCTAAAAAGAAAAAAGAATTAGTTTTCTTATCATTTTTAGGTTCATTATTTATTGTTTTTAGTGGACTTATCTTTTTATATATTGCGGTTCGTGATGAAGACTTAAATGTTGAACTTGCCTTTAATTAAAGATATAATAATATTAGGTGTTGTTATGAAATTAACTGATGAAATGATAAATATGGCGATAGAGAATAATCAAAAATTTATGATTTATGATAATAATTATGTTTTACTTTATAAATCTTTTACAGTTAAAGATGATAAAATAGATAATTATATAAATAATATTAAATTATTAAAAGAAAAAGGAGTAAATACACCTTTAATACTAGATTATAAATTAGTAAATAAAGGATTATATGGTTATTCAAAAGCTGTTATTTTAGAAGAAAGAGCAAAAGGCAAAAGTTTAGAACCTTTCTCTAATTACTTAAGTATTAAACAGGATGATATTGATTTTAAATTAGTTAGTAATGCTTATTTAAAAGCCTTAGATTCTTATTTAGATAATCTTTTAGAAAGAGCTAATGCTAAAGAAGAATTTTATGATAAATTTATAAGTGATTATCTAACTATCGATAAACATCAAATGCAAATTGATCCTAAACCATTAAATTTCTTTTTTGATAAAGATAAGGGATTTACCTTTATTGATATTAATGGTGAAGGGAATAATGATTTAGAATATTTACCAAGATATTTTTTAGGAGTAGTACTTGGCTACGGCCTACCTAATTTACAAATTCATAATACAGATGTTATGTATATTGATGAAGATAGATTAAATAAATTAAAAACAAATGTAGAAATAATTATATCTAAAGTAATAACTGCTTTAGAAAAACATGGTTATAAAAAAGAAGATATTTTAAAAGATACTTTAAACTGGACTAATCAATTTAAAAGATTAAAATTAATAGATAATATTGATAATTTAAGTGATAAATTACAAGAAGATTTTAATAAAATAAAACTTGAAGAAGAAAATAAAAAGCAAGTTAGTAATGATGATTGGACTATAGGATGGTAAATATGTTTGAAAATGATAGTAATTATTTAGATCAACATTTTTTAATAGATGAAAGCATAATTAATAAATTTATAAACTCTTGTAATTTAAATAAAGATGATATTATTGTTGAAATTGGGCCTGGTAAAGGGACTTTAACTAAACTTATTAAACCTAAAGTTAAAGAACTAATTGTTATTGAAAAAGATTTAAGATTAAAAGAATATTTAGATAAAATAGATGGTATTAAAATAATTTATGGAAATGCTCTTGATATCGATATACCTAAATGTAATAAAATTATAACATCACTACCTTATAGTATCATTGAACCTTTTATTTATAAACTTACTAAAACTGATTTTCAAGAACTTTATATGATAATGGGGTCTAATTATGTCAATAAATGTGTAAATAAAGAAATAACTAATTTATCCCTATTAACTAATACATATTTTAATACTCTAAAACTATTTGACATTGAGCCAAATTCATTTAATCCAAAGCCTAAAACTTTATCTAGTGCCGTAAAATTAACTAAAAAAGAAGAGTTTACAAAACTAGATAAAATATTTAAAAATTTATATGAATTAAATGATAAAAAAATTAAAAATGCCTTAATGGAAAGTCTAATTAATATAAATAATTTAACTAAAAAAGAAAGTAAAGAAATTATTAATAATTTAGGCTTAAATAAAGAATTATTAGATAAAAAATTTGGCTTAATTTCTAATGAAGAATTAAAAATTTTATATAATAAGATAAAATACTTAGATTAATACTTGTTAATTTAGGTATTTTTATTATATAATAGATTATAGAAGAGTAGAAAAGGCAAGTGAGTATATATAAATGAAAAAGAATAAAACATTAATGATAGTATTAGCCTTTGTTTTAGTAATGTTATTAGGTATAGGACTTTCTTATGCTTATTTTAGTGCTATAGTAAGAGGTACGGAAAATGCCAGCACACTTGTCTTAGAAGCAGGAGAACTTTCCATAAATGTTAACGGAGGTAATGTTATAACTGCAACAGATTTTATACCAGATAGTACAACACCTTTTGCAACCAAAACTATTACCTTAACAGGTAAAAATACTACATCAAATTTAAATATGCCATATTCATTAAATTTAGTAGTAGATGAAAATACCTTTACAGCAGGATCAATAAAATATTCAATAAGCGGAGAAAAAGATGAAAATCATCCAGAAAATGGATATTTAATACCAGCTAAAGAAATGCAAACAGTTAATAGTACTGTAACAATAGGCAGTGGTTATTTTGAACCAGGCAATCCTATAACTCATACTTATACTTTAGAATTGTATTTCCCTGATACTAATACAGATCAAAGTACTAATATGAATAAAACATTTAAAGCTCATATTGAAGTAGTAGGAGTAGAAGCAGAAGAACCAGCACCATCTCATTGGTGGAAGGCAGAAACAACAACCTTACTTGGACTTATAAGAGAAAATAGTACTCTACATACCGATGAAACAGGAATGACTGTTCCAGGGCAGCAAGTTAATAATGGTGACGAACAACTTAGAATGACTAATGACGATTATGGTGTAAGTTTCTACTTTAGAGGAGCAGTAACAAACAATTATGTATTATTTGCAAATAAATGCTGGCGAATAGTAAGAGTAGATGGTAATGGAAATATCAAACTAGTCTTTGAAAATGATGCTAATAATTGTACAAGCCAAAGTAATGCAGCATCAAAAGCCTTTAATGGGACAGCCGGAGTATATAATAATAATACTGGAATAGGCTTAATGTATGGAGTAGGAAACTCAAATAATTTATATGATGCAACTACTGGCGAGCATGCAAATCTACATGATAGTACCATCCTTGATTATCTAAAAACATGGTATGATGGAGTATTTACAACGGATAACCTAAAAAATATGTTAGCAGATGTAATATGGTGTGGTGATAAAACACTTTCTTATAGTACATCTGGTACAGGTTTGGGAAGAGCTACGCCAAATACAGAATATGGTACATACCGTAGACTTGCAACTGATTTAGCTCCAAGTTTAGTATGCCCAACCAGTGTAACAAAAACAAGTGGAACATATAATGGAACAACATTTAATATAGGTAGTTTATCAAAGTATACTGCTGAGTCTAATACTGATTCTAATAATGCTGGTGGAAATGGTATGCTAAAAACAGTAGATGGGAATACTACTAAATACTATAAAGTCGGATTATTAACGGCTGACGAAGTAACCTTTGCTGGGGCGTATAGATGGACTGATAATACAAATTACTATCTAGTTAATAATACTGACTGGTTGACTATGTCGCCTGGCTATTTCGATACCTCTGATGTCCGTGCTAACGTTTGGGGCGTGTACCCGTCAGGTTACTTGCTCAACTGCTACGTGACGTCTGGCTACGGTGTGCGCCCCGCAGTTTCTCTTAATTATGATGTATCTGCAACTTATAATACAAATGATACTACTAATAAACCAGGGACTGCTAGTAATCCATATGTAGTTACTGTACCTAATCAAAATCAAAGTTAAAATAATTAATCATATTGTTAAATGCAATATGATTTTTAATTGCCATAAATTACTAAAAATTGTTTTCTCACTTTCAGGTAAATTCAAATTTGCAAAATTACAAAAAGGAGCAAGTTATCCACAAAATGAAGAAGTTTTCCACAAAATGCATTTTAAAAAAAGGAAATTGGCACTTCACCGGTAATATATATAGTAGGAGGTGAGAAATATGCAAGATAAATATTACAATCAAATTAAAGAAGAATTCATAAATAATGAAGCCTATAAAAAGGTAAAAGATTATTCTAAAAATAAAAATGATTTAGAGACATATTATAGAGTTGGTAAATTATTAATAGAAGCACAAGGTGGAGAAGCAAGAGCAAAATACGGTAATGAGTTAATTAAGGAATATTCCAAAAGATTAACAAATGAACTAGGTAAAGGATATTCTGTAACATCTTTAAAATATATGAGACAATTTTATCTTTTTCAAAAAAGTCAGCAGCCCGCTGACCAATTAAGTTGGTCTCATTATCAAGTTTTATTATCATTAAAAGATATAAATGCTATAAATTATTATATTAATGAGTGTATTAATTATAACGTATCTAGAGATGAATTAAGAGAAAAAATTAAAAATAAAGAATATGAACGCTTAGATAATAAAACTAAGAATAAATTAATAAAAAAAGAAGCAACTAATGTAGTAGACTTTGTTAAAAATCCCATAGTAATAAAAACTAATGGTAAAGAAGTTGCAAGTGAAAAAATATTAAAACATTTCATATTAGAGAATATGGAATTATTCTTAAAAGAATTAGGGCCAGGTTTTTCGTTTATTGGTAGTGAATATAAAATAAAAATAGGAGATATCTATAATTTTATTGATTTGTTATTATTTAACTATAAATATAATTGTTTTATAGTGGTAGAGTTAAAAGTAAATGAACTTAAAAAAGAACATATTGGTCAAATTGAAATATATATGAATTATATAGATAAAAATCTTAAAACTATTAGTCAAAATAAAACCATTGGTATAATAATATGTAAAAAAGATAATAAATATGTAATTGATTATTGCAGTGATAAGCGAATATTTACTACTAAATATATTAGTATTTAAAACTTAGAGAAAGGAGAAATATGCAAGATAAATATTACAATCAAATAAAAGAAGAATTCATAAATAATGAAGTCTATAAGAAGGTAAAAGATTATTCTAAAAATAGAAATGATTTAGAAACCTATTATAAAGTTGGTAAATTATTAATTGAAGCCCAAGGTGGAGAAGCAAGAGCTAAATATGGAAATGGTTTAATTAAAGAATATTCTAAAAAATTAACAAAAGAATTAGGTAAAGGTTATTCTGAAAGAAATCTTAAATATATGCGTAAATTCTATCTTTTTCAAAAAGGGCAGCAGTCCGCTGCCCTATTGAGTTGGTCTCATTATCAAGTTTTATTGCCATTAAAAGATATAAATGCTATAAATTATTATATTAATGAGTGTATAACTTATAATGTATCTAGAGATAAATTAAGAGAAAAAATCAAAAATAAAGAATATGAACGCTTAGATAATAAAACTAAAGATAAATTAATCACTAAAGAAAAAATGGCTGTAACAGACTTTGTTAAAAATCCAATAGTAATAAAAACTAATGGTAAAGAAATATTAAATGAAAAAATATTACATGAGTTAATATTAGAAAATATAGGATTATTTTTAAAAGAATTAGGGCCTGGTTTTTCATTTATAGATAACGAATATAAGATAAAAATGGGTGATACCTACAATTTTATTGATTTGTTATTATTTAACATTAAATATAATTGCTATGTAGTAATTGAATTAAAAACAACAGAGTTAAAAAGTGATCATGTAGGTCAAGTTCAAGTGTATATGAATTACATCAATAAAAATTTGAAAACTATTAATCAAAATAAAACTGTAGGAATAATAATTTGTAAAAAAGATAATAGATATGTAATTGATTATTGTACAGATGATAGAATATATGCTACTAAATATATTAGTATTTAAAAAACGCAGTTTAGTGCGTTTTTATGATACTTTTTTCTTTTTAATTGTTAATAAAACAAATGTTAATAGAGATATACTTGAGATAATTAATCCTTCTTTGAGTCCTGGAGGATTATAATTAAATTCTATGGTATGTTCTCCTTTATTTAAATTAAGTCCTATAAAGCCATCTAATAAAGGTATTATTTTTACTTTTTTACCATCTACTTTTATAGTCCAACCTTTATCATTAGAAATATTTGTATAAAGTATTCCATCATTTGTAACATTAATTTTACCTGTAAAGTTTGAATCACTTTTATAATTAGTTATTTCTAATTTGTTATTATTAATGTTCTTAACAAAGTTTTTATAAACATTATAATCAATTATATAAAAGTGATAATCATAATCTTTAAATGTTTCTGGAGGATTAATAGTTAATAAGACTTTATCATTCTTTTTTAATTTAATTGGATATTTGATATTATAATTAATATCTTTATCATTAAATACTAAATTATATACTGTTTTATCTGAATATTGATAATTATATTGAACAAACATTATTTCATTATCTAAAGCTGTATATTCATATTTAATATATCGCTCATCACCATAAGTAATACATGTACGAGTTGAGCATGAAACACTTTTATCAATGCTTTCTATTTCTTTAATAATATCTTTATTATTGTTATTAATAATCTTAGTTAAGTTATTAATATTATCTACATAATTATCTTTAATAGTAAAGTCAGTAATTTTATTATTTATCATAAAGCCTATTGAAGTTATATCTTTATTTTCATAAATATTATAAGTATTGTATGTATTAATAATTTCATACATATTTAAGTTATCTTCTGTTATATAATACTTAACTGATAAAAGAGCATTAACTATTGGATTATTATAATCATAAGATAGATTACATCCATCAATTGTAAAAATACCATATACTTTATTTAAAGCATTAAATGTTTTATTATTTCTTACTGAGCTAAAATAATTAAGGTCATTATAATTTAATAATAAACCATTATTTTTAATTGTTTTATCAGCAAAACTAACTCTTTCAAAAGTATTTAGTTTAAGACTTTTTAATACATTATAATTCATATTGTAAGTATTATTAAAAGTATTAATATCATTAATATTACCATTATTTCTAAAAGTTACAAAAGTATTTACTGAAAGTTCAATAATAAGGACGATAAAAATATATTTTTTAAAATCTTTATTATTAATCATAAATAAATAATAGATTAAAAATAGAAATGAAATACCTAAATATATAAGTTTGGCTGGAATATTTATTTTTTCTATTAAATTACCGGAAGTAATAAAACCAATACTTGATAATAATATGATAATTATAAAGACTACTGCATTTTTAATAAGACTAATTTTTTCATAAGTAGTATAATTTTTAAAGGCTAGATATATTAAATAAAAATCAAATATAAATGCATATCTTACAGGATAATAGATTGGCATTTGAAGCATTTGCCAAAAATAATCTAATAAATTAAAACTCATAGAAAATAAGAAAAAGATTAATAAACATAATGATAATATTTTTTCTTTTAGTTTAATTTTTTTGTTAAAGAAATATAAAACTACATTTAAATAAACAAACATACTAATATAAACGTTAGGATTACCATATTCTAAATCGCCATTTAAAAGTGAACCTAAAGTAAGTTTATATAAAGCATTAATAAAATCTAAATCAAATTTAAAATAATTAGTTGTTGCAAATATTTCACCTTTACTTTCTAATAGTTCGATAACAACAGGGATTAAAGTAAAGGATGACATGCATCCTGCAAAAAGAGAATATAGTAAATATTTAAATAATTTTTCTTTATTAGCTTTATTAATAATAAACTTATAAATAAAATATAGGGCGCTAAAGATACATATCATATAGCCAATATAAAAATTAAAAATAATTGCTAGTGTTAATGTAATAGTATAATAGTAATACTTATTTTCTTTAAATATTTTTTCAATTCCTAAAATGACTAGTGGAAGCATAATGACGCTATCAAACCACATATAGTTTAAATAATATAAAATGTTATAGGCTGATAAAGCATAACAAATACTAAATAAAAAGTTATAACTTTTTTTATTAATATAATTTAAAAAGGTAAGCATAGATAGTGAGCATAAACTCATTTTAAGTATAATGATAATCGTATAATAATTAACTATATTACTAGTTTTAAATAGTAAAAAAAATAAATTAGTAATATTAAAAGAATAATAAATACTTGTTGCATATAAATTAAAACCAGTAAGTCCCTTAAATGAATAAAATAAATTCTGATTACCAAATATTATTTCTTTAAAACTATTTAAAAATCCAGGATATTGGTTATAGCCATCTAACATTAGTAATATTTTATTACCAAATGGATAAAATCCATTAAATAAAAGTGCGACTAATAAGACAAAAATTGGTATTAAAACTGCTAGTATTTCATTTTTATATTTTTTCAAAATAATCACCTAAATTAATCATATCATAAATGATTTATTATTGATATTATTTATTTTATTTGGTATAATTTTTAAAGAATAAGGTAGGTGGCTTTGTGTGAAAGCTTTAATTGAAGAAATTAATGAAAAATTAGGAAGTGTCTTAAGTAATTTAGAAAATCGTAAGTTTGAAGTAGAGGATGCTCTTGCCGATATTCAAGATAAAATTGATGAAAAAATCGAAGAGGCTAAGAATTATAAAACTGATGTAGATGCTTCTAAAGAAGAAATTAAAAAATATGAAGATGAAATTAAATCTTTAGAAAATGATTTAAAAGATTTAAATGAAAGATTTAGTAATAAAGATTTAAATGCAATATTAGAAACTGGTAATAAAGAGATTAATAATCAAATCGTATTAAAGCAAATTGAAATAGATAAAGAAAGAGAAAGAATTGCTGAATATACTGAAAAAGCTCGTATGATTAAAGATTTACTTGTTAGTCTTAAAAAAGATAAAGAAGCTAAAAAGAATAAGCTTTCTGATTTAAATATGGCTTTTGAATATTATTCTAATGAATTAAATAAACTAATGGATTATGCTTTAGAAAATCCAGATAATTTAGTAGAAGAAGAACCTACTGAAGAAGTAGAAGAAATCAAATATGAATTTAAAAATGAACCTATTGTAGATGATAAAGTAGTATTTGATGCAATTGAATCTATTGAAAATGATGAAGATACTAAAGAAGAGGTTCAAGAAGATAATGCTTTAGAAGAGCAAGAAGAATCTTTTGAAGAAGAGCATAAAGTAGAGGAACCTATTTACGAAGAAAAATTTAATGAAGAAAATACTGAGATTGAAGAGGAAACAAGCGAAGAAGTAGAAGAAAAAGAAGTAAATACTTTTGATGATAACTCTGTAAATATATTTAATGTAGCATTTGATAATGAAGAGCCTAATCAAAGTGAGACTATAGAGCCAGAGGAAGAAGTTAAAGAAGAACCAGTTCAAGATGATATTTTTGCTTATGATGATAAGGAAAGAGTTCATGAAGAAGACTTATATCAAAATGAAAGCAACATTGTAAATTTATTTAATCATGATAGTGATGATTCCTTTGATAGTTTTGATTTTAAAGCTTTAAGTGATAGCATTGATAAAGAATATGAAAATATATTTGGCAGTAGTGAAGAAATAAAACTTCATGACGAAGATGATATTTTTGCAGTAAAAAATGAAGAACCACAGGAAACTCTTGAGCAAGAAGAAACTAAAGCTCCAGAAGTAGTAGAAAATAAAGAAGAGATTAATTTAGTAGATGAAAATGCTAGCTTTGATTTCTTTGGTAATACTGAACCAATTGAAAACATAATAGAGCCTAATATCTTTGATAATAATGTTGCTCCCGAAAAAACTGAAGATAATCCAGAAGTAGTAAATTTCTTTAAAAATAATAATATTGATTTTAGTAAGTTTGCTAAAGAAGAACAAGATAGTTTAATTAAAGGATTTAATGTAGTATCTTATACTAAAACTTTAGATATTTTAAGAAAAAATAACATTAAATTAGATATGATTTATGGTGCAAGTAAAGTATTTGAAATGGCTCATAGTGAACTAGAAGCAATTATTAATAAACTACTTCTTGCTGGACAAAGCACTTTAAACATTAGTTATGTATTAAATGCCTTACCTTATATTAAAACTATTGATTTACAAGATGTAATTGATAGTTATGGTGAAAATATTAAAAACGCTAATATAACAGATTTAGTAATTAAGGCTAAACATTTAAGCGAACTATCAGGAGGTAATAATTAATGGAATATTTATTAAATTTAGGTTTTACTATTGATGAAGTAGAAACTTTAAGAAATAATTTAAAGAAAAGTACTTTAGAAGCAGTAGAGTTATTTCCAAGAATCGTAGAAGCTAACTATGAAATATTAAAAAATGTTGGGATATCTAATTATAAAGAAGTATTTTTAGGTCATACGCATATGTTTTTACAAAATCCTAATCATTTTCAAGCTATCTTTGATAAATATGATCATGCAGATTTAATTAGATGTTTAGAAAAAAATGCTAAAATAATTGAAAAGTTATAATGTCTATAAAATGTTAAATAAAAAGGGAATATAAGAATATATATTCTTTTTTTGATATAATTATATAGAAGTGTAGGTGGTATAAATGAATAGACTTGTTAAAATATTAGTTTTAGCTTTCTTTTTAGCATGTTTAAATGTATATGCTGATACTACTTATATTAGAGGTAATATTACGCCAAATACTACAGGAGTAGCTGTAAGAGTTTGCGCATCTAAAGATTGCGCTTATGTTAAAGATGATAAAGGTGAAGGTATTTCAATATCTTATCCTGAAATGTTTGAAATTATTGGGGAAGATGGAAATTTTTATAAAATAAAATTACAATATACAGGTTTTTGGTATGAAGGTTATGTTAGTAAAGGAACAACTGATAAATCTTATGTTGATAAAAAGGAATATACAGTAACTGATGAATTAGTAAATGCTTTTAAAGATATGGGATTTGATGATACTTATGCTATAAAACTTGCTAAATTAAAAGTAAGTCATCCTAATTGGACCTTTATTCCTTATGAAGTTAATGCCACATTTGATGAAGTTATAGAAGGCGAAACAAAATATATTGATACTAATTTAATTGATAAAACAGCAAGTGTTACCCTTAGAAGTACCGAAGATGGCGCTTATGATAATGGTGTTTGGAAAACTTTTTCTGGTGGTTGGTATGCTGCTAGTAAACAAACTGTTAGATATTATGTTGATCCAAGAAACTTTTTAAATGATGGTCATGTCTTTATGTTTGAAAGTCTAAATTACAATAATAAAATAACTGAAGAAATAGTGCAATCTGCTTTAAATGGAACCTTTATGGCAGGAGATACTTTTTATTATAATGACAATAATGAAAAAGTAACAATTTCTTATAGTAAAGCCTTTATTGAAAATGGCTCAAAGTATGATGTTAGTGCTTTAGGACTTGCTAATAAAGTTATTCAAGAACAAGGAAATAATGGTTCAGCCTTATCTTCAGGTGATGATAGTGAGTATCCAGGGTATTATAACTTTTTCAATATTAGAGCAAATGGCGCTACAACTAGAGAAATAATTCATAATGGTCTTGCTTATGCTGTAAAAAAAGGTTGGAATAGTCCTTATGCTTCTATTGGCGGAGGAGCAGCTTTAATCCATTCATATAATGACTATGGTCAAAATACTTTATATTTACAAAAGTTTGATTTTGCAGGAAATACTTACTATACTAACCAATACATGCAAAACATTAGAGATCCATATTCTAGTAGTTATCGAGTTTATAAAATATATGTTAAAAAAGATTTATTAGATTCAGATTTTACTTTTGTAATACCAGTATTTAAAGGAACCATGCCAGCATATACTTCATTAAGTGAAGAATATAATGAAGATACAACTTTAAGTATGTTAGAAGTAACAGGATGCTCTTTAATGCCATCATTTACTTCAAGTGCTCATGAATATACTTGTTCTTTAGGTAAAGATGTAGGAAAAGTTAAAGTAACAGCCGTTCCAACTACAACTGATAATGTAGTAGAAGCACCAGAAGAAGTAGAACTTAAAGAAGATCAAACTGATATAGTTATCACTGTAACATCAGCCTCAGGTGAAAAAGGTACTTATAAAGTAGTTGTAATTAAAACAGATGATGTAAATTTATCACCAGATGAAATTTTATCTAAATTGCAAATAAATAATAATAGTGGATATTTAAGTGGTTTTGATTTAGGAGAAGAAGCAAGTAGTTTAAATGATTTAATTAAAACAAATTATCCGACAGCAACTAGTGAAATAGATAAAGAAGGCCGCCTTTCAACTGGAATGACTTTAAAACTTAAGAATAATGGTGAATCAACATATAAAATAGTTATTTATGGCGATAACAATGGTGATGGTGAAATCGATATAATAGATTTATTAAAAATTCAAAAAAATATTTTAGGAGCTAATAAATTAGAAGGTGCTTACTTTAAGGCTTCAGATATTAATAAAGATGGCGAAATCGATATAATAGATTTATTAAAAGTACAAAAACATCTTTTAGGTGCTAGTGAAATTGCACAATAGGAGGGAAAATGAGAAATAAAATAATATTATTAATACTTTTGCTTTTACCGTTTAATGTAATGGCAGCAACAGGTAAAATTACTGCAAGTGTCTCAAGCACTAAAGTAACACTAAATAATAATGTGACAGTAACTGTTAAAGTATCATCAACTGATAATATTGGATCTTGGAAATTTAATATTTCATATGATAAGAAAAAACTTTCATTAACTTCAGGAGATACGACAGTTGTTGGTTATGGAGATGGCACTTATAAAAGTAAGAGTTATACCTATAAATTTAAAGCCATTGCCACTGGAAATGCTAGTATCACAATAGATAATGCTAAAATAGCGGATTATGAAACAGAAGAGTATATTTCTACTAGTGTATCTAATTTAACTTTATCTATTAAAGAACCTGTAATTATTAATTATAGTAGTGATAATAATTTAAAATCATTAAGTGTTGATGAATTTAAAATAAGTCCCGAATTTAATAAAAGCACTTTAGATTATAGTGTTACTACCAATGCTGATACAACTAAAATTAAAATAAATGCTAATGCAAATGATACTAAAGCCAAAGTAAGTGGAGCCGGTGAAAAAGAAGTCAAAGAAGGAAATAATGCTTTTGAAATAGTGGTAACTGCCGAAAATGGAACTAGCAAAACTTATAAAATAAATGTAGTAGTTCCTGAAAAAGATCCAATTAAATATACATTTAATGGCGAAGAATATAGTATTTTAAGAAAACTTCCCGAAAAAGTACCAGTTAATTTTAAAACAGGCACTGTAAAATTTAATGATGAAGATATAATGTGTTTACAAAATGAAAACTTAAATTTAACTTTAATTTATTTAAGAGATAGTAAAAATAATGAAAACTTTTATATTTATAATGAAAGTAATAATACAATAAATTTATATAACGAAATAACAACTAATGAAATAAGCATCTATTTAGATAAACCTATTAAAGAATTAAATAATTTAGTTAAAACAACTATCAAAATAAATGAACAAGAAGTAGAAGCTTATCAAATTCAAAAAGGAAGTAAAGATTATATCATTTATGGTAAAGACGTATCAACTGGTAAAGGTGCTTATTATGTCTATGATAAAAATGAAAGGACAATAAGTTTATTTAATGAAGATGATGTGAATTATTTATTAAATAAAAATAATATTTATAAAACATTAACTTATGCATTTGGTGCTTTAGTCTTTATAGAATTTATCATTATAATATTATTTAGTAATACAAAAAAGAAAATGAATAAATTACTGAATAAAATGGAAAAGAAAAAATAACCAGTTAACCGCTGGCTTTTATTATTAACTATTCCAAATATTTCAGTGATACTAATTCGTGTTTATTTTTGGTAAATAGGGGTAAACTATCTATAAACAGGTTAGGTGGATTAAGGTTAGGTGGATTATTATGAAGTACCGTCACCTCCGAAAAGTAGTAGGTAGTAATATAAAATTTTATAGATTTAAAGCAGGTTATACTCAGGAACAATTGGCTGAAAAAGTAGAACTTAGTCCTAGATATATCAGTGATATTGAAAATGCAAAAGGGAATATTTCATTAGATACAATTGAACTTATTTCCAAAGCTCTTAAAATAAGTCCGATTATCTTATTTAAAGATGTAAATATTAGTTTGCCAAAAAGAGTAAATATGAGAAAATAAAGAATAATGAATTAAAAGAATAGTACAATATATTTAAAATTAGTATGAAATGGTTAGGTAAAACTAATCATTTTATTTTTATATGCACAAAAATTATGTAAAATATGTCGATTTTTATCACTTTACGCAAATTTGACACTTGCGGGGGGTAATTAAATGATATAATCACCTTAGAGTAGGTGATTTTTTATATGAAAAAGAAAATAATAGTGTTAATAGGTTTAATAGTATTTATGTTAGTAGCCTTTGGCGGATTTACTTATGCGATATTTACAAATAGTAAAAGTCAGGAAGGAAGTAATAGTGTAAGTACATATAACTGTTTAGACATCCAAATAACAGGAGAAGAAGAAATAAACTTAGATAATGCATTTCCAATAGAAGATGCAGAAGGATTACT
>CACZQI010000040.1 GCA_902783345.1 uncultured Erysipelotrichaceae bacterium
GAAATTAGAAATAAAGAAAAAGATTTAAAAGGACAAAATGTTAGTTTAGGTACTACTCCAAGAAGACTTACTGATTTAATTGGTTCACTTTGTGATTTAACAAGTGGCTCTGGTGATAAAGGTACCCCAGTAGTATTTATTCAAGGATATTTTGATAATTTAGCCGATGAATAAATTTAAAAAGATTTTTGATAAAAGAAGTAAACTATTATTTATTATTACTACTCTAGAAATTATTTTAAGTGTTTGGTATTTATCTTACTTTAATTATTTAGATAGATTAAATTATATGGAAAGCGCTAATTCAACTAAAGATTTAGCCCTTCTTTTACAAAATATGTTTACTTCAACCTTTTGGGGTTTACTAATTTTAATAATATGTTTAATATCTATATTTACATTAATTGCCTTTATTTATAGAGATTTGAAATTTCAACTTATATCTATTCTATTATGGATTATCTTACTAATTTTATCAATTAATGTTAAAGATACTTTTATGAATAATTTAAGTAATTTATGTATTTTTATCCCAATAATTGCAATTAATATCTTAGCCTTTAGAAATCAAAAAAGCATTCTCAAAAAATGAGGATGCTTTTTGTTATATATATTTTTCAATTTTAGCAAATACATCAGGAGCAAGCATATTTTTAATTTTATTTTTCTTTTCTATTAGTTTTAAAATAGATTCAAAAGTTATCATTTTTTCTTTTGCACTTTTTAGGGCTTTACTAACTGCATTTCTTGATACTTTATGATTATCGGCTATTTCTTGAAGGGATAAATTTTCAAAATAATAATCTTTAAAATATTCTTTTTCTTTTATAGAGAGTAATTCTCCATAATAATCAAAAAGAGATGAATAATACAAAAAATCTTCCATTACATCAAATCCTTTAATAAACCATAAATATATTCTTCGATATCAAATGATTTTAAATCATTAATTCCTTCACCTAGACCAATAAATTTAACTGGTAATTCAGCTTCTTCTTTAATTGCTAGAACTATACCACCTTTAGCTGTTCCATCTAATTTAGTTAAAACAATTCCCGTAATATTAGTTATTTCTTTAAAACCTAAAGCTTGACTAATTCCATTTTGACCAGTTGTAGCATCAATTATTAAAAGTGTTTCATGAGGAGCAGAAGGAATAAATTTACCAATTACTTTATTAATCTTTTCTAGTTCATTCATTAAATTAACTTTATTTTGAAGGCGACCAGCTGTATCAATTAAGACAATATCAACATTTTTTTCAGTTGCTTCTTTCAAACCATCATAAATAACACTGGCAGGATCCGCATTTTCTCTTCCCAGAAATAATGAATCTGTCTTTTTAGCCCACTCTTCAAGTTGTGGAACAGCCCCTGCTCTAAAGGTATCACCAGCAATAAGCATAACACTTTTACCCATTTCACGATATTTATGAGCAAGTTTTCCAATAGTTGTTGTTTTACCTACTCCATTAACACCTACCATTAGTATAACTGTAGGACCATCAGATTGCATATTAATTTTATCAGTTAAATTATCCCCTTCAGCATATATCATAAATAGTTCATCAATAATAACTTCTTTTAAATATTCAGTATCCGTAATATTTTCTTCTTTAACTCTTTTTCTAAGTTTATCCATAAACTTTTCAACTGTACGAACACCAATATCAGCCTTAATTAATACACTTTCTAGTTCATCAAAATAATCATCGGTTACTTTATGAAATTTATGACCTAAAACATTTATCTCAGATATAAAAGCGTTTCTAGTTTTCTCTAAACCTTTATCATAAACTTCTAAATCTTTCTTTTCTTCTTTTTTAAATACCTCTTTAAATTTACTAAATAGTCCCATTAATACCCTCCTAAATTAACCACATGTTACCCCATTAACATCAATTGATACTTTATAATTACTATCTGTTGTTATTTTAATAGTACCCGAGCATTTATTACTAGTATCATTAAAATGTTTTTTCTCTTTTAATTTGGCAATAGTAGTTTCAATTGTTTGACCAACAGTTGCACTTAGCATAGTTGTGCAGTTAGTGGCGCTTTTATTAAATAAATAATTATAATCACTTACAGAAACATCACAATTTACGATTTCTAAAACTAATGCTTCAGATGCATCTTTTAAATTTTTCTTTTCAATATCTCCTATTTTATTTTTAGCTGCATTTAAAGTATCCATTACACTAGGAATAGCAATAATCATAATAATAGCTAAAATAATTATTACAGCCAATATTTCTACTAAAGTAAAACCTTTTTTATTCATTAAATCACCTATTCTTCATTATTATTTTTTTTACTATATAAACATCCACAATAATCTTGACGATATAAATTATATTCTTTTGATAATTCAATACTTCTTTTATAACCATCTTCTTTTTTAAAATCAGATAGTAAATAAGGCATTTGATATTTATCTTGGAGTTTTAGCCCAATTTCATTAATTATTTTACTTGGTTTATGCGGACTAACTGTTAATGTTGTACAAAAATAATCATAGCCATTTTCTTTAGCAAGCTTAACAGTTTTTTCCATTCTAAGCTCATAACAAAGAGGACATCTTTTTCCATTTTCTGGTTCATTTTCAAAACCTATGACTTTATTATGATATTCTTCATTTAAATAATCAATATCTAAGTAATTTACCTTTAATTCTTTTAATAATCTTATTTGTTCATTTTTTCTTTTTAAATATTCTTCATAAGGTTCAATATTAGGGTTATAATAAAGCACTGTTATATCAAAATAATTCTTTAATCTTTCAATAACGCTACTAGAACATGGTCCACAACAACTATGAAGAAGTAGTTTCTTTTTACTATTAAAAGAACTTATAATTTTTTTCATTTCTTCATTATAATTCATTTTACTTCCTCCAAATATGACCCACTATCTAAATGTAAAATACCTTTTTTATTATTTAAGGAAGCATATATTTTTTGATAATACTTTAAATTATTTAATTTATAAATATTAATATATACTGAATTACCATCATTCATTTTAAGTAAGAATCTTGTATCATCTACAATATTTTCATTAGCACTTTTTGATGGTGCATACTCTATTTCACTAATACCACTAATCGTTCCATAATCTAAAGCTCCCATTCCTTTTAAAAATTCTTTTAAAACATCTTCTTTAGTATAATTTATTAAAGTAGGTATTCCTAAAAAATCAGGGGATTTTTCTATTTTACTTCCATCTTCTAATAAAATTACATCATTAGGTCTATCTAAGCATATAACTTTTAATTCTTTTACTTTTATTTTTAATTGAAAGCGTAGATTTCTTTTAATTTCTACTTCACTAATTAAGGGATTTTCTAAGATTTGTTTCTTTATTTTACTAATATTTAATTTAGCAATAGCCGGATAATTTTTAATACCTGCTGCATTAATTATGTCATTATCGCTGGCAAAATAATTACCAGTTATAATTATATTCCTAATTGGCTCATTTAAAATTTTTAATACTCCAGCAATAATAAGGTATATTAAAAGTAAAAAGACAATTAATCTTTTAAAATTCAATTTCTTTTTCTTCTTTTTTTGAGCCATAATTATCCCTCTTATCTTATTAAATTCTTAATTAAATTATAAATCATAGTACTACTATTATTAATACTCATATCTCTTAAATTATTTTGCATTTCGGCATATACCATTGGATTATTTAAAATATTATTAATTTTTTCTTTTAATAAAGTAGGTGTTAAATCTTTTTCTTCAATCATTTCTCCAGCATGAGCATTTTTAATTGATAAAGCATTATAATACTGATGGTTATTAGCAACATATGGACTTGGTATAAATATACTAGGTTTTTCTAAAGCCATAATTTCACTAGTAATTGATGCACCAGCTCTAGTGATAATTAAATCAATATCTTTCATTAAAGCACTTAAATTATCAACATATGGTACTACCTTTACATTTTTACTAAATTTATTTTTAACATATTCTTCATAATAATTTTTACCAGTTACATATAATACTTCATAGTTTTCATCATCAATATTTTGTAAAAATGGAAGCATTTTATCATTCATAACTTTAGATCCTAATGAACCTTGCACTATTAAGACACTATTTTTACCAGTAGATAAACCATATTTGGTTTTAGATACCGCTTTAATATCTATTGCATTTTCTGCACAAGGATTACCAGTTAAATAGGTTTTACTTTCATCAAAGTATTTTTTACTATCTTCAAAGCTAACTCCTATCATACTTGCCTTTTTAGCAAGAGCTCTGTTACTTTTACCAGGAATACTATTTTGTTCATGAATAAAAGTTTTTATTTTTAATTTATTTGCGGCTTTAATAACAGGGTAAGTAACATATCCTCCAACCCCAATAACTATATCTGGCTTAAATTCTTTCATAATATTTAAACATTTTTTATAAGCCTTAGAAATTAGAAAAACATTTTTTATATCTCTTGCTATTTGGCTTTTACTAAAACCATATATTTCTAAAGGAACATAATCATAACCAGCATTTGGTACAATATCTTTTTCCATTCTATTATGAGTTCCAATATATAAAAATTCACTATCAGGTTCTTTTTCTTCAATCTTTTTTAAAATTGCCAAAGCAGGATATATATGACCTCCTGTTCCTCCAGCAGTTATAATAACACGCATAAAAACACCTCTAATATAATTATATAATAATTTCCTCTTTTTTTTAATAATAATGTAAAGAAAAAAGACTTTAATAAGTCTAGTTTATAATATTTTAAATACTTATAGCATCATATTTTTGATAGCTTTTTCAATAATGTCTAATGATATTTTTATAATACTCCTGATTTTGCCATACTAAAAACTCGTTTCTAATTTTAAATACGGGTCTTTTATTATGCTTTCATACCTCAAATAAGTAAATTTCACCTTATTTTAAAGCTTTTTCTTTAGATTTGCCTATTATTTTATACTTTCCTTTATATGTAGCAGTTAATTTATTTAAATATTTCTCCCTATTTTCTTCATTTTTAGATAATATTAAATTTAAGGTTGGCAGTTTAGATAAATCTTTAATTCTTAGTTTTTTAAAATCATCTGGATAGAAGAAAAATACTCTATTATCATATGTTGTTAATGCATTAAGACGATAATACTCTTCCGGCACTCCCATATCTTTTAGCTTTTGGATAAAATCTGGTTTAACTTTCTTGCGAGTTTTTAATAAATTATGAATTAAGGCTTCCTCTACTAAATCATTAGGGGCGATAATATAATTATCAGAATTCTTTACTAATCTTTTTATTTTAGATATATCAATTTTAACTTTTGGTTTATTTTCCATATTCAATATAGCCCAAAATTCAAAACGATCCCAACGATAATTATCAATACTCATTGCAATGTTATCATCATATTTATAACCAATTATTCCTTTGCCAGCAATTGAATAAAATGATAAATCATTATTAATCGGACTATAATAATAGCCAGTTTTCTTATAATACTCTAGCATTTTATCATAAAAATAATGAGATAAAAGTTCACAAGTTTCAGAATAAAAACCTTTACTTCGATACATACCTACTTCATAAGGCTTTTTAGAATAATTTTTATTTCTCATTCTAAAATCATAAGTAGTTACATTATTATTAGGATAATTATATCTTTTTTTACACTCTGCTTCTAACTCTTCATAAGTTTTATCTTTTAAAGTTTCGGTTTCTAAAAATGATACAATTTCTTCATAAGAACTTATAACCATATAGCCATTATTACTTTTTAGGCTTTCCATAAATTTCATATAATAAGGAATAATATCTTTCATAACTGAGAAAAACTCTGATTTGGGATTAATTTCATAAAGTTTTCTTCTTACATTATAATCATTTAAAACCATTTCTACATATTCATGACACTTTTTATCACTAATTGGTTTTAAATCATAAAACTTACTTATAATACGATATGTAATAAACAGAAAAACATTTATTTTAGGTAAATAAGTATAAGTATCCTCATATGCAGCATTAACTTTTTCAATAATAGCGCGATCATTAAAATCAAATACATCAAGTTTTTCTTTACCAGTTAACTCTTCTATATATGGCAATAAACTTTCATGAATTTTTAATTTTACCATCTTTATCACCCTTACAAAGAAATTATACCACAAAAAAAGCTTAATTATTTATTTTAATTAAACCTTTTTCTAATTCTTCTAAGGCTCTACCTAGTTCTTTTTTATTTTTATATTCGTTTTCTGGTAATTGTAAATGGCCTGTTTCTTGAATTTGTTTTGCTCTTTTAGCAATAATATGCACTAAAGAATATTTAGAGTCGACAGTATTTAATATCTTATCAATTGATGGATAAATCATTTTATCACTCTCCTATGATATTAATATACTATAATTAATTCTTTTAATACATATTTTCAAAAGAAATTATACACTTATTTTACAAGAAATTATCTACAGCATGGATTTTGATCGTAAACATTACAAATTTCGTTTTCTTCACAACAAGTATAACATGGTTTATAAGTATGATGATATACATGATGATTAATTATTCTTGTATTAATTGGTTGAATATGTTCAACAGTATGACAAATTTCACGATGACATACTCTTTCACAAGGCATTTCAACGATTGGATCACAACCATATCCTTCCATATACATACCCATATTCATATCTTTTTTCATAAAGTTATTATCATTCATATCAATATTAATATTTACTTCATCTTCATAGCAACGATTATCTTTAAACATTAAAATACACTTTCCTTTCTAGTTTATCTTATGTAAATATTTGTTGGTTGGTTAAGGGCTAGTATCATAATATTTTAATATTTACCAATAATATTAATGGTGATGTTATGAAATTAACTTTTGAAAGATGTGATATGGCAGATAAAGAGAATGATAATAATTTTAAACAAGTATATTTAAGTGATGATAAAAATATTGTCGTACTATCCTTCAAAAATTATCGAACAATAAAATTTAAATATTTAAATGATGATTTAATAAATATTATTAAAAATGAATTATCTTTTTTTCTAGATAAAATAAAAAAGAAAAGAAGCGCTCTTATTGTTGGTCTTGGTAATGATAATTTAACTGCTGATTCTATTGGACCTAAAGTTTTAAAAGGAATAAAAGTTAACGCTCATTTAATTAAGATGGGACTTATTACAAATGAAATTAAAGTATCATCTTTAGAGCCAGGCGTTTTAGGTGAAACTGGTATTGATACAACTAAAATTATTAAAAGTGTTACCAAAGAAATAAAACCAGACTTTTTAATTATTATAGATTCTTTTATTACTGATGACATTAATTCTTTAGAAAAAATAATTCAAATTAATAATAAAGGTATTACTCCTGGTAGTGGTATTTATGGAGTAAATAGTAAAATAAATCAAAAAAATATAGGAGTTCCAATTATCGTTATTGGCGTACCTACTGCATTAGAGGCAACAATTAAAAATAATAAATATATCTTATCGACTAATAATATTGATAAATATGTAATTAAGATAAGTAAAATTATTAGTAAAGCAATCAATAATACCTTACATCTTAGTTAATTTAACCCCTTTATAATAATGAGTTAATATCTCTTTATAACTAGAACCTGTTTTTGCCATTCCATTAGCGCCATATTGACTCATACCTACCCCATGACCATAACCTTTAGTTTTAAAACTAAGTCCATTTTCTTCCTTTGTTATTTCAAAGTCCGCACTTCGAAGGCTTAATAAACTACGTAATTCTACTCCACTATATATTTTATTATTAATAGATATTTTTTCTATTCTATCTCCAGCTGTTTTACTTAATACTTTAATTTCTGTATTTTCATTTATATCCATATTTAATTTTTTAGAAATATCAGCATAGGCAATAAATTTTTCGTAATTAAATGATTTATTAGTCGTATCATAAGGACTACTTACACTTACTAAATAAGGCTTACTAGTTCCCCAAACATATTCGGCACTTTCTGTTTGACCATTACTAGTAGAATGATATACCGCATCTATTATTTTACCATCATAAGTTAAATAAATTCCTTTAGTATCATTTACCGCTCTTTTAATTTTATTATAATATTTATCGTAATTAGAACCCCACATTTTTTTAAGTTCATTATTATCTTTATAATTTTGAGTACTAGATGTATCTGTTAAAATTTTACCTTTATTTAAAACGCTTACAGCATAAGTTCGAGCGATAATAGCCTGAGCTTTTAGAGCTTCTTCATTAAATGATGCTGGCATTTCTGCCCCAACTACCCCAATAACATACTCTTCTATTTCTATATTAGTAATTAAACCATTACTTCTTTTAATAGTTATATAATTTTTATTATCTTTTTCTTTTTCAATATCTTCTTCAGTTTTTACTTCAACTTTTGAAGATGTACTTTTTTTATAAGAAGTGCTTTTCTTTACTGTTTGCGTTTTCTTAGATGTTTTAATAGTATTATTCTCTTTTATAGTTTTTGCTTCTTCTTTAACAACTTCTTCTTTCTTAGTATTTAATTTTTCATTAACTAAACTTGCTAATTTATCATCTTTATTTTGAATAATAGTTGTTGTATATCTATTTATTTGGTTAGACTCAGGCGCTGGATTATTTAAAACAACATAACCCATAAACATTCCACTAACCATTAAAGCCACTGTTGCTCCTTTAAATTTAATATTGTTTTTCTTAATATAATCCGTAATTAATTTATCTAATTTAACTTTTTTACTTTCTTTATTTAGTTTTGCAAACTCCTCATCAAAACTAATATCTAGATAAAGTATTTCTTCATTATAAACTTTTTTAATTACATATCCATTTATCATTTAACATCATTATTATTTTTAACTAATTAATAATGATTTATACTTTTAATTCAGTTTAGATTTTAAAAATTCTTCATAAATTCTTAACCCATATTTAGGATTATAGTAATTAGGTAATTCATTTAAATGCGCAAGAGCAATTTTAGCCGTCATAATTAAATCATCATTGGTAATATTAGTTTCTTTATTTACCTTACCATGCTCAAGTTCAATATTTAAACCTTCTAAAAATTCCTCTTTGGTAAATTTATCAAAATTAACACCTAACTTATCAGCTGCATATAAAGCATCTTTAATTTTAAACATTTTATCTTCACCAATAAATTATATGTAAGTTTTTAAAAATAAAAACAATCATTTAGATTGTTTAATAAAAATGGTGCTGGAAACAGGACTCGAACCTGCGACCTACGCGTTACGAGGGCGTTGCTCTACCAACTGAGCTATTCCAGCAAATCTAGTTAAATTATATCATTTATATCTTTAAAATACTATAAATTTTGGTAAAATAATAATGTGATTTAGATGAAACAGTTTCATAAATTAAAACCTATTTATAATAAAAATTCTAAAATACTTATTTTAGGTTCTTTTCCTAGTGTTATATCAAGAGAAAATAATTTTTATTATGCTAATATTACTAATCGTTTTTGGAAGGTTTTAGAAAAACTTTTTAATGTAAATTTAATTACTAATGAAGATAAAATAAACTTTTTACATACTAATCATATTGCTTTATGGGATGTAATACACTCATGTGATATTCATAAATCTTCTGATTCATCTATTAAAAATGTTAAACCTAACGATGTTGTTAAATTAATTAAAAATACTAATATTAAATATATTTTTGTTAATGGTAAGACTGCTTATAATTTATATAACAAATATTTACTTAAAGAGACTAACATTGAAGCATTTTATTTACCTAGTACAAGTAGCGCTAATGCAGCATATTCTTTAGATAAATTAGTATGCGAATATCAAAAAATACTTATATATTTAAAAAAGTAATGGATTAACCCATTACCTGTCCACCATTAACATGCATAACTTGACCAGTCATATAACTTGAATCATCACTTGCTAAGTATACAAAAGTAGGTGCTAGTTCATAAGGCATTGCTCCTCTAGCCATAGCAGCATCCGAACCAAGTGATGGAATTTTTTCTTTAACCCAACATGCTGGTTGAAGTGGAGTCCAAAAGTATCCTGGAGCAATCGCATTTACTCTAATTTTTTTAAGGGCTAAATTTCTAGCCAAACTTCTTGTAAAACCTACAATTGCGCCTTTAGTTGTTACATAATCAATTAATTGTGGTTCACCAAAAAATGCTGTTACACTAGATAAATTGATAATAGATGAACCTTCTTTCATATAAGGTAAAGCTTCTTTAGTTAAATAAAACATTCCATATATATTAACTTTCATTGTCCAATCAAATTGTTCATCAGAAATACATTCTAACTTATCTTGCTGATATTGAACACCAGCATTATTTACTAAAATATCGATTTGACCAAAAGTATTCATTGTTTCTTTAACTATTTTTTTACAAAAATCGTGACTTGTAATATCTCCTTTTAAAAGTAAACAAGTACCACCTAAACTTTCAATATAATCTTTAGTATCATAAGCATCTTTATCTTCATTAAAATAAGGAATTACTACGCTTGCTCCTTCTTTTATATAAGCAATAGCGCATGCCCTACCTAGTCCGCTATCTCCACCAGTAATAATTGCAACTTTTCCTTTTAATTTGTCACTACCTTTATACTCTGGATTATCAAAGATAGGTAGCGGATCCATAACATATTCCATACCTGGTTGAACATCTTGTTCTTGCTCAGGCGCTAAAATATTATAAACTGTACTTTTAATTCCTGTTTTTCCTAAATATTTATAATAATTATTGCCAAATTTATAATCATAGTCCATTTAAAAATACCTCCATATTAATATATGAAAGTATTTATTAGTTGTGATAAATGTCTAAAAATTAAAATGGTGCTGAATGACTGAATTGAACAGTCCTCTGATGCTTACCATGCATCTGTTTTACCACTAAACTAAATCAGCAAGCTAAATACATTATACTATAAAAAAAGTCAATTACCAATATCATTGACTTATTTTATTTATTTACTATATTTTTTAGTACAATCATCTTCTAATTTTTTATAATTAATTTTACCAATTAATGTTTTAGGTATCCCTTTAATATATTCATATTTATAAGGCATCGCATATTTAGAAATTGATTTTTCACAATAAGATTTTATATCTCTTGTTAAATCTTCACTAGCTTTATAATTTTCTTTTAAAACAATGCAAGCAACTGGAACTTTTTGTTTATATGGATGAGGTATTCCAACTACTACACATTTATCAACAGCCGGATGCTCTTCAATTATTTTTTCCATATAAAGTGGATATACATTATAACCACTTGTAACAATCATTCTCTTTAATCTTGAAACAAAGAAAACAATACCATATTTATCTTTATAACCTAAATCTCCTGTATGAAGCCATACTTTGCCATCTTCATGTTTTTTTAAGGTTGCATTAGTCTCTTCTTCTTCATTTAAATAACCTAGCATAACAGTTGGCCCACTAATACATATTTCACCATTACGATTATTTTTAACTTCTTTAGTTGTTCCTGGTTTTACGATTTTAACTAAAGTATCTTGAAAAGGAAGTCCAAGCGCTCTTTCCTTAAAATAATGATTAGGAGTTAAAATACATGCTGCTGTGCTTTCAGTAAGTCCATATCCTACTCTTATTTGAGTCATTGAACCATGCTCTATTAAATAAGCATTAACTTTACTACGCAAATCATTACTTAATAAATCCCCACCAGCAATACAATATTTAACACACTTTAAATAATTAGATGATTCTTTATTTTTAATAAGTGCTTCATACATAGTAGGAACTCCAGTTAAAAAGACTGGTTTATATCTTCTTATTAATTTAGCAAAATCATCAGGTATAAACCTAGGAACTAGAACACATTTCATTCCATTAATTAATACTGTATGCATGCTTACACCTAGTCCAAACCCATGAAATATTGGAAGTATAAGTAAAATTGAATCACCTGGTACTGCCTCATGAAATTCATAAATACATTGTTTAGCTAAAGCATTAAAATTCATATTAGATAATCTAACACCTTTAGGTTTACCAGTTGTTACCCCACTATAAAGAATAACTGCTTCTTCATTACTTTTACCATGATAAATATAATCATCAGTCCATAAATCACCTAAATGATAAAAATGTTTCCATTTCATAACATTATCACCATATTCAATAATTGGATTATCTGATGAATACATAATATTTTTAAAAACATCATAAAGATTAATTGCTCTTTTCATGACTCTAAACATACTATCGGCAATATCAGAAACAATTACTTTTTCTACATTACATCTTTTAGATGCTTTAATAACTTTATCAGCAAACAAATTAATAGTTAAAACATATTTACTACTAGCCGCATCAATATAAAACTCAATTTCATTTTCACTAGCAAGAGGATGTATCATACTAGCAACTGCCCCTATCATATTAATCGCATAAAACATAATAATTGCTTCAGGTACATTAGGCATACATATCGTAACTACATCTTTTTCTTTTACCCCTATAACTTTTAAACTTTTAGCAGTCTGCTCTATTTTCTCATAAAACCTTTTATAAGTAATATTTTTACCATAATATTCAAGCGCTATAAAATCAGGATATTTATCTTTTGTATCACGAATAAGTTCATACATCATACCAGTTGGATAATCTATTTTTTCATTTCGATTAACTTTATCAAATATATAATCACTTTTATTTTGACTAAAAATTCTTTTTATATAGTTCATATTATCACCTAATTTTATTATTCACTAAATATTATTTTACCATAAATTATCCATAAAAAAAAGAAACTATTTTTTAAGTAAGTCTCTTATTTCTTCTAATAGAACAATTTGTTCATCTTTCTTAGGTGGTTCAGCAGGTTCTTCTTCTTTTTTACGTTTAAACTGATTGATTACTTTAATAAATAAGAAAATACATGCTGCAACAATTAAGAAATCAATAACATTTTGAATAAACATACCATAAGCAAGACGAGCTTCACCTACTTTTACTGTTAATGTTGAAAAATTAACTCCACCAATAAGCATACCAACAAGTGGCATAATAATGTCATCTACAAGTGATGAAACAATTTTACCAAAAGCACCACCAATGATAACACCAACTGCTAAATCAATAACATTACCTTTAGATATAAAAGCCATAAATTCTTTTACTAATCCACTACCACCTTTAGTAATCTTATTATTTTTTAATTTTTCAGTATCAATTTTACTCATATCTATCTCCTTCTAATTGTATTTTATAATAACATTTATAATATTTCAATAAACTATTGTTGCTTCATTAGAATTTGTTGTATTTCGATTATTACGATTACTCTTTTCTCTATTTCTAGCAGCTTCTATATAATCAGGATTAGCATTATTCCAACAAGCTGAAACATCATTACTTTGACCTAAAGCATTAAGAGTTAAATTAACAATAGCAGGTATAAATAAAATAATAAGTGCTGCTATAAGTCTTTTACTAACAACTGGCATTACCTTTTTAATATCCCCAGGATTACTAATAAGTTTATAAGCATCCATAGTAATTGTAAATATTAAAATAATTGGCACTATTAAACATACTATCTTAAAAATATTTTTTAAAATATATAAGGCTTGTAAAAAACCTGAACTTGTACAAATATCTACCATTTTAATCACCTACAATTATTTTAACATAAACGTATCTATTTTGGTAGAAAAATGTTATAATGAATAAGTAATTTGTCCTCGTAGCTCATTAGGATAGAGCGCGGCCCTCCTAAGGCCGGTCTTGGGGTGGTTCGAATCCACTCGGGGACGCCATATAAAAATAAAAGTGATATTTCAAAAATACTAAATACGAAATATCACTTTTTTATTTGTAAAAAAGAGGCTTATTTTGCCTCTTCTTGTGCTCTAGTTTCTCTTATTACAGTTATCTTTATTGTACCAGGATATTGCATTTCTGATTCAATTTTTTCTTTCATTTCACGAGCAATCTTAAATGATGTTAAATCATCTATTTCATCTGGTTTTACAATAACTCTAACTTCACGACCTGCTTGCATTGCATATGTTTTTTCAACACCTTCAAAACTATTACCAATGTTTTCAAGTTCTTCTAAACGTTTAATATAGTTTTCAAGAGAATCATTTCTTGCTCCAGGTCTTGCAGCTGATAAAGTATCAGCAATATGAACAAGTACTGCTATTACGCTATTTGCTTCATCATCACCATGATGTGATTCAATTGAGTTAATAATTGTTTCTGATTCACCATATTTTTTTGCTAAATCAGCTCCTATTTGAACATGGCTTCCTTCCATTTCAAAATCAATTGATTTACCAATGTCATGTAATAAACCAGCTCTTTTAGCTACACTTACATTTTCACCAAGTTCTGCTGCCATTATTCCGCATAGATGCGCAACTTCAATTGAATGTTGTAAAGCATTTTGACCATAACTAGTTCTAAAGTTTAGTTTACCAATATAGTTTACTAATTCAGGGTCTAATTTAGTAAGTCCTAGTTCATAAACTGCTTCATTACCTATTTCTGTAACTCTTGCAAACATATCTTTACATACTTTGTCATAAATCTCTTCAATTCTTGTTGGATGAATACGTCCATCTTTAATAAGTGTTTCAATAGTTTGTTTAGCTATTTCTCTTCTAAATGGATCAAATGATGAAATTACAATTGCTTCTGGAGTATCATCAATAATTAAATCAACACCAGTTACAGCTTCAATTGTACGAATGTTGCGTCCTTCTCTACCAATTAATCTACCTTTCATTTCATCATTAGGTAAATCAATAGTACTTACTGTTTGAATAGTTGCTACGTCATTTGAATATTTTTCCATTGAATTAATAAGTAAATTTTTAGCTTTCTTATCAACTTCTAATTTTGCCTCTGCTTCTTTATCTTTGATAAATTCCGCAATTTCTTTGCTCATAGTATGTTCTACTCTTTCTAAAATCATATCATGAGCTTTTTCTTTAGAAAATTTGGCGATTTTTTCTAAAGTTTCCATTTCTTCTCTAAGAAGATCATCCATTTTTAATTCTTTTTCTTGCATATTTTTTTGTAAAGCATTTAAA
>CACZQI010000041.1 GCA_902783345.1 uncultured Erysipelotrichaceae bacterium
ATAACATAGAGGTATTATTTCATTTTCTTTTCTTTTTTCAAACATGCTGTTCCTTTCTAAGAGGTTAAAAGAAAGTCCGGACTAATTTTCTCCCTCTACTATATATATTACCGGTAAATGCCCAATTTCCTTTTTTTAAAATGCATTTTGTTAATAACTTTTTCATTTTGTGGATAACTTACCAAAAATTTGCAATTTTTAGATGCAAATTATTTAAATCCCAGAAAATTTTTTACCAATTTTAAATATTTCCAAATTTTAAGACTTATCAACATTTTATAAAAATTATTTAAATTAGTAAAAATCCACTAAAAAAGAAGCCTACGCTTCTTGATCCAAATCATTTTTAATTTTTCCTAAATTGTTATTAAAATCTGCCATAAATATTGCTAGTAAATATTTATAAGTTTCTTCATCTATTTTATCATCTAAATAAGTTCTATCATTTTTAACAACTTTTTTAAATACTTTAGATTCATCACTAGGTTCATTATTTTCATCAAGTTTAAGTGCTAGATAATAAGTATTTTCATTTTGGGTTGTTTCATCACATATATACCATTTTTCATTATTATTTAAAGTAAGTGCTTTATTTAAATAACTCTCCATAATCTCTCCTATATCATTCTAGCAGATAACCCCTGCTCTTCAGCAATACGATCAATTTCATTAATACTAATATTTAAACTATCAATCGCACATTTTAAATCAGCAAGTTCATCAACACTTAAGTCTATATCACCATTTAAGATTTTTTCTTCTTTTTGAAGTTCATCTTTTACTCTTTTATACATTTTAGTAGTAACAAAACTTTTTACAAATTTAGATTTAGTTATAATACCTAATGCGGAAACTCCAATAGATGATAATACAATCGGAAGAGCTGCTGCTCCAAGAAGTGGATTAGCTAAAAGGGTACCAATAAATCCTACTAAACCAAGAATAAATAATTTACTACTTTTTTTATCTAAATTATCTAACTTTTCAACTAATATTACTTCTGGTAAATCTACTACTTCCTCTTCAACAGGCATTTCTTCTTGCAATTCTTCATCTATAGTTAAATCATAACTTTTAAAATATTCTTCATTATAATTATTAACTTCAATTGTATTACCTTCAATATCTTGTAAAAGAGCACGATTGCCACTTATTTCTACTACTTTATAAATCATCATTGGTTCTAGTCCATTATCATCTGGTCCAAGATATATAACAAAGTTATCATCACTATTTATTTCTTCTTTAGGACTATCAACGATATACTCTTTCATTTTGTCATACTCTTCGCCACTCATAAATGCTTCATCAGGAAATATAGCATCTAATCCTTCTAACTTTAATGAACCATTATCAAAGACTTCTTTAACTTTATATTTTTTATTTTTTTCAATACCATTAGCAAAATAAACAATATTTATATATTCAGCTTCTTCAGGAAGTAAATTAGCCCTGTCAAAATAAACTACTTCATCACCAATATGATATCTAGACGGTACATTTTCTTCTTCTACACTTGCTGGTTCAGCATTATCAACATTTACTACAGGTTCAGCAGGTTCTTCATGAGAAGTAACTATTTCTTCTTCCTTATCTTTTTTATCACTTAATTTAAAAGCATCTTTATAAAATGATGTATCAAAATCTTTTAAATGATAATATATTTCATCTTCAAAAGTAACTTCATATTCTTTATCTATTTCTAATCCTGGAAAAGCCATTGGATTAACTGAAATATCACCCATTTTACCAGTAAAGATTACTTTTTTAGGTAAATTATTTTCTTCCTTTTCTTTTTTATCTTCAATAGAAACTTTTGTACCTACTACACTATCAACAAAACTATTATAATCAGAAATATCTTCTTCTTTATAATCTTTAAATTCATTAATAATATCTTCTAAATTATATTCATTATTTTCATTTACCATTTCATCATCACTTTTAACTTCTACATTTGTTTTAGTAATACCAAATCTATCATATATTCTTTGTAAATCACCTTTTAAACTATCACTTTTTACAAAAGGTAAACTCTCTAAAGCATTAAAATTATGAGTTAATCTATTAATACTATTTTTAGCACCCGCACTTAAACTAGATTCAGATACTAAAGAATATAAACTATTTACATCATTAATTACATTTAATCTAAACTCATCATCATAAACTGGAACATCGACTTCCTTAACATTTTTAAGGGTTTCTTCTAAAGTTTCAATTGTATTATTTTGAGCTGTAATTTGATCTTTTAAATCATATATCTTAGTATTTATATCATTAATTTTCTCTTGTAATTTAGGAATTTCTTCCATAATTTCAAAAGTTCTTTTAGTTCTATCTACATCACTTAAAGTACTTGCAGCTAAACTATCTAATTCTCTTCTTAAAGAAGATAAATTTAATCTAACAGTAGCAAGTTCTTCTTCTAAATTAACTAAATCACGATTAAAATTATTAAGTTCTCCCTTAGCATTACTTAAACTAATATTAAGATTTAATCTTTCTTCATCAGCTTTATTAGAAAGAATATATTTATCACCTATTTGCCTAATTAATTCAGTTAAATCTGATAAAATATCTGCTTCTAAAGCATTATAATTTTCATCATTGACTAAAATGTCTCTAACTTCTCTTAAAAAAGTTATAATCTCTACTTCAAATTCTTTATAATCTTTTTTAACAGTAGTATCTATATTTAACTCATTTAATAAATTTGCTAAACCAATAGTTTTAATTTCACGATAAAACTTATTAGGGTCAGTAATAACATAGCCACTTTCTAAAAATTTATTCATAAGTTCTCTATCAGTCATAAATCCTCCTTTAAAATGCAAAAAGAGTATAACACTTACATGTTATACAAAATCTTCTTTAGTTAATTTAGCGATTTTTATTTCATTATCTAAATCAATATCTTCAACATTATATTCGCCTTCAATATACTTTAAAGTATTATCATGCTCTCTAATTAAAGAAAGTCTTGTATTAATTCTTTTAACTAAATCTTCTAATACTTCTCTAACTCTAAAATCTACATTATTTAAATCAGAGTCTAGTGTTATATTATTTTCTTTATTTAACATACTTACTTTATCTAAAAATCTTCTAGATAAGTTATTTTGCTCTAATAAATCATCCATCTCTTTAGCATACTTTAATATATCAGCAACTAACTCATCAATCTTTTCATTTAAAGATTTAACCTTAAAAGCAGCAAGTACTTTAAGAGTAGCAGTTTGTTCACTTTCATTTTCAAATAATAAACTTGTATTCATAATAATCAACCTTTCTTTAATTAATTTTCAACTATTACAAATGGATTAGTAGCAGTACCAGGAGCATCAGCATTTTGAGATGTATCAACTGTATATCTAACATCAGATTTTAATGCAATGGCTGGGCGAAGTTGCCTTTCATAATTGGCATAGGCTCCTTCTAATGCACCAGTACCACTTACCGACCATATGTAAGCATCTTTATCTGAAAAGCGATAAGGCGACATTACATAATTGCTTGTACTATTATATAAATAGTAATTACTATTATCAGTCCATCTATACGCCCCAGCAAACGCCGCTTCATCTGCTGTAAGTAGTCCTATTTTATATCCATTTAAGGCTCCATTTCCATACCCTCCATCCGTTGATGAAGATGCGGTATATTTTGAAAGTTTTATATTTTCTTCAATACTTGGACAAACTAAACTAATATTATAATTATTTAATCTATCAGAAGCACTAAATACAGTTGGATTAGTACCATAACCAAAGCCGGAATATAATGATTTATCTCCACACCATATGACATCAGCCAGCATATCTTTTTCATTATTTGTAAATGTACCAGATAAATCATACCACGCTTTTAATCTTGTTAGAATCAGACTATCTGTCGTATTAGCCAAAGCATCTAAATAATTTGTTGCATTTGCATCTCCGTGCATAAAACCAACTTCAGACACTGTACGTCCGCTATTATTAAATGCACTTTTAAAGTTAGCACCATCATATTTAGCAAAGTTTTTAGTATAATCTCCATTAATATCACATGTTGCTGCATCATTATTATGTAAAACTAATTTTATCGATCCATCTCCAGTAATTCTTACTATTCGCCAACATTTATTTGCAAAGACTACATAATTATCTTCAACAGCCCCTCTATAGTAATAACTTGTGCCGTAATCATCTTTTGCTTCTCTTAAACCTTCGTCAGTTGTTGCTATTGCTTGTCCTGGTACTGTCATACCAGTAGCTCCGTCAGCATGTACTGTCGGTTCATTTTGTTTAATACCATATAAAAGAGTTCCTTCTTCAGCATATTTCCATCCTTTTGGTGCTCTTATGTTAGCTGCTTCTCCTTCGATGTTTATTCTAAGATATGCTGATGCTCCTAAAGCACTATCAGGTACTTGATATTTTTCAGCTTCAGCAAGCCACACTTTTAAGGTAAAGGTATGACTTTCTCCTGGATTAATTACATATTCATAAATTATATCATTAGTAGCATTTCCTAAAAGCCATGGATTTTCATCATTTATTTTATATCTAATATAGTTATGACTTAAAGTATTTGTTTGATCTTCATCATCTTGTAATTTAATTGTATATGAATATGCAAGTGTTCCACCATTATGAATTACAAAGTTATAAACATTTGTGTTATCTTCTATAGCTTCCGCATCTGTTTTTGGCATTAAATTATTTAGTGTTATAGCGTTACTATCAGATAGTTCTTGATACTGCCCATCAACTATTGTTCCATTAGAAAAGACAATACTTAAATCACCTAAACTAATAGATTGAGTTTTAGTATCTACAAAAGTTTTTTGAAATAATGCATAACTTGAACTAACTAATACTATTCCTACAAGGGCAAATGTTATTAATACTAAGGTTACTTGTTTTTTAATAAAATTCTTCATGAGCATAATACTCCCTCTATTTTCTATATCAATAATATCAAATAATACAAAAATTAGCAATATTTTAATTGCTTTTTTTATAACTTTTTGGTACAATCATAGATGTATTTAAGGAAGGAGAATAAATAATGCCTAATATTAAGAGTTCTAAGAAAAGTGTCAGAACTGATAAAATTAAAACTTCTAGTAATACTTCATATACATCTAGAGTCAAAAATGGTATGAAAAAACTAGAAAAAGCTGTTAAAGCTGGAAACAAAAATGAAGCTGAAGAAATATTAAAAACAACTTTAGCTAACATTGACAAATGTGCTAGCAAAGGATTAATGAAACAAAATACTTGTGATAGACAAAAAGCAAGACTAAATAAAAAAGTTAAAGAAATGAATTAAGATTTTCCTAAGTGGAAATCTTTTTTATTTTGCTAGTTTCTTTTTTCAAAAATATTTGATATATTTATAATATGAAATGGATTAAATATATAATAATTGTTGTAATTTTTATTTTTATAGGTCTTAATTTTGAAAAAATAACTGACTTAATATCAAATACTATGGAAAGTAATCCTGAGGTAGTTATTAGTGAACCTAATTCGTACTACAAGGAAATAGATTATGCTTATGTTAAGTTATCTAAAGATTTTGTACCTTATAGTAAACAGGATTTAAAAAATATCTTCTACTCTATTTTAAATAGAGGTTATGAAACATTTACTTTTTATTGTCCTTCTGAATATACTACTTGTTTAAATGATATTGCTGAACTTAGTAATGATAAAGTTACTTTAACTAATATTAATAATTTTGTAAGTCCTTATAATAGTTATAATAATATTAAAATTATTTATAGCACTACTGGAGAAATTAATGTTGAAGTAATTAAACTTTATAATGAGGATGAAATTGTTTCTATAAATAAAAGAATTGAAGAAATAGAAAAAGAAATATATAAAGAAGATATGAGTATTGAAGATAAAATACTTACTGCTCATGATTATATTGTAAATCATACTAAATATGATAAAGAGAAACAAAATGGTGATAGTAAATATAACTCTAATAAAGCATATGGGCCATTAATTGAAGGTTATGCAGTTTGTGGTGGTTATTCTGATTCAATGGCATTATTTTTAGATAGATTAAAAGTACCTAACTTTAAAATATCATCTAATACTCATGTTTGGAATGCTGTATTTGTTAATAATAAATGGTTACATTTAGATTTAACTTGGGATGATCCTGTAACACTTAATTCAGATATTGAAACACTTACTCATAAGTTTTATTTAATTGATACACCGGCATTAGAAAAATATGAAATATCAGACCATGATTTTGATAAGACAATTTATGAAGAATTAAAATAGAGGCTAGTTTTGAACTAGTCTCTATTTTATTATTTTCAACCATGATCATTTATTAGTCGCACCACCTGGAAGCGAAAAACATTGTCGCCTGGAATCACTTATCGTCCGCACCATCCAGAAGCGGAAAACATTTTCTCAAATGCAATATTAATATACTATATTTATTTGTTATTGTCAAATAGTATACTCATTTATATTATATGCATAAATTAATAATTTTATGAACTTTCAGCATGATATGCTGTATATGTTTTTAATTTATTTGCGGTTAAATTGTTTTCTTTAAAATCAATATATTTTAAGTACATTTCTCCTTCAATATTAGATGTTTCCATAAAATATAATTTATTATTTTTAAATGAAGGATATACATTATATTCATTATTAAATTCTTTATCATCATATATTTTAGTATATACTAATTCAGTTGTAAATATTGGGTTTTCACTATCTTTATAAATACTTATAATGCCCTTGCCAGAACACTCATCGCTTAAAATATTTACTATATAATCAGCATATCTATAAATATCATTACCCTTAGTACATTCCCCTATTAAATCTTCAGTAAAAGTAATTTTATTATTAATTGTAATTGTATATTTTTCACAACCAAAGTTTTCTATTTTTTTAAATTCTTCACATTTTAATAAAATATTATCATTATAAACACTTTTATCTAAATTAGTAAATTCAGTTTGATAATCACTTTCTTTTAAAATAGGTGTTAGTTTTTTTACATTTTTATCAGTATTTTTAAAGAAAGTTTTAAGTTCTGATAAAAGCCCAATTTCATTTAAATTTTGAATCTCTTCTTCATTCTTAGGTAATGTATTATTAGTTACATTTTCTGGTAAATTCAAATTATCTTGGCATTTGCAATCCCACTTATTACTATTATTAAATAGTAAAAAGATAATAAAGAAAAGAAGCACAATTATAACTATAATATAAAATAATCTTTCTTTTTTATCCATAACTTCTCCTAAACGCAAGTATATCCCCCATCAATTGGTAAGATAACTCCGGTAACATAGCTTGCTTCTTCACTTGCTAGAAATAACATGCCTGCATTAAGTTCACCAGCGCGTCCATATCTTTCCATTGGAACATGTTCTTTAGCAAAGCTTTGAAAGTCTTCAGTATCAAGCACTTTTTCAGTAAGTTCAGTATAAAAGTAACCAGGACATATACAATTAACAGTGATACCATATTTAGCAAGTTCAGCTGCAGCCGCTCTTGTAAAGTTAACTACTCCACCTTTTGATGAATGATATGCTATAGTTGGTATTTTATCATTACCTACTAAACCATACATTGATGAAATATTTATAATTCGACCATAATTATTCTTTTTCATAATATTACCAAAGGCTCTAGTTACTTTGAAAACTGATGTTAAATCAGTATTTATAGTAAAGTCCCACTCTTCATCAGTCATATCTAAAACACCTTTATCTTTTGATGCCCCAGCACAGTTAATTAAAATATCTACTCTGCCAAAGGTAAGTTCAGTAATACTTGCTGCAGCATTAATATCATCTGCATTTGTTACATCACATTTTATTGGTAATACTTTAATATTTAATGGTTCGAGTTCTTTTTTTAATTCATCTAATTTTTCTATTCTTCTGGCAAGTAATACTAAATTAGCGCCTTCTTCAGCTAAACATTTAGCCATTTGTTTACCGAGTCCACTACTTGCTCCTGTTATTACGGCTACTTTTTCTTTAAAGTTAAACACATTAACCATCTCCTATTTACCCTTATAACAATTATAAAAAAAGCCTTGAATTTAATCAAGACTTATGTAAAGTATAATGATTTATAAAGTCAACTACTTCATTAATTGTTTCATTAAAATTATCAAAATTAACATTAAACCAATTAATATCCATTTGATTATTAAACCAAGTATATTGCCTTTTAGCATAATGACGGCTTCTTTTTTTAATTAATTCTTTAGCTTCATCTAAAGATATTTTACCATTAAAATAATCATATAATTCTTTATAACCTATACCAGTATTGATTGCTTTACTATTAATATGTTTATCATATAAGGCTTTAACTTCTTCAATTAACCCATCTTCAAACATAATATCCACTCTTTTATTAATGCGTTCATATAAAGTTTTCCTATCAGTAGTAAGCCCAATAAAGATAGCATCATATAATAAATCATTTCCATTAGTACTAACTCCATCTTTATTTAAAGCACTTACTAATCTTTTACGATTATTTACATGAACATTTATTTCAGGATATTTTTCTTTAACTTTACAAAATAACTCTTCATTAGTTAAATCATCATATGAATTATGGTTATCTTCTTCTTGAAATTCATAATTGTAAAGCCCAGCCTTAATATATAAACCAGTTCCCCCAACAATAATAATATTTTTATCTTTATAATCATTTAAAACTTTTCTTAAATCTTTTTGATAATCATAGACAGTATACATTTCATCTGGATTTTTAATATCAAAAAGTAAATGAGGAATATTTTCTTTTTCTTCTTCAGTAACTTTAGCCGTTCCAATATTTAATTCTTTATAAACTTGCATAGAATCAGCATTAACTATAATTGCATCATATTTTTTAGCAAGCTCAATTGAAAGTTTAGTTTTACCAACTCCAGTTGGTCCTGTAATAACTAATATCATAATGATCTTTTTCTTTCATAATTAGTTTTAAAAATATTTTGGCTAATTTTAACTCGCTCATCTAATTCATGATAAAAACTACTAGAATATACTTTTTTAGCCTTTTTAGCTAAATTTTGTACAAATGAAAGATGGTCATTTATATATTCATGATCTAAAATATCTAATATTATATTAATATATGGCATAATTCTTTCATTTAAAACATTAATTTTAATATTTTCTTTATGTTTATTAAATAAAGTTATACCATCTAAATGCATATTGACATTTCCAAATATTTTAATAATAATTTTCATACTTAAATAATCTAATAAATCTTTTTCTCGATTATTAAAAGTTAATATTAAATTATCTTCTTTATCATTATCTTGAATATAAAAATTAATATTATTATTATCAAGGTTAACATTTAAAAAAGCATCCTTATTTTTAATTAAATATTTCTCATAAAAATCTATTAATTCTTCTATCTTTTCATAAATTGTCTTAGCATTTACCATTAATTCATCACCCTCTTAAACATTTTATCAAGTTCATATTTAGAAAAAGATATTATAGCAGGTCTTCCATGAGCACAGTTATATGGATTATCACATAAAACTAGTTTTTCTAAGATTTTGCTAGCTTCTTCTTTCGTAATATTTTCATTACCTTTAACACTCATTTTACAAGCAACTGTAGCGGCAAAACGATCTCTAAATCTTACTTCATTAAAATCTGAATAAGTTATTATTTCTTCAATTAAAGTTTTAATATCAACTTCATGATAACCTTCTAATAACCAAGTTGGATGGGATTTAACAACAATTGTATTTATCCCAAACTCTTCAATATTAAATCCTAAATGCTTAATTGCTTCTTCTCTTTCTTTATATTTTAAATAATCACTAGATGATAGTTCAATACTTACAGGAATAAGCATATCAATAATGCTTATTTTCTCTTCTTCTAAAGATTTTAAAACTTTTTCATAATTAACTCTTTCTTCAGCTGCATGTTGATCGATTAAGAACATTGTATCTTCATTTTGAGCTACAATAAAGGTTCCCATCACATGACCACAAGGATACATTTCTAAAGATTTAATTTCTTCATTTTTATCTAGTTTAAAGTCTAATGATTCTTGTTTAATTTCTTTATCATTATATTTAGTCAAATCTTCATTTATAAATAGTGGACTTGAGTAATCACTATAATCTTTAGGATATTCTTTTTTAATAGGTATATCATTAGTACTTTCTTTAGTTTTAATCTCAACTTTAGGAATTAATAGAGACTTAAATAAAGCATCTTTAATTGTCTTAGCTACTAAAGTTTTTAATTCATCCATTTTACTAAATTTAATATCTTGTTTAGTAGGATGAATATTAACATCAATTAAAGTTGGATCTGTATCAATTTTAAGTACTACTACTGGATATTTAATATCTGGTTTATATGTATAATAAGCATCATTTATAACTCTATTTAATTCATTATTCTTAACTACTCTACCATTTACTATAGTAATCATATAGTTACGAGTTGATTTTAAAATACTTGGTTTACAAATATAACCAGACAAGTCATAATCATCATTACTAGCATTTATTTCAACCATATTTTTACTAACATCAGAGCCAAATACTTCATGAATAGTTTTAAGTAAATTATTACTACCAGTAGTTTTAACTAAAAGATTATCATTATTTGTTAAAGTAAATGAAATATTAGGATAAGATAATGCTAATCTTTCAATAAAACTAACTGTACTAGCTAATTCACTCGCTTCACTTTTTAAATATTTAAATCTAGCTGGAGTATTATAAAATAAATCATTTATTTTAATAATTGTACCTTTTCTTAAATCACATTTTTCTTTATTTATAAGTTTTCCACCATGAATTTCGATTAAAGATCCAGTTAAACCATCACTAGTTTTTAATAAAACTTTAGATACACTTGCTATTGAAGGTAGTGCTTCACCACGAAAGCCTAAAGTACTTATAAAAAATAAATCTTCTAACTTTTTAATTTTACTAGTAGCATGTCTTGAAAAAGCATTAAGTGCATCATTTTCATCCATTCCTTCGCCATCATCAATTACTTTAATTTCTTTAAGTCCCGCATCAAGTAAATTAATTTCAATATTTTTACTTAAGGCATCAATGCTATTTTCAACTAATTCTTTAACAACATTACTAACTCTTTCGACAACTTCACCAGCTGCAATTTTATTAGATAAATCTTCACTCATTATTTGTATTTTACTCATAAGTCACCTATAATGCTTTCTCTTATTTCTAATTTATCTTTTTCAAGATTAGTTTTAATTAAACACTTATTTTTAATATTAATAAAGAAACTACCTTTAATAATTAAATCAGTATTATTATTTATTTCATATTCATAATCTAGTTCTACTTCCTTAAAAACTTTTTGAACATCTATTAATGTATTCATATAAATAATAACACTTACATTTTCACTAAAGTTAAAATAATATTCTCCTATTCTTAATGTCTCATTCTTTTTCATTTGATAAACTTTAGGATTAATTAAAGCGCATTTATTATCATTAGTTGCATTTATTACAAAACCAGGTGAATCAATAACAGTTAAATCATCTGTTAGTTTTAATCTAATAAAGTCTAATGTAGTATTATGCATACTACTTGTAGTTATTTTATTTAAATTAGTACCAACTAGATCCATCATTTTATTAATTAAAGTACTTTTACCAGCATTAGTTTCTCCTAATAGATAAACTTCTTTAATATTTTTATAATATAAATAGTTTATTAAATTATTAACATTATAACCACTTTCGGCACTTATTATTTTAATTTCATCATTTATTTCATAAGTTTTTTTAATATTATTAATTAAATGTTCATAAATAACGCTTTTAGGCATAATATCGGCTTTACTAATTAAAAGCATTTTCTTGGTTTTAATTTTTTTAAATACTTTTATAACATCTTTATTAAGAGATATATAATCGACTAAAAATAAAACATATGCATCTTTATTATTAATATTATTTAATATCAAATCAATACTTTTAGGTGTATCAACATTAGTTTTATCACCATAATGCATAAGTCTAAAACATCTTTGACAATATACACTAGTATTTAATTTTTCTTTAGGAATATACCCTATTTCATTTACATTTTCACTTTGCAAATGCGCACCACAACCAAAACATATCTTATTCATAATAATGCCCCTTTTTAAGTAATTCTTTTTTATATAATTTATTATAGATAAATGGCTCAATTAAACGATTAAATTTAGTTAAAACAAAATCAGTTGTACCAATGGGATTTACTAAAATACTTACAAATTCCATTTTATTAGCACCCCAAATATCAGTAAGAAGTTGATCCCCAATTGAAGCAATTTGACTTGGTTTTAATTTATATATTTTTAAGATTTTTAAATATTTTTTCTTTAAAGGTTTAAATGATAAATAAGCTGAATCTACTCCTAATATATCTTTAAAAGGTTCAACTCTTTTTTTAGGACTGTTACTTACAATTAATATTTTAAATTTTAAATCTTTTAAATCTTCAATTAAATCTCGTAATCTTTTATTAGGCTTTTTCATATTAAGTGGCGCGATAGTATTATCTAAATCAAATATTAAACATTTAATACCATTTTTCTTTAGCTTTTTATAATCAATATCATAAATACTTTTTTGATAGATATCGGGAATAAAATTATTTAGCATATTACCACCACACTTACTACTAAAAATTATATCATTTATATTATTAGATGTAAATTAATGGCCTTAAAGAAAAAAGATAAATTATTATTTTTGCTAACAATATTTTTCTACCATATTATAATTGCTAACCACTTTTAATACATCTGATGGATTATTGGGACTTTTATTCTTTACTAATGTTTATTTAGTTAAAAAAACTAATTTTTAACAAAAATTATCTAATTAAAGCATAAAATTATTTAAGGAGGATGTAATGATTACATATTTAATTGCCTTATTAAAAAGTTTAATATTTTTTACAGGTTCTTATTCTAATACCGTTTTTCCTGATACTTTACCAAAAGATGAAGAAGAAAAATGTATTGAAGCTATGCTTATGGGAGATATGGATGCTAGAGGCAAACTTATTGAGCACAACTTAAGATTAGTTGCGCACATCGTTAAAAAATATGAGTGTAAAGAATATGATGCAGATGATTTAATAAGTATTGGTACAATTGGTCTTGTTAAAGGCATCGATTCATATAGACCTAGTAAAAAAACAAGACTTACTACTTATGCAGCCAGATGTATTGAAAATGAAATATTAATGCATTTTAGGAGCAATAAAAAACATTTAAATAATGTTAGTTTAAATGATTCAATTGGTTTAGATAAAGATGGTAATGATATAACTTTAATCGATGTTTTAGTAAGTGATACCAAGGATATTAATGAAGAAATAAATACCCAAAATAATGTTGAACTTTTACTTAAATATTTAAATGTTTTAACTAAAAGAGAAAAAGAAATTATTATCAAAAGATATGGATTATTTAACAGTAAAGAACAAACTCAAAAGGAAATCGCTAAAGAAATGAAAATATCTCGTAGTTATGTCTCTAGAATTGAAAAAAGAGCTATTACTAAAATCTTAAGAGAATTTATTAAAAACAAAAATATTTTATAACTTTTTATATACTGATGACAAATTCAGCCCATAGTTGTTAAAATAAATCTAAGGAGAAGAAGTATGGAAAATAGAGACGATCAAAAATATATTTATAGTCTAGTATCATCTAGAATTAAAGCATTTAGAAAATATCGTGGTGTTACTCAAGAAAAACTTGCTGATATGACAACATTTTCTAAAGGATTTATAGGTAATATTGAAAGTGTTAGAACTGATCAAACATTTAGTTTAGCTGTTTTATACTCTTTTGCTAGGGCTTTAGATATTCCCCTTGAATTATTTGTTAAAGCAGATATTACTGATGATTTGAAGAAACTAAAAATTAATTTAGATGAACCTGCTAAGAAAAAAAGTACTCGTAAAAAATAGAGTACTTTTATTATGGTAAATTTATATGGTCAATTGAATCAACCATGTCTATTTGTTCTTCTAAAATTGTTTTTAATCTTCGTTTAAATGTGATAATATTTCGTTTAAGTTGGATTGTTTCATTTTGAGTTTTCTCAGCTTCCATTAGTGCTTCATTAACAATGCGAGAAGCATTCTTTTTTGCTTCGGCTATAATTCTAGCACTTTCATCACTAGCCATTCTACGCATTTGACTAGAAGTATCTTCCGCCATTAAAATTGCTTTATTTAATGTTTCTTCTAAAGATTTATATTTTTGTAAATCTTTTTTTAGCGCATCAATTTCTAAATCTTTGGCTTTTAGGTTATCAAGCATTCCTTCAACTTGTTTAATACAATCTGAAACAAATTTATTAACTTCTTCTTTGCGATAGCCAGTAAAACCCGTACTAAACCTTTCCATATATTATCACCTCAAAAAGGATTTAATTAAAAATCAATTTCATCCTCAACTTTTTGTTTGGCAGATACACTCTCTTGATCTGTCATTTTACCTTGAACACTTACATTTTTTGGTGTACACAAATAAATACCATTACCAAGTTTTTGCAAATCTCCTCCAATGGCATAAACACATCCAGTTAAAAAATCAATAATTCTTTTTGCTTGATCAGATGTTACTCTTTTTAAGTTAACAACTACACTATTACGTTTCTTTAAATGATCAGCAATAGTTTGACTTTCAGAATATGCTCTTGGTTCAATAAGAATCATCTTACTACCATTTTTAGTTTCATCTTCTTTATGATTTTTTTCACTAACTGAATAAAACTCTTCTTCTAAAGTTTCATCTTCTTTTATTTCTTCTTCTCCGAATAATGCTTTCTTAATATTAAGAGCCATTTAAAATACCTCCTTATGATATTCTATTAATATCTTATCATAATTTTTAAAAAGATAAAACTATAATTTTTTAAAAAACATAAATATGATGTAATTTATTTTAATTTTTTAAATAAAAAACAGGAATTATCCTGCTTATTTAATACTTTCTAATTTTTCATTTTTAAAAGTATAAGTTATTTTATTTAATTTATCTTGATAATTAGTTAAACTATCATTATGATATTTTTTTATTTCTTCATTAGTTAAAATATTAAATAGTTTATTATCTTTAATAAGACCTTCTACAGTGCTAATTTTAATAAGATTATTATCTACTTTAATACTAATAATCTCTCTTTTAATATTAGAATTATCCTTTTTAATGTCTTTATTAGTTAGATATATTTTTAAAGCCTTAAAATAATTAATTTTACTACCATTATAATTAAAAGTAATATTCTCAATATTATCATTAAATAGTTTAGCATAACTTACATTTAAAGTATCACAATCAATTACTAAACTATCATTATCAATAGATAATTTATTTAAATCTACTAAATTAAAACTTAAATAGTTTTTTAATTCACTTGTTAAATTACCATTATAATAGTCTTTTAAATAAACACTAGATTCATTAATATAAATATTATCCAAAAGATAAGCATACTCTTTTTTTAATTCATTTAAACTCTTTTCTTTATTAACATCTTTATTAACATTAGTTTCATTATTAATAGTATTTTCATTATGTGTTAAATAATTTTCAAAATATCTATTTTCGTTAAGTAAATAAATTAAGAATCCTATAATACATAATAAAATTAAAATTAATAAATTTTTAAAAAATATTTTGCGCTTTTTTTGTCTAATAATTTTATTATAAGTTTTATCTAATTCATCTCTTATACCCTTTTTTACTTGTAAATCAACATAATCTTTAATTTCTTCTTTAATCTTAGTTAAATCAAATTCTTCTTTTTTCTCTTCTTTAGCTTTTGCCATAATACCCTCCTATAGTTAAATATATCATAAAGAATTAAATGATAAAAGATTTTTAAAATAGTTTTTAATTTTTATATATTATCAAAATATCAGTAGATTTATTTAAGTCATTTATGATATAATATTATGAGAGTAAAAAGGTGGTGAGTAAATGAATTCTGAAAATACAACTATCAAAAAAGACTTAAATGAAGAAGAAAATGAAGTTGTCTTTGATGAAAAACAATTAGTTACTGATAATTCAAGACTTATCACTTATAATTATGAAGATACTCCAATTACTGATATAGTTAATACTATTATTTTAGATGCAATTCATAATAAAGCATCAGATATTCATTTCGACCCCTTTGAAGAAGGATTAAAAATTCGTATTCGTGTTGATGGAAGACTTATCGATTATAGTATTGTACCTGCTTATGTTCAAAGAAATATGATAACTCGTATTAAAATTATTGCTGGTATGAATATTACAGAATCTCGTGTTCCTCAAGATGGCGCGATAAAAAATAGTTTAGAAGGCGTAGATGTAGATTTACGTGTTTCTTGTTTGCCTACAAATTTAGGTGAAAAAATAGTTATTCGTATTTTAGATTATAAAATGTCATCAGCTGGTATCGAAAGTTTAGATTTTAATAAAATTAATTATGAAAAAATACTTAAAATGATTAGTATCCCTAATGGTATTATTTTAGTAACTGGTGCAACTGGTACTGGTAAATCAACTACTGTTTACTCTATCTTACAAAGACTTAATACTGAAGATAGAAACATAATTACAGTTGAAGACCCAATAGAAATGAATATTGAAGGTATTAATCAAGTTCAAGTTAACTCTGAAATCGGTCTTACTTTTGCAAGTACCCTAAGAAGTATTTTACGTCAAGACCCTGATATAATAATGATTGGAGAAATTCGTGATGATGAAACAGCTAGAATTGCTGTAAGAGCCGCTATTACAGGTCACTTAGTATTATCAACAATCCATACTAATGACTCCCTTAATACTATTGAACGTCTTACTGATATGGAAGTAGAAAGATATCTTTTAGGTGCTGCATTAGAAGGAATTGTTTCTCAAAAACTGGCTAGAAGACTATGTAAAAAATGTCGTAAAGCAAGAGCCACAACTGATTATGAGAAAAAAGTATTTAAAAAAGCTTTAAATTTAGATTTAAATGAAATTTACACTCCTGTTGGTTGTGACGCATGTCATAATGGTTATAGTGGCCGTATTGCAATCCAAGAAGTTCTTTTAATAAATCAAGAAATTAGAGATGCTATTATTCGAAATGTTGAAAAAGCAGAACTTAGAAAAATTGTTTATAATGGTAATACAATTACTATGCTTCAAGACGGTTTATCAAAAGTAGTAAGTGGTGAAACAACCTTTGAAGAAATACTTAAACTTATTGATTTAGATGATGATTTAGGTACTGATACTACAATTGGTTTGCAAACAGCATTAAATGATAGTAAAAAAGAAAACAATGATAAAAAATTTGATACATTAGATAAAATGGAAATTGAAACTTTATAACTAAAAAACCGCTTTAATCGCGGTTTTTATCTTGAATACCAATATGTATATTTATTTGGTAAATTTAATACTTTTTGAGCATCTTTTAAATTTGATACAAATGTTGAATATGAAACATAAGTCTTACCATACCATCCATCAGCTATCATGTAATGTAAATGCGGTCCAGTTGAACATGAATCCCAAGGAGTCTGAGAACCTCCTCCTACAGTTCCAATAATTGATTTACTAGTAACTTGATCACCAATAGAAACTTTAATTTCAAGTAAATGCATATATCCTGTCGTTATTTGTTTACCACCAATTGTATGATAAATATAGACTTGATTACCACCACAACTAGCCTTTCTTATTATTTTACCTACCATACCATTAGCACTACTATAAACAGGCGTTCCTTGTTTATTTCCACCAATGTCAGTACCAGTATGTAATTTATACTTACCACTAATTGGATGATAACGATAACCAAAATAACTAGTAATAGTTCCTTTAATTAAAGGTTTTAATAATTTAGTATCCCCTTTTACTCTAACACAATCATCAAGGTTTTCATTTTCGCCACAACCTAAATTTTTATAATAATTTATAAGTTCTTGAGTTGAAGCAATTTCATCTTTAATATCCATCGTTTCTTCAGCAATTTCATCTAACTGATCACCTAGGGAATCTATACTTTTTTCTAAAGATAAAATGTTTTTATTTAGTTCCACTTCTTTAGCCTTTAATTCAACTTGCAAATCTTCGTTTTCTTTAATATTAGTTTGCATTTTATTAATTTGTTCTTCTGTATAATCGGCAATTTGTTTAATAATTGTATATCTATAAATGAATTCGCCATAACTATCAGATTCAAATAAATATTCTAAATAAATATTATCTCCTTCAGTTTTTTGATAAGAATTCATCAAAGTTTTCATTTTCTCTTTTGATAAGAAAATTTCTTTATCTAAACGCTCTATATCATTTTTAGCTTGCTCAATTTGTTCTTGCCCTTTAGTTATAGCTTCTTTAGAAGATGCAATATTATTTTCGGCAGATTTTATTTCATTTTGAGTTCTTTTCTTTTTATATTCATTAGAATCTCTTTTATTCTTTAAAGCTTGCAATTCTTTTCTAAGTTCAGCTAAAGTTTTAGCATTAGTACTAGCATAAACATTTATGCCACTAACTATAAATAAGGAAATAATTATAATTAATATATATTTTAATGTTCTCATACGGTTAAATGCTTTCTAACTGCTAAGCCAGATGCAAACATACCTACTATTGAACCTAAAATAAGTATAAATAATGATGCAGTATAAATTATACCTTCTGGACTAGCAAGCGATATAATACCAATAATATTAGTTACTTCCATACCAGCAAATTTTTCATAAACTAAAGTATAACCAAATATTGTAATTAAAATTGGTATGATTGAGCCAATAAGCCCAATTAAGAAACCTTCTATTAAATAAGGAAGCCTAATTACAGTATTACTTGTTCCTACTAAACGCATAATATCAATTTCTCTTTTACGACTAAAAATAGTAATTTTAATTGTATTTGTTATTAATACAACAGTTACAAGTACTAAACCACCAACTAAAATAATGGTTCCTACTTTAATGGCATCAAATATGCTAACAAGTTCATTAACTGAGTTTTCACCATATTTAACAACATCTATCTTTTCCATATTTTTAATTGTTGTAACTGTTTCGTTAATATCTCTAACATTTTTAACTATTAATTCAAATGAATCTTGGAAAGGATTTTCATCTTCTCCTAAAGTATTTACAATACTAGACCATTTATCATCATTTTTAAATTCATTTTTGATATCATCTTTAGAACGATATTTAACACTTTCAACATTATCAATCTTTTCTAAATCAGTTTTTAATTTTTCTACTTCTTCATTTGTTGCATCTTTTTCAGCAAATACAACTACAGTTAATTCTTTTTCAATATTATGAGTTATTTCTCTAACATTATAAGATATTAATAAACCAAGTGATACTAAAGTTAAAGTTATAATCGTACAAATTATTGAAGCCATTGTTAAACTAAAATTACGAACTAAACTTTTAAAAGCATTTTCTAAGCTACGAGCAAATATTCTAAATATTTTCATCGACTTTATAACTTCCTTTCAAATAATCACCATCTAAAAGGCCATCTTTAATAACAATAACCCTTTTCTTCATGCGATTAACAATATCTTTATCATGTGTTGCCATAACAACGGTTGTACCAAGTTCTTTATTAATGTTTTCAATAACATCCATAATTTCTTTACTAGTCTTAGGGTCTAAGTTACCAGTTGGTTCATCACATAATAATAGTTTAGGACTATTTGCTATGGCTCTAGCAATACAAACTCTTTGTTGTTCCCCGCCCGATAGTTCACTTGGGAAGCTTCTTGTTTTATGAGATAGGCCTACTTGCTCTAAAGCTGCTAGTACTTTAGGTCTAATTTCTTTACTTGATAAACCATAACTTTCTAATGGATAAGCCACATTTTCATATACAGTAAGTTTAGGAAGCAATTTATAATCTTGAAAAACAATTCCTATTTTTCTTCGAAGTTTATAAATTCGACTATTTCTTAATTTGGCTACATTTATACCACCAACAGAAACATTACCCTTAGTAGGTTTTTCCTCGCGATATAATAATTTAATTAAGGTACTTTTACCACTAGCAGTATTTCCAATTATAAAGACAAAATCTTTCTTTTTAATCTTTAAATTTACTCCTGCTAAAGCGGTAGTTCCATTTTTATATACTTTATAAACATCTTTAAGTTCAATAAACTCCATAATAAAATCCACCTTTATAATAGTAATTATACCATAAATTCGTCATTTCTTCATTACCAATACATGGATTTGACATTTAATTGAATGTATTTAACCCTATTTTATTCGTTATAATAATCTTTACCAAGTTCAATAACAACTAAATTTAATTCTTTATTTTTCTTTCTAAATTCAATTATTTCATTTAATGCTTTAACAATAGTTACATAAATATTTTCTTTATTATATATTTCACTAGTATCATTAATCATGCAATTATCCATACTTTTGTTTATTTCCTCTTGCAATACTTCTTTATTTGGTAAATATAATTGATACTTACTCATAAATATTTGTTTATGATCTTTTAAAACTGAATATTTAACTACTGATTTTTTAGTTTCAGCGCCTAATAATATCCCAATAGTTGGATTATCATCATCGCGCTTTTTTAAATCATCAAACATACGAATATAGGTATCCATCTGACCAATATCCCTAGGTGTTATCTCTCCTGTTTTAATATCAATAATCACAAAACATTTTAAAATATAGTTATAAAATACTAAATCAATAAAATAGTCTTCATACTCAGTCATAATTCTAAATTGTCTACCAACAAAAGCATAACCTTTACCCATTTCTAGCATAAAATCTTCAATATGATTAATAATTCTTTGCTCAAGAGCGGATTCGCTAAAACTTTCATTATGATTAAAGCCTAAAAATTCGGCAATAAATGGACTCTTAACATATTCTAAGACATTATCTACATTTAGATTAGTTTTTTTATCATGATTAACTTTTTTTGTTTGTGTTAATAAAATGCGATGATAATAATCACTAAAAATATTGCGTTTAAGTTGACTAACACTCCAAAATTCATTTTTGGCTTCATTTTCATACCATACTCTTTCTTCATCATTATCAATATTTAAAAGAGTTCGATAATGAGTCCATGAAAGTAATCTAAAAGATTTTCCACTCGCTGAGTGGAAAATGTTTGGGAATAGTTTATAAAACAAACAAAAACTATATAAATTGCTTTTTTCAAACCCTTTACCATATTCCTCAGTTAATTTTTTAGATAATTCTTTTATTATTTCTTTACCATAGTTTTCTTTTCTAGTATTTTTAAGTTCTTCAGTTGCTATTCTTTTACCTAAATACCAATTACGATATACTAAGAAAACATTAGCACTATAATAAGCACTTTTTCTAGCACTATCAATAATGACTTTAGCATCATCTAAAATATTTTCACTTTCTTTATATTCTAAAATTTTATTATAATTTTCTATCATTTAACCAAAACCTCCTTTAAAATTATAATTAATTTTTTACTCCCTCTACTATATATATTACCGATAAAATGCCAATTTCCTTTTTTATTTAAGAGTTTTTAACATTTCTTTCTATATAATGATTATATAACAATACATTATAATTAGCAATACTTATAAAAAAGACTACTAAGTTCTTCACTTAGTAGCCAAGTTATGCTAACTTAAGAATTTTAATAATGGACAAAAAATTATAAGTTTTATA
>CACZQI010000042.1 GCA_902783345.1 uncultured Erysipelotrichaceae bacterium
ATCGGAAGATTAAGAAATTACGATATAAATGCCAAGTTGGGTGTGGACAAATATTTATAGTGAAATTAAAAAAGGCTTAGTAAAATAAGGAAAAACTAAGTCTTTTCATTTTGTAAAAAACAATGATTTTATATTCTGGAGCCACTTTTAGAGTCACTCTGCTAGAGATTAGCAGGAATAAACTAAAACATAAAGGCAATAAAAGCCCCATTTTTAAAGGAAATTAACGAATGGGCAGTGGTAAAAAGCCTTAAAAATGCTAGCCATGTGGGTCTGGTAAAAAATACAAACAGTGCTGTGGTAAATAACAAGGGAAACCCCGTAAAATAAGGCTTTGCGAGGTTTTTTAAATTCTCAAAATTCAATATTTTATAAATGAATACGAATTTTCATACGAGTTTTTCACGGATAAATCGTATCTAAATCGTATCTAAATGTTCGGAATATTTATTCTTTTACAAACACACAAGTCAGGAGTAAAATCCTGATTTTTTGTTTAACATTGTTATTTTTATATTAAAAAAGAAGTACTTTTAAAAAATAGATATTTTATGGTAAAATTAAAATGAAGGAGGATCTATGAAAAAATTTAAAAATATCATTATGGCATTATTAGTATTTTCTTTTGCTTTTACTCTAACAGCATGTGGTAAGGAAGAAGCTTCTAAAACTGATTATATGATTCTTGTTAATAAACAGAATAAGTTACCAGCAGATTGGGAAAGTAGGGTTGAACTTGTTGATGTTTATACTGGTTTAGATGAAACTTATAAAGTAGAAAAGAAAACTGCTGAAAGCTATGAAAAACTAAGAGAGGATTTAAGAATAGATCATATTATTATCGAGCTTGACAGTACTTATCGTACAGTTAAACGCCAACAAGAAATATGGGATGAATTTGAAAAAGATAAAGGTCTTGAATATGCTCAAAAGTATGTAGCTGTTCCAGGAACTAGTGAACATCATACTGGTCTTGCTGTTGATGTTAAAATTGTTAAAGATGGAAAAATTATTGAAGATAATGACGCTATGACTGCTGAAAAAGATACTTTTGCCAAAATTCATGCTAAACTTGCTCAATATGGTTTTATATTAAGATATCCAGTAGGTAAAGAAGACATAACTGGATATGGTGCTGAAGTATGGCATTTTAGATATATTGATAATCCTAAAATTGCTAAGGAAATTATGGATAAAGGTATAACCTTTGAAGAATACTTACAAGGAAAAGAGGTGATTTAATGAAAAAAATATTTGGTGGTATTAATTTAACATGGCCTAAAGTAATAACAATGGCAATAATTATTGGCGTATATGCAGGTGCGATGGCGCTACTACCTATTGCAATCAATACATCATTTACGGATTTAAATGTAACTTTTGAAATATGGATTTTCTTTGGTATATTTATCATCATGAATAGTAAATCTGCTAAAGATTCGGCTCTTAAATGTTTTATATTCTTTTTAATTAGTCAACCGCTTATATATTTAATACAAGATGTAGTTAATCATAGCCATTTATTTAATACTTATTATAGATATTGGTTTATGTGGACAATAGCGTGTCTTCCAATGGGATATATTGGTTATTATATGAAAAAAGATAAATGGTGGGGATTATTAATACTTACACCAATGCTAATATTATTAAGCGGTGAATATAGTAGATATTTATCTCAAACTATGTTTTCATTTCCAAGACATTTATTAACTGCTATTTTTTGCACAGTTACTTTAATAATTTATCCTATGTTTATATTTAATAATAAAAAAGTTAAAATTAGTGGTTTAGTAATAAGTGTTTTATTAATTGTTATAATGTCAGTAATGTGCATAATAAAACCACCTGTTTATGATACTTATATTGCATCAAATGGAGAAAGATATAAATTTGATGATACTTATAAAGTATATTTAACTGATAAAAAATATGGTGATTTAAGTATTGAATATGTAGATTCAGTTGAAGACTGGATGATTCATGCAATTTTTAAAAAAGCCGGTCAAACTGAATTAGTTTTAGAATCACCAACAGGAGAAAAGAAAGTTTATAGTATTACAATTAAAAGAGATACTTATAAAATAGAAGCAAAAAATAACGATTAAGTAGATATAAATCTACTTTTTCTAATTTAAATGGGAGATGAATATGGCAAGTACAAATAATTATCGAGAATATATTTTAGATGAACTTAGTATACTTGAAAATATAACTTATAAACCAATGATGGGAGAATATTTACTTTATTATAACGGAATATTATTTGGTGGTATTTATGATGATCGATTACTAATAAAGAAAGTAGAGAGTAATAAAAAGTATCATATGGAAGAAGTTTATCCTTATGAAAATGCTAAGACAATGTATTTAGTAGATGAACTAGATAATAAAAACCTATTAAAAGATATAGTGTTAGATACTTGTAAAGATTTAATAAAATAAAGTTTTTATTTAAATGTATAAAAAAATCATGATATAATTTAAAAGAAAGTATTAACATATGAAAGGAGGTTTATTATGCAAAGATATATTATACTTATTTGTGGAGTATTCTTTTTAGGAATTGGAGTTTTTCTTTATATGAGAAATCAATCTTTAATTAAAAATTGTACAGTAGAAACAGAAGCAACTGTTGTAGATATGAAACAAGATTTATCAACTGATGATACTGGTGCTACTTATATGTATTATCCAATTATAGAATATAAAGCTGGTGAAAATACAGTTAGAGTTACAATGGAAAAAGCTTCAAATACACCAGAATATAATATAAATCAAAAAATCACTATTTTATATAATCCAAATAAAGTTAAACAGTTTATTGTTAAAGGTGAAAAATCTTCAGCTATTTTTAGTATTATATTTATGGCAATAGGTGTACTTGTAGCTGGAGTTGGTGTTAAAGAAGCATTAAAGAAAAATTAAAAAGGAGAAAATATGTTAGTAAAAGTAAGAGATTTTATAAGAAAATATAAACAACTCACCTTTTTTATAGGGCTATTAATTGTCGGAATTTTCTTTACAATTTTGGCTATTATGTCATTTACTAAGCCTAAAGTAGAAGGTATTAAAGTTGAAGCAAAAATTGTTGATATTAAAAAAGAAGAGCTTGAAACTAATGCCGATGGATATACAGAATTTTCTTATACTGTTTATGTAGATTATATTGATAAAGAAGGAAAAGCTCATAATAGAATTGAATATCCAAAGCATGAAGATGAAATGGTTGTAGGAGATATTATAACTGTTGAATATAATCCTGCAAATCCTGATGAATTAGTTACTGATAATTCATTAATTGTCAATATTATATTCTTACTTGTTGGACTAGGTGCCACAGTTGGATCAATTATTAAGATAAGAAGTGTTATTAAAACTAAAGATATTAATGAATTTAATAAAGTAGATATGACAAATGTTTCTGAATCTAAAATTGAAGCAATTAAAAATAGTAAAGAAACAGAAAAAGAATACTATTTCCATTTTACTGGAGCAGGAAATCAAAGTTATGTTTTAGAAACAACTGATGATAGAAAACCAGTATATGAAGCAAGATGCGATAAAATGGGAATTGTTAGTCAATATAAATTTACTTTCATTAACCATTTAACAGGTAAAGAAGTAGAACATTTAGTATCTCATGTAACAAATGTATCATATGATAGTTTTGTTGCAAGTTCTAAGTTTAAAGTTGATGATGTAAATGTATGGGATATTTTAGGAAAAGAAGGTTACTCATTAGAACCACACTTTAATGGATTAAAATCATATTTTGATATTTTACATTATGGTGTTAAAGTTGCTAAAATTGAGCTTGCTGGTACTAAAGCATATAAGGAAGGTGCTAGTAAACTTTTAGGCGATGTTCCTATTAAAGGTATGTTTAAAGTTTATGCTAAAGATAGTGATATCGATATGGTATTCTTATGTGCATTTATTTTATCAAAAGTTGATTTATTCTAAAGAATAAATTAGAAAAATTGTTTACGTGTAGAAAATATAGACTTTTATAGTCTTTTTTCTTTACTTTTAAAGCTTTTTTCATTATAATAAATTAATTACAGAAGGTGGGTTTTATGACATTAAGTGAAAGAGCATTAAGTTTTGCCATTAGAGCGCACTCTGGTCAAAAAATAAAAAATGAACCAGATAAGCCTTATATATTACATTCTATAATTGTGGGAATGCTTTTAAAAAAGTATGGTTATGATGATGCAGTAATAGCTGCTGGTTTTTTGCATGATGTTATAAGCCAAACTAAATATAATATCAATGATATAGCGAGATTATTTGGTGGAGAGATTGCTAGTTTAGTAATGACTGCAACTGAAGCTGATGCATCTTTATCTTGGAAAGAAAGAAAAAAGCAGCAAATTAAAGCAATTAAAAATTTACCAGAAAGAAATGCTGCTATAGTTTGTGCAGATAAAATTGCTAATGTCGAAGATTTAAGAATCGAAAAAAGAAAAAATGGTAAAATAGATTTTACAAATTTCCCGGGAAATGAAGAAGACCAAAAATGGTATTTTACAAGTATTTATAAAGAACTTGCTAAAACCTTAGATAATGGAATGCCTAATAGATTATATAATGCCATTACTGATGTTTTTGATAATAATTATAATTATTATGAAGATTATGCTAGAATAAATCGTATAACTGGTTATCAAGAAGATTTAATGAAATTAAAAACAGTTATAGGTGATACAAAACCTTATATAATTGAGTTTGCTGGTAGTCCTAAAAGCGGTAAATCATCAATAATGAAAGTCTTTAAAGATTTTTTTGAGAATGCTGAATTTAAGGTGCGAGTATGGGAAGAAAAACCTAATATGCAAAAATATAAATCTGAGTTTATTAGAAATAAAGCAAGTATTTCAACAGTTGAGAAAAACTTACTTATTTCTTCTGCTATTGATGAATATTTAATGTATGACATTGTTGGTAATCAAGATATTTTACTTGTTGAAAATAGTATATTTGATACCTTAGTTGTTTTAAAAATGATGTTAGATAATAATGAACTTACCGAAGAAAAATTTAATTATTATCTAAACTATTATGAAGAAGATTTAAATAATTTAGTAAATCATGTAGTAATATGTTATACAACTCCAGAAATAATGAAAGAAAGAATTATGAGTTCTAGTATTTCATACTCTGATATATTGTTTTCAGATACTTTACCAACAATTTATGAACCAAATGCATATTTTGATGCAGCTCAGAATTTAGAATCATTATTAACAAGTGCTTCAATGGTAGATACATCAAAATTAACAATTAAAGAATCATCTCTAATTGTAGCAGAAAAATTATTACCTGTTATGAGAAAAGAATATGTATTAAAATTAAAAAAATATTTAAAAGAAAAAAGAGATTTAAAATAGTTAAAATACCATTGAATTGGTATTTTTTCTTTACTTAGTAAGTAATATTTATTATGAAAAGAATTGCAATATGTTTATTAATATTTTTATGTTTATTACTATCTATTTTTAAAGTAAATGCGGCAAGTAGCATTTTTCCTTTAATAGGTAAGACTATCATAATAGATGCTGGACATGGTGGAAAAGATTTTGGAGCAAGTGCTAAAGATGTTAAAGAAAGTGAAATAAATTTAGAAATAACTTTAAGATTAAAAAATGAATTAGAAAAAAATGGTGCAAATGTCATTTTAACTAGAGCAGATGAAAAAGATTTAAGTAATCCAAACGCCTTATATCGTAAAAGAAGTGACTTTGATAATCGCATCAAATTAATAAATAATTCTCATGCAGATATGTATTTATCCATTCATCAAAATATTTATCAAAATACTAAATATCATGGGCCACAAGTATTTTATTATCCTAAAATAAAAGATAATGAAAATATTGCGCAAGTACTCCAAGAAGAACTTAACAAATATAGTAAAAATAATCGTAAAATTAAAATAATTACTGGTACATATATGTATAATAAATTAAATGTTAAAGGAGCTTTAATTGAATGTGGTTTTTTATCAAATGCTAATGAAAGAAGTAATTTAACCACAGATAAATATCAAGAAGAGTTAGCCAAAACTATTACAAATGCAATAATTAAGTATTATTCCTAAAAGTTAGGTGTAATTTCTAAGCAAAATGTGGTATAATTTTATGATAGGTGGATGGCTATGAAGGCAAAAGTATTTAGATCGATAGATGAACAAATTTCCATTTTGCAAAACAAAGGACTCGTTATCGATGATATTGATTTTGCAAAAGATATACTAATTAGAGAGAATTATTTCTTTTTAAGTGGGTACAGACACCCTTTCTTAAAATCTAAAAATGACCGCTATTTTATACCAAACACCAATTTTAAAGAACTTTATGCCTTATTTAATTTCGATCGTCAAATAAGAAATATAATTTTTAAGAATTTACTTATTGTAGAAAATAACATGAAAAGTATTTTTTCTTATCAATTATCAAAAAAATATGGTTATAAAGAAAAAGACTATTTAAGACCAACTAACTTTACTAGTAATCCAGAAAAGCAAAGACAAATTAATGATTTATTAAGAAAAATGAAAAGACAAATTAAAGTAAATGGATCACAGCATTCAGCAACTAGTCACTATATTCATAATTATGGTTATATTCCATTATGGGTTGTGGTTAAAGTATTATCATTTGGCATTGTAAGTGAACTTTATACAATAATGAAAAGAGAGGATCAAGAAGAAATTGCTAATGTTTATAACATTAGTATTGAAAATTTAATTGTTTATTTACCTATTTTAGCCAATTATCGTAATTTA
>CACZQI010000043.1 GCA_902783345.1 uncultured Erysipelotrichaceae bacterium
AAATGCTTTAATTGGTTCCAAACCTTGATACATTAAATAAACCATAATATCATCACGACAACCAATAACATCTTTAAATGGAACTTTAATATTACCATTTATATCTGGTGTACATAAGTCTCTTGCATTTCCAAGCCATACATCAGTTCCATGGGAAAGACCTGAAATTTTAACAAGTTCGGCAAAAGTTGTTGGTTTAGTTTCATTAACCATTCCAATTGTAAAGTTTGTCCCAAATTCTGGAATACCTAAAGTACCGGTTGGACACATAATCTCTTCATTAGTAACACCTAAGGCTTTAGTTGATGAGAAAATACTCATAGTTTCTTTATCATCTAGGGGCACTTTAGTTACATCTTTTTTAGTTAAATCTTGAATCATTCTAAGTTGAGTTGGGTCTGAGTGCCCTAGAATATCTAGTTTTAGTAAACACTCTTCAATTGAGTGATAACCAAAGTGAGTTGTCCGCCATGCTGCATCAGGGTCTTCAGCTGGGTATTGATATGGGGTAAAATCATATACTTCCATATAATCTGGAACAACTACAATACCACCCGGATGCTGACCTGTAGTTCTTTTAGCCCCTACGCATCCTTTAGCTAAACGCTCTACTTCAGCACTACGCATCATAATACCTTTAGCTTCTATCCATGCTTTAACAAAACCAAAAGCTGTTTTTTCAGCTACAGTACCAATGGTACCAGCTCTATAAACATTATTTTCGCCAAATAATACTTTGGTATATTCATGAGTACTCGCTTGATTTAATTCAGAAAAATTCAAATCAATATCTGGTACTTTATCAGCATTAAATCCTAAGAATGTAGCAAATGGCATATCAAAACCATCTTTATATAATTTTTTGCCACAATTTGGACATTTCTTATCTGGTAAATCAACTCCGCAAGAGTATTTTGCTCCAAGGGATTCGCCACTTTCATCTGTAAATACACTTGTTTTACACTCTAAACAACGATAATGAGCCGATAATGGGTTAACTTCCGTAATTCCCATCATTGTGGCAACAAATGATGAACCTACTGAACCACGTGAACCAACTAAATATCCTTCATCATTTGAGTGTTTAACTAATCTTTGCGCGATTAAATAAATTGGATCAAATCCACCACCAATAATACCACCAAGATTTTTCTTTAATTTTTTATCTAATGATTCTTCCGTAAGAGCTCCATCATCATCAGTCCAATGTTTTTTTAAATTATCTTTAACTAAATTTTTAACCGCGTCAACGCCTTCATTAATAACTTTATGTACTTGTTCAAATATTAGTTTTTCTAATTCTTCTTCATCTTCTTTATGCGTTTTTAAAATGTTTTCTCTACATACTTTATAAACGGAATCACCATATAACTCTTTAGCAATTCTCTCTTCAATTATTAATGGTAAATTATCCCCATACCATTCAGATGCTTTTGCATATACTAAATCAGTTACTACTCTTGGACAGTCCAAATAACTTGTACCATCATCAGATTTTACTCTTGGAGAAAAAGGCGTTCCACCAGTATCAGGTATAACTTCCACTTCTTCAACCATATCAGCAATTTTATTAGTATTTTCAACAACTATTTTTTGGGCTAAATCTTCTCCTAAAAAGGAAAAATTATCTAGCATTTCTTTAGTAGTTCGATAATGCTGACTAGGTATTTCTTTAACTGATGCTTTGGCTAAGTGATGACGTCCAGCATTAGATTTTGTATTAATAATAATTTCTCTATAAATCTTATCTTCTTTATAAAAATGATGAACATCACCTGTAGCAACTATTATTTTACCAGCATCAATTGTAGCATTGACAACTTTTTTAAGGTGATTAATAATCTCTAACTCATTTGCAAAATCTTCTGTATAAAGTAAATGAGAATAAACATCAACTGGTTGAACTTCAACATAATCATAGAAATTAATAATGTTAGTAAGCTCTTCTCCTTCTTTACTTCTTGCTTCTTTAAAAACTTCCGAATCAAAGCATCCTGAACCAATAAGTAATCCTTCTCTAAGTTCATTTAAAACACTTCTAGGAATTCTTGGCACTTTATAAAAGTAAGTTGTATTAGCAAGAGAAACTATTTTAAATAAGTTTTTAAGTCCTTTTTTATTTAAAACTAAAGCATTAAAATGATGAGTACGTCCAAGTTTAAATATTTCTTCTTTACTAATTAATTTATTAGTTAAATCATTAATTGTATTAAGCCCACGTCGAAGCACGATTTTAAGCATTTTATCTAAAACTTTAGCCGTTCCTTCTGCATCATAATCAGCGCGATGATGGGCATCCTCATCCCAAGGAACTTCATATTTTTTAACTAAGGCTGATAAACTATGTCTACCAATTGGATCAATAGCTTTAGATAATTCTAATGTATCAATTACTGTCGCATTAAAAACACCTAAATTATATTTTTTCATACTCATTTCCATAAAAGAAATATCAAATTTAGCATTATGAGCAACCATTGGATTATCTCCTGCCCACTCTAAAAATCTTTTAGTAACATTTTCTTCCGTGGCAGCATCCTTTAACATATCATCAGTTATACAAGTAAGTTCAACTATCTTTTTAGGTAGTTTCCTTCCTGGATTAATAAGCTCATCAAAACGATCTATTATCTCACCATTTTTTAGTTTAACGGCACCTATTTCAATCATTTGGTCTCCACCAGCGGCATTAAAACCAGTTGTTTCTGTATCAAATACAACAAAAGTACTTTCACTTAAACTAGCATCAGTTGGTCTTACAATAATTTTAAGTTCATCATCAACAAGGGTAAGTTCAGTTCCATAAATACCTTTAAATCTTTTACTTGGATCATCAACACTTTTATTATAATTCTTAATAATTTCATAACTAATAGGAAAAGCCTGGCAACCATTATGATCGGTTATAGCTACAGCCTTATACCCAAATTTAATTGCGTTACTAACAAGTTCACAAGTATGTTTATCTAAATCAAATTTAGTAAGTCCATCCATTTGGCTCATCATCGTATGAGCATGAAGTTCAACTCTTTTTACAGGAGCATCATCAACAAATTTTTCTTCTTTACTTGGTATTTCTTCAATATCTCTTAAATTAAAAACTAAATCTTTAGCATAATTATCATTTTTAACGTAACCTCTAAAACGATACCAAGCGCCTTCTTTAATACTTGATTTATACTTATTAAAATCTTCATCTTCCCTACAAAATATCTTTGCTAAGATACTATCAGTTTTATCAGATACTTTTAAAGTTAATATTTTAAAATTACTTTTAGATGAAGCAAAGTCTTCAATTCCAAAAACATATGCTTCAATAATTGTATCATTATCTTCGCCAATAATATCTTTAATTTGGCTAATCTTTTTAGATTTAATCTTTTCACCCATTATTACTTTAAATTCAGGCTCTTTATTTACAATAACATCCTTTTTTTCTTTAGCAATTTCTTGTTTTATTTCTAATCTTTTTTCATCATTAATTACCGGATTTATTTCACATGAAGGAAGTCCAAGTTTATTAAACCATATATTTATTTTCTTTTCATTTTCTTTAAGCAAATCACTTTCAATCTTACTAATTACATCAATATTTATAATATTATCATTTACAAAGATATTTCCATCTTCAATACTTATTAAAGAAGGATTCTTTTTTATTAATTTATTTAAATACTTTTTAAAATGATTAGTTATATCTTCATCATTAACTTCATCATAAAGCATAATTATTTTAATGGTACTAACATTTTCAATGCCTTTATCTGCTACTTTAATTAAATTTTCAATAATATCTGAATCAATTACTTTAGCACTTTTTATATATACATCCCAAGTTTCTTTTTTCTTATTTATAACTACTTTTTCTACTTTTGCATTTTTAAAGCTATCTATATCATTAAAATCTATTTTTTTAAAAAATCTAATTAAGGCATTATCCATTTGTAACCTCCATGCTTGCCTTTTTATTATATCAATTTTGCCAATTAAAAAAAATACTTTAAAAGTACTTTTTTATTTTTTAATTAACACTTTACTATCAGTAAATTCTTTAGTTTTTTCATCAACAGATAAATCTATAAATTCTTTAATATTATCTTTATTGATATCTAAATTATTTATAAGATCTAAAGTATATAAATATGCAATTGGTCTTATGCCATTAATGCTTTCTTTACTAGTTAAATTAGTTGCTAAAAGAGCAATATCATGATTATTTGAAACTACTAATTTAGCATCATCACTCATTTCATTTTGATATTTTTCTAAATATCTTTCTTTAACATTTAAAGCACTGGTATATTTATCAATCATAATACTTAAATAATTAAGAATTTCGCTTAAGTTTTCTTCTGTAATATCATATATATTAGAACTTATAAAATAAAGGATATCACTTTTTCTTAATGAACTCATTGCACCTTCAAATGAAACATCTAAATTTTTATCAAAGAAAGGATTAATACTATTAGAAAGTCTATCTAAAGTTAATATAATATCTTTATTAAAGTCAAATATATAATATAATTCATTATCAGTAATATTCGCAATAAAGTTTTCTAATTCTATTTTTTTATTTAAAATTTTAGCATTAGTATTATTAATATAAGTATTTAAATTAGCAATAATTTCTTTTAAAGTCTCAATTCTACTACGATATAATAATTTGTCTAATGCGCTTTCTTCATAAGCATGATATTCTGCTATTTTTTCTTTTTTGATATCTAAAACATATTTATTTTCAATTTTATATTCAAAATAATGCTTTAAAATTAACTTGTATTTATCTACTAAAGGCATATTTTCTGCAAGTTTTTGAAGCATTTTTAAGGCATTAGAACGAGTATGGATATAATCTTTAACATCTTTAACATCTAATTCTAATTGAATATATTTACTAACTTCATTCATTAATTCTTTATCATCAATTAATCCTATAATGCTATCTAAATTATTTTCATTAATTACCATACCTGGCGCAATTAATAAATCTTTTTTAGATGATAAAATATTTAATAAATTATAGAAATAATTCTCTTTAATTTCTTTAATATTAACACTCTTCTTAACTTCTTTATTATCTATGCATTTTAAATAGCCTTCTAATCTTCTTATATAATTTTCTTTAAAAGAAAAATCATTAGCATTTTTAATAGTTGCTATCCCCTTTTTAATATACATAATAAGTTTAGATTTTTCTTCTTCACTAGTAATATTTAATAAATAATTGTTAATTATTGTTTCATATACATCTAATATTGTTTTATAAACATATATTTCTTTACTATTAATGTTTAATTTGTTTTTCACTTCTTCATTCTTAATCATAAATAAACCTCCTAAAAGCATAAATTTATTATATGGCAAAATAAATAATAAGACAAGTTTATATCTTATTATTTATAAATATTTTGTAGATAAAAATTAACAATACCACGAATTATATCCATCTGAGCACCAAAAACATGTAAATGTTCCATCACTTAAACTCATCATTCCATCACGAGAGCAGCATATTTCAATAGCATTATTACAATTATACATATTTTTCATACAAAGTTTACTCCAAGTGCTATAAGTAACACCATGTGCTGCTGAGTTATAGCGATCACTTTTACAGCATCCGCCTGTACAACTTTGACTTTGTGTTTCAGTGTCACTTCCACAACTTGAACCATCATAATTTGAAACATAATATCTTGTTCTTGTTCTTGTTTGAGTTCCGGTTAATATATTACCACATGGAGCATTACAAGCACCCCAGCCTGACCATGAACCGTATGAACCTATTTTTTTGCTTGAACAACAGCTTTGAGTATTACATGATGTATTGGCACTTTGTGTCTCAGTTTCTGTTCCTGAGCAAGATGTTGAATGGTCATACGCACTTCTTAGGCTGCATGTACGATATTGATATTGTGTCCCGCCGCCACATTGCTTCGTACAACTGGACCATGTCCATGAACCACAATTATAATGCTCTGTACTTGCACAACAATTTCGTGTATTACATGATGTATTGGCGCTTTGTGTCTCAGTTTCTGTTCCTGAGCAAGATGTTGAATGGTCATACGCACTTCTTAGGCTGCATGTGCGATATTGATATTGTGTTCCGCCGCCACATTGCTTCGTACAACTGGACCATGTCCATGATCCACAATTATAATGTTCTGTACTTGAACAACAGCTTCGCGTATTACATGCTGATCCTCCACTTGTTGTATCT
>CACZQI010000044.1 GCA_902783345.1 uncultured Erysipelotrichaceae bacterium
CATCCAAATAACAGGAGAAGAAGAAATAAACTTAGATAATGCATTTCCAATAGAAGATGCAGAAGGATTACTTCAAACACCATATAAATTTAAAGTAAAAAAAAATGTAATCATTATGTAAAAATGAGTATGGGAGTAGAACTACTTTCCAATAATGAAGTATAATCTGAATAACAGTAGATAATCCATATATTGTAAATTAAAAAACATATTGCTTATTATTCAATATGTTTTTCTTTACCTAAAATTTTACCAATTACATAAATACTTAGTATTCCTAAGACTATATAATCTAAATAATTTAAAAATATAATAGGGGTTTTATAAGTGTTTATAATAAACATGTTTATTATAATTGCAAGAATAATTAAAGTTATAATAAGTCCTTTTTCTTTTACTATTTCTCTTATATTTAAAGTAGTATGACTAGTTAAAGTATAAATGTTAATAATCCAAACAAAGAATAAAATATTGTGAGTATTTTCAATAAAATCTAGGATAGCGATATTTTTAAAAATCATATATTCGGGATATCTATATATACTTGAAAGTTCAGTACCTAAATTACCAATAATTAATATAAATATTATAAGCAAAAATAAAGATGATAAAAGGTAAACTTTATAATCATATTTTTCTTTAAATTCAGGTAAAACAATTAGGGGAGTAGTACTATATAAAGCATATTCTAAGGCTCCTAAAATAAATTTAAAGGGCCCAGATATTCCTATTGGTTTAAAAAAGTCTAAATCAGTTGTAGGAAGTAAAGATGAAAAAGCAAATAAAATCATTAGTAAATAGATAATATTTAAAATACTAATAACTTTCATAAGAGAATAACGATTTTTTAAAGCCGAATAGGTAATTAGTATTAAAAATGGAATCATAACAACTATATTTCCAGTTTTATCTAAATAAACAGAAGATACTAACTTAGTTATAACTGTAATGCCTAGTAAAAGTAAAAGAGTATTAGATATATAAATAGTAAGTTTATTATCCTTATTAGGTAATTTTTTAATCATATAATTAATTAAAAGTCCTAAAAAAGTTCCTAAAATAATGCTAATCCAACTATCACTACCAACCGTATTTATAATTCTTGTGATGCCAAGACCGATAAAAAGAGAAAAAGGTAATAAAAATAAAGAAGCATTAAATAATAAATTATCTTGTTTTTTCATAAGTATCTCCTATTGAATTAAAAATTAATCCTTCACGATTTAAATTAATATCTTCGTTTATTTGATAATCTAAATTCTTAATAGTATTTATTTTAGTTCTTTCACTATTATAATAAGCTTTTTTAAAGGCTAAAATATCGCTTTCATCTTTTTGTAAGTGCATTATTAAACTTTCAAAATCTTTTTTAATTTTTAAATTTAATAAATTAAGTACTTCATTTAAAGTATTTTCATCCATTAAGTTAATATCTTCAATTTCAATAAAAGTACCATTTAATTTTACATCAATATTTATTTTATAGTCCTTATAATAGGTTTTAACTTTATGGGTAGATACTCTATAAACAAGAGTTTTATCTAAATAATTTATTTTAAAATAGTACTCACTTGCTATATTGTTAATTAAATTAAAAATGACAATTTCATCTAAAGAAAGTTCACTAACTATTTTTTGATTATTAAAGATTACAGCTTTATTGATAGTATATTCTTCCTTATCTATTTGACCTAGTGGTAATATTAAATCTTTATATTCATTTAAATAACTTTTTAAAGTTTCATCAAATTTAGAATTAATAACATTATTATTTTTATTGTTAAAAATATTTTTAATATATTCACCAACTATTTTATTTTTACTTTTTATCATTTTAATCGTATTATCTGGATTATTATCAACAACAATATTATATTTAGTTCCAAAAGATACATCTCTTGTTAAATAATCAATAATAGAAGTTAGTTTTTCATTAATTGTATTTTCATCAATTAAAATAACATTTAAATCAATAAAGTATAAGTGTTTATCAACTCCTAGTTCTAGTTCTTGAAGAGCTTTTTCAATTGATGAGCCTTTTCCTTTATGAATTGTACTTGCATTATCATTATCTTTAATGTTTTCTCTAAGTTCTAGGGTTATTTCATAATTATTATTTTCATATTTAATAGCCATTAAAGTAACAATACCCATATCATTTAATTCAACATAGTTGCAACCACTTAAAGATAATAATGAAATAATTAAAATAATTGTTAAAAATATTTTTTTCATTCTGATGCCTTTCTAGTATTTTTAGTTAAATATTTACTACGATGAATTTTACCAGTTAATTTACCTCTTAAAAGTGATTCTTTTAAATATGTTAAATCAAATGGAGCAATAGGGAAAGTATAGGAAAGTCCAAAAGAATAATATGAACATAAATGGGTTAAAAGAAAAATAATCATTAATCCAAGACCATATAAGCCATAAAAAGAGGTAAGTAGTAAACTTAAAAAGCGCCAAATACGTACAGAATTTACAATTTCAACATTACTAAAAACCATACTAGATATAAAGGTTAAAGCCACAATAATAATCATAATTGGACTTACTATATTAGCACTTACTGCTGATTCACCAAGAATTAAAGCACCAAGTACCGATATAGATGAACCATAACTATTTGGAAATCTTATATCACTTTCTCTTAACATTTCACATATAAATAGCATAAAAAAGGCTTCAATAGTGGCAGGAAAAGGTACACCTTGTCTTTGTGTTATAAAACTAGTTAATAATTTAGGTGGAATAGTTTCTTGATTATAATTGATAATAGCGATATAAAAAGCAGGAGTTAAAATGGTAATAAAAAAACATAAAAGTCTTAGTATTTTAACGAAATTAATATTACTACTATATATATAATTATCAGATACTGGATTGATAAAATCAGCAAGTACAGCTGGAAGCACTATTGCAAAAGGAGAGTTTTCAACAATAATGATTATTTTACCTTCCATTAAAGCATTAACAATAGCATCAGGTCTTTCCGTAAGTTTAGCTGCTGGAAATAAACTTTCACCTTCCTTAGCTAAGTACTGTTTTAATTCACCAGCATCAATAATTCTATCAACATTAATCTTTTTAAGGATATTATCACAATTTTTAACAAGTTCATCTTTGGCTATATCATCCATAAAAAGTAAAGCCGTATTAGTTTTAGTATATGTTCCTAATTTATATTCAAAAGTTTTTAAATGATTAGATTTAATTCTTCTTTTAATAAGACCTAAATTTTTTTGATAATTTTCAATTAAAGAATCTTTTGCTCCATATAAATCTTGTTCAATTTGGGGAGGTGCGATTGATCTATCTAAATCAGCCCTAACTTCCATAGCATACATTTTATTTAAATAAATAACTACCGCATAACCATTAAAAATATAGTTTTTAAATTCAGTTATATCAATAACTTTAAAATTAGGAGCAGCTAAGATATTTTTTATAGTTTTTATTCTTATGGGATTAGTAATATTTTTTAAAATATAATCATTAACCCTGTCGCCTGATGCTACTGTTTCCATATAAAAAATATGGATAGTAGATAAACTATATCTTATTTTTCGATGAATTAAATCGGGTATATTTTGAAACTCTTCATTTATTTTTTTAATACAATTCATAATATCACTAATATTATTATGGTAATTTTTTATTAGATTATGTTATGATTAATTTGGTGATATAAATGGGCCAGTATTATAAAACTAGAGAATTTAAAGTTGATGATAATGTTTTAAATTATTTTTATTTAAATACTTTAAAGTATTATGATGAAATATATATTATTAATGATAATGATTTTAAAAAGATTTTTGATAATAAAGATATTGTTATATTTGATAGTATTAATAGTAATAATATAGTAAGTGATAATAATCCTATATATTTAAATTTAAAGATTTTAAATAATGCAAATATTATATATTTAAAAGAAAAATTAGAATTATTAGATAATGAAGTAATTAAGAATTTTATTAATAATTTTAGAGGCACCATTATTTGTAATAAAGATTTAATAAGTTACTTATTAGATTTAGCATTAATAAATGAAGAAATAGTTTTAAAAGATAAAACATATTTAAAAATAGATAAATATGGAGTTATTAAAGAGATAAATATTTAAATAAATTTGCATAAATAAAGCAAAATACGCATAATATTACTTGACAAGACTAGTTAAAATGATATAAAATACTAGTGTTTGAAAAAGGAAAGAGATGTATCCACATCCACCTGACTAGCAAATAAGCAAGTAGGTAAAAGGCCGAGGTTTATATTTTATATATAAGTGAATTGGTTTTTAGGTGGATACAAATATGTATTTACCTTTTTTGATATATGGAGGTGTTTATAATAGCAAACGTCAAAAAAGATGACTTACTTATTAATGATCAAATTAAAGTAAGTGAGTTAATGGTAATTGGACCAAATGGAGAGCAACTTGGAACTAAAAGAAGAGAGGATGCACTTACACTAGCAAATTATGCAGGCTTAGATTTAGTTTTAATGAATGCTGGTAGCGATAGACCAGTAGGTAAAATTATGGACTATAATAAATATCGTTACGAGAAACAAAAGAAACAAAAAGAAGCTTTAAAAAATCAAAGAGCTAACAATAAAGATATGAAAGAATATCAATTATCTGTCAAAATAGATATTGGTGATTTTAATACGCGTAAGAAAAATGCTGGTGACTATCTTATGAAAGGTCATAAGATAAAAGTTTCTTTAAGATTTAAAGGCCGTGAAATGGCTCATACTGAGCTTGGACGCGATGTTTTAGAAAAGTTTGCCGAAGAGTTATCCGAATGTTCAATTATTGAAACTAAGCCTAAATTAGAAGGCCGTACTATGACGATGATATTAGCACCCAAAAAATAAGAAGGAGAGGATTTAAATGCCAAAACAAAAAACACATAAAGCATCAAGCAAAGTGCTTAAGAAAAAGAAAAATGGTTCTTTAACTTATAAGTTATCTGGTGGTAATCATAAAACTGCTAAAGATACTAGTAAGCAAGTAAGACAAAGAAGAAAAAAGGGAACATTAGCGAAAGGAGAAGCTAGCAGATTAAAAGCTGTTATCTAGGTGAAGAGAAATGACAAGAGTTAAAGGTGGAACTGTAGCTAAAACTAGAAGAAGAAAAGTTTTAAAACAAGCTAAAGGATATTTTGGTTCTAAACATAGATTATTTAAAACTGCTCAAGAACAAACATTCCATAGTGGAGCATATGCTTATAGAGACCGTAAACAAAATAAACGTAATTTTAGAAAATTATGGATTACAAGAATTAATGCTGCATGTAGAGAAAATAATATTTCATATTCAAGATTTATTGATGGTTTAAATAAAGCTGGTATTGAAATCAATAGAAAAATGCTTTCAGAAGTAGCAATTGATAATCCAAAATATTTTACTAGTTTAGTTAAAATAGCTAATGATGCTTTAAATGGTAAAGTAGCTAAAAAAGAAGAAAAAACTGTAAAAGAAGTTAAAGAAGTAAAAAAAGAAGCAAAAGTAGAAGTTAAAGAAGAAAAAGATTTATCTAAATTAACTGTTACTGAACTTAAAGAAATGGCTAAAGGAAAAGGAATTGAAGGAATTTCTTCAATGAAAAAAGCCGAATTATTAGAAGCTTTAAAATAGGCTTCTTTTTTGTTACATAAAAAAAGCCATTATTGGCTTTACTTCATAATAGTATTATAAATTTCATCAATTGGTTTAATAGCTTGTTTTACTTTATAAACAGGAATTAAATGTAAATGATAATGCTTAACAACTTGTACAATACCATAATTTACATGTAATCCTAAACCATCAGGATTTAAAGCACTATAAAGCTTTTCTTTAACAAGTTTAGCTGCATCATTAATATGCCCCATCATTTCATTATCCATTTCTGTAAAATCAGTATAATGTTTTTTAGGTAATACTAAACAGTGTCCATTACTTGATGGATTAATATCCATAACAACTTTTACATAATCATTTGCATAAATAGTTTGAGAAGGAATTTCGCCTTTAATTATTTTACAAAATATACAATCATCCATTTAAATCACCAATATTAGTTTATCATATATTTGACAAAAATAATATAAAAGTATTATAATCTTAACTTAAAGAAGAGGGAATGGTTGTGAAAAAGAATATTTTAATAATACTAGGTTTTATACTTTTATTAGGTTTTAATATCTATTTAGTTTTAACTGTTAATAAATTAAATCATAATTTAAATAATATTGAATTATATATTACTAATACTAAAAGTAATAGTCCTTATCGTTTAAATTTAACTAGTAAATATGGTGATAATCAAGCATATCATCCTAAAGTTGTATCTTTTGCAAAAAAATGGCATGGTTATAAATACTATATGGTTTTCTCACCTTATCCTTATGCTAATAATAAGTATGAAAATCCTCATATAAAGGTAAGTAATGATTTAATAAATTGGGAAGAACCAATAAAAAATTTAAATCCTTTAGATGAAGTAAAAGATAATGATAAAGGTAAAAAATATAATTCAGATCCTCATTTAGTTTATAATTCAGATACTGATAAATTAGAATGTTTTTGGCGTTATGTAGATGAGAAGGCAAATATTGTTAAAATATATCGTCGAACTAGTAGTGATGGCAAAAATTGGTCTAAAAAAGAAATAATATTTGAAAGTAAAAGAGATAAATGTGATTGGATCAGTCCGGCAATTATTTATGAAAATAATATATATAAAATATGGTATATGTATAAAAATAAAGTTAATTATATTGAAACTGTTGATTTTAAAAATTATAGTGAACCTAAAATAATTAATATAGAATACGAAGATAGTGTTAAAACATGGCATTTAGATGTTATACATACTGATAAAGGTTATGAAATGCTTTTAGTAGCGTTTTCTGATTGGAATCATCGTGCATTTATGAATTTATATTATACTTATTCAATTGATAATGAAAAATATGATATTGCTAAAACTATTTTAAGACCAACGACTGGAACTAATTATTGGGATAATTCTGGTTTATATCGTAGTTCATTTATTTATGAAAATAACAAATACTATGTTTTTTATAGCGGACAAGGAACTAATAATGCTAAAGGTATTGGTTTAATGAGTGGAAAAGATATCTTTAATTTAAAAACAGTAAACTATTAATATAAAAATAAAAAATGTAAACCTCTTTTTGACTTGACGTAAACTTTACGCAAATTTGACACTTGCGGGGGGCAATTAAATGATATATGGTAAACTAAAAAATGGCAACAAAGAATATAAAATAGGTTTACTTACTGTTGATGAAGTCGTTTTTGCTGGTGGAAGATATTATGCATCAGATGGAAGCGCGAACAATACAACATTTTACTTATATACTGAGGAGCATTATTGGATGTTGTCACCTAGTGGTTTCTATATAGATCACCGTTTGGCTCGCGTTTGGTTCATAAATGGTGCCGGTTATATCTATGATAACTTTGTTTCGAATAGTAACTTCGTACGTCCATCAATTGCCCTCCCATCCACAACTACTATTAGTAAGGGAACAGGTACTGTTAGTGATCCATACATTATAGATTGAAATTATTCTAGTAAAATCTAGAATTTTTTTAATATTGGTTAAATTTATGATAAACTATTGTCGGTGGTATATATGAATGTCTTAGTTACTGGTTCATCTCGTGGACTTGGAAAAGAAATTGTTAAAGTTTTTGCAAATAATGGGATAGATGTAATTATAAATTATAATAAAAGTGAAAAGAAAGCCTTAGAACTTCAAAAAGAATTAAAACCAAAGGTGAATGTTAAAGTTATTAAATGCGATATATCTAATGAAGAAGAAGTTAAAAAGATGTTTGAAGATATTGATCATTTAGATTATTTAATTAATAACGCGGCTATTGCTAACGATAAAGATCCTTTAGAAAAAACAGCTGAAGAATTTAATAAAATAATTCATACTAATTTAACAGGTACATTTTTAGTTACTAAATATGCTTTAGAAAAAATGGATAGTGGTTCAATTGTTAATATTTCTAGTACTAATGCTATAGATACAAATTATCCTGAAAGCATTGATTATGATGCATCTAAAGCAGGAGTTATAAGTTTAACGCATAATTTTGCTAAATATTTATGCGATACAAGAGTTAATTGTATTTGTCCTGATTGGATTGATACGGAAATGAATCAAGAAATGGCTGCTGATTATCGTAAAAAGATTAATTTTATCAAAGCCGAAGACTTAGCGCTTTTAGTTTATAAAGTTGCAACTGATAAAAATATAAATGATCAAATAATAAGAGTTGGTGATAATAGTGTTAGATAAAAAAGTAATAGAAATTGAAGAAAGACTTCAAGATAGATTTAAAGAAATTGATAATATAGCCTTATTTAATAGTGCCAAAGTATTAAATGCTTTTCATAAAGAAAAACTTCAAGCAAGTGATTTTAATGGTACTAGTGGATATGGTTATGGTGATGTTGGAAGAGATAAAATTGAAAAGATTTATGCTGATATCTTTGCAGCTGAAAAAGCTTTAGTTAGAACGCAGTTTGTTAGTGGTACTCATGCTTTAACAGTAGCCTTTTTTGGTTTACTTAGACCAGGTGATACATTATTATCTATTGCAGGACTACCTTATGATACGCTTCATAAAGTAATAGGCATTATTCCTAATGATAGTTCACTTCAAAGTTTTGGTATTAAATATAAGTATATTGATTTAATAAATAATGATTTTGATTATGAAAAAATTAAGGTTAGTTTAGATGGAGTTAAAGTAGTTCATATTCAAAGATCAATAGGTTATAGTGAAAGAATTACTTTATCACTTGAAAAAATATCTAAAGTAATTAATTTTATTAAAAGTATAAATCAAGATATTATTATATTTATTGATAATTGTTATTGTGAATTTTGTACTAAATTAGAGCCTACTAATGTTGGAGCCGATATAGTTGTGGGTTCACTTATTAAAAATTTAGGCGCTGGTATTGCTAATAATGGAGCATATATTGTTGGTAAAGAAAAACTAGTAAGTTTATGTGCTGAAAGACTAACTAGTCCTGGGCTTGGTTCTGAAGTTGGTTCAAGTTTAAATCAAAATCGTCTATTTTTAGAAGGTTTATATTTAGCCCCTAAAGTAGTTGCTAATGCTTTAAAAGTTAAACTTTTAACAAGTGAGCTATGTAAAGAGCTAGGTTATAAAGTTATTAATGAAAATTTAGATGATATAGTTCTAGGTATAATCTTTAATGATAAAGAAAAATTAATTAAATATGTTAAAAATATTCAAGCCGTTAGTGCGATTGATGCTCATTTTGAACCAATACCTAGTAAAATGCCTGGTTATGATAATGATATTATAATGGCTAGTGGTTCATTTACTGATGGTTCAAGCATAGAATTATCTTGTGATGCACCAATTAAAGAGCCATATATTGCTTATCAACAAGGAAGCCTTACATATGAATATGGTAAACTTGGTGTAGTTCATGCTTTAGAAGCATTGGAAAGGAAGTAATATGAGCGAGAAAATAATTAAATGGTTTATTGGGTTATTTGGTGTAGGTTCTAGTTTAGGAATTAAGTATTTAATTATCTTTTTAATATCATTAATGCCTATATTAGAACTTCGTGGTGGTTTACTTGCTGCATCTATATTAGGATTAGAACCAATTCCTGCTTATATAATTTGTATAATTGGTAACTTAATACCAATACCTTTAATATTATGGTTTTTAGATAGTGTTTTTGGCTTTATGAAAAAACATCACATTTTAACTAAATTTGTAGATTTTTGTGAAAGAAAAGGTAATGAGAAAAAGGGTGAGGTAGAAAAATATGGCTTTTGGGGATTAGTTTTATTTGTTGGTATTCCTCTTCCTGGAACAGGCGCTTGGACTGGATGTTTAATAGCGACTCTTCTTCGTATGGATAAGAAAAAAGCCTTTTTAGCCGCTATTTTAGGCGTTTTAATGGCTAGCATTATTATGATGATAATTAGTTATGGTATTGTAGGTAAATTTATATAATTAGAGATAATTGCTTTTTATGATAATATTTATTTGCTATAATTTAAGTAGTTAGGAGTAGTAAAAGTGAAAAATTTATATGAACTAATTGATACAAGAATTAAAAATATTAAAGATACCCAAAATAATTGTGAAAAATCATTTATTGATTATTTTACTGACGTCATTGCGCCTTTTATAATAGAAAAGTCTATTGCAAATATAAATTTAAGTAATTTTGAAAGTTATAATAATTTAGATTTAATAAAAGTACAGGAAAAGATTGATGTAATAAACCGTGAGAATTTTGAATTGGGTTATGAAAAAGATATTTTGATAATTAATAACAAATATACAGATTATTACTTAAAAGTAATTAATAATTTTTTAGAATGCCATAATTTAGGAAAAATTCAGAAAATTAAAAATTATCCTGTAGTATATATTATTATTGATTGTACATTAAAAGAATTACTTGAAACATATCAAAACCTAAACAATAGTGATTATTATCAAAATTTAATACATTTAACTATTAATACTTTAGATAATTTATATTCAGAAAAGCTTTGTACAGAAATGTTTTATCAAGAATTTATGCAAAGACTATCATTGATTATTAAAGACTCTATAAATAAAATAAATGTTTTAAATTATGAAAATTTTAATATTAAAGATGAATTAATTGATAGATATTTCTATTTAAAAATAAAAAATAGTTCTAGTAAAAATGGCACTGGTTTAGATATATATTTTAATAAAGATATTTTATTAGATTATGAAGAAATCAAAATAATGAGTAAAATAGTAAAAGAATTTCTTACTGAATATAATTTAGGTGTGTTAACTTTAGATAAAGATTTAAGAGTTAATATTAATACAACATTAGATAATTTAATTAATGCTTATTATATGGAAATGCAAAGATTAGAATATTTATCTAATGATAAACCTAAAGTTTTAACTAAAAAATAATTGACAAGAAAGTAAATAAATCATATAATTTAATACATAAAGCAGTCGAGGAAGACGGTATAATGTTAAGTATTTAGAGAGCTTACATGTTTGGTGAAAGTAAGTATATAAGGCATTATACAAATCACTTCTGATGTGATTATGGGATAAGCATAATCCGCTCATCAGCGTTAAAGATTTAAGTGTATGATTAAATTCATAAATTAAGGTGGTACCGCGAAAAAATCGTCCTTAAATTTATGGATTTTTTTAATGTTTGGAGGGAGAAATATGGAATTTAAAGAATTAGACAAAAGAGATGTTTTTGAAGTAGAACAAGATATTTTAAAAACATGGAAAGATGAGAATATTTTAGAAGAAAGTACCCGTGGAAAAGAAAACTATGTCTTTTATGATGGACCAGCAACTGCTAATGGTAATCCTGGACTACATCATATGGTGGCTAAATTTTTAAAAGACTCATTTACTAAATATAAGGCTATGCAAGGATACCGTGTAGTTCGTAAAGTAGGTTGGGATACTCATGGGCTTCCAGTTGAAGTACAAGTTGAAAAAGAACTTGGTTTTACTGGTAAAGGTGATATTGAAAAATATGGTATTAAAGAATTTAACCAAAAATGTCGTGAATCAGTATGGAAAAATGTTGATGCTTTTAACAGATTAACTGATGAAATGGGTCAATTTATTGATTTAGAAAATGCGTATATTACATATGATAATGATTATATTGAAACAGAATGGTGGATTTTAAAGAAATTCTTTGATGAAGGGTTATTTTATAAAGGGGTTAAAATCGTACCTTGGTGTCCTAGATGTGGAACTGGTCTTGCTTCACATGAAGTTGCTCAAGGATATGAAACGGTAACTGCTAATACTGTAACTGTTCCATTTAAGAAAAAGGATAGTGACGAGTATTTCTTAGTATGGACAACAACTCCATGGACTTTAATTGCTAATGTTGGTTTATGTGTTAATCCAAATGAAGACTATGTAACTGTTGAATCTAAAGGTTATAAGTTTATTTTAGCGGAAAAACTAGTATCAAGTGTACTTGGTGATGATGTAAAAGTATTAAATAAATGCAAAGGTAAAGATTTAGAATACACCGAGTATGAACAATTACTTCCATTTTTAGATGTTGATAAAACTCAAAAATCATTTATTGTGATGTGTGATGAATATGTAACAACTGAAGATGGTACTGGAGTTGTTCATATTGCACCTGCTTATGGTGAAGATGATGCTAAAGTTGGTAAAAAATATAATTTAGCATATCTTAATCCGGTAGGAGAAGATGGATGTTATACTGATGGACCATGGAAAGGTGAATTAATCTTTGATGCTGATGAAAAGGTAATTGATTGGCTTAAAGAAAATGACAAATTATTTAAAAAACAAAAAATCGAGCATGATTATCCACATTGTTGGAGATGTCATTCACCACTTGTTTATTATTCTAGACCATCATATTATTTAGAAGTTACTAAAATTAAAGATAAAATTATTGAAGAAAATAAAAAAGTTAATTGGTATCCATCATATGTTGGAGAAAAAAGATTTGGTAACTGGCTAGAAAATATGAATGACTGGGCAATAAGTCGTAGCCGTTATTGGGGAACACCACTTCCTTACTGGACTCGTGAATGTGGTCATG
>CACZQI010000045.1 GCA_902783345.1 uncultured Erysipelotrichaceae bacterium
CTTCTTTGTTTACCTCTTGTGTAAGGAACAATGCAATAAGTACAAAACTTATCACAACCATACATTATATTTACCCAAGCCGAAATTTTAGAATCCCTTTTAAAACATTCTCCAAGTTCATAAACATCGCCTTCTTTAGAATATACTTCTATTTCTTGCTTATTATTTAAATTTTCTAAAATATTTGGTAAATCTTGCATATTATGAGTACCAAAAACAATATCAATATAAGGATGCTTTTCCTTTATTTCATTTACAACTGATACTTCTTGAGCCATACATCCACATAAACCAATTATTAAATCTTTTTTATCTTTTTTTAGATGTTTACATCTACCTAAAAAACCAAAAACTTTATCATGAGCATTTTCTCTTATCGCACAAGTATTTAAAATAATTAAATTAGCCTCATTAAAAATTCCTGTTTCTTCATAACCAATATTTTCTAAAAGTGCTTTAATCTCTTCTGAATCATGAACATTCATCTGACAACCATATGTTTTTAAATAAAACTTTTTGCCTAGAAATTTATTAGATTTTATAGGTTCTTCATATATATAATTAACAGATGATTTATTTCTTATTTTTGCATCTTGCATATTTGGTAAATGCATAATTACCACCACCTAGAAAAAGATTATATCATATATTACTCTTAACTAAAAGTTTTTTAATTACTAATACCTTTCATTTATATTAACTTTATTTAATGACATATTAACATCAATTTTTTTATTATGCATTGAAACAAGTCCTAGTATTATAATAAGGAGAATATAAAATAATAAAACCTCCTTATACTTTAATATTTTACCAAACATACTATCATCTCCTTACTACACATTCATCTTACCGCAAACAAACGTTCGCGTCAATAAAAACATAAACAATTGTTTGACATTTTACACTTCATGTGTTAATATTACTTTAGGAGGTATATTATGAAAGATAGACTAACTAATAAACAAAAAGAAGTATTAACTTATGTCAAAAAATATATAGCAAAACATGGATATCCACCTGCAGTAAGAGAAATATGTGATGGTTTAGGATTATCTAGTCCTGCTACTGTTCATACTCATTTAAAAGAATTAGAACGAAAAGGCGCGATAACTAAAACTAAAGCAAAATTTAGAACAATTGAAGTAAATGGCGTTAATGAATTTATGCCTAAAGATGAAGAACTTGTTAAAGTACCATTACTTGGTAAAGTAACCGCAGGTAGTCCCATCGAAGCAATTGAAAATCCTAATGAATTCTTTTCTCTACCTGGTAATTTAATTCCTGCAAAAGAAACAATCTTTACTTTAAAAGTATCTGGTGAGAGTATGATTAATGCTGGTATTTTAGATGGTGATATTATTATCGTTCAAAAACAAAAAGTTGCTCGTAATGGTGAAATAGTAGTAGCAATGACTGATGAAAACGAAGTAACATTAAAAAGATTTTATAAAGAAAAAGATCATATTAGATTACAACCAGAAAATGATACTATGGATCCAATTATCTTGCCTAATTGTCAAATCCTTGGTAAAGCAATTGGTCTATATCGTAAAATATAACTTAACTTAAAAAAGCCCTTAAGGCTTTTTATTTGGCAAAAAATACTAAATAGATTAAGAATCCTAAATAAATTGCAGATATAATGGTACCATTAAGAGTACTTGACTTTTCTTTTTTAGAGTTAACTCCTAAAGCCATAGTCGAAAATATTCCCCCAATAAGTCCACCAATATGAGCGGCATTATTTATTCCACTTAAGGAAAAACCAATAAGTAAATTAACAACTATAACTGGAAGAATTTCTTTTAAAATAACACTACCAAAATATAAACGATAATGATAGCCAAAATATAATAAGGAACCAAATAAACCAAAGATAGCTCCACTTGCTCCTAAACTATTAAATGTTCCCATACAAGAAAGAAGTGAACCAGTTATCCCGCTAAATAGATAAATAAAAGCAAACTTTTCCTTACCTAAAAATGTTTCTAACTGATTACCAACAACATATAAAGCATACATATTTAAAAGTAAATGAATAACACTACCATGTAAAAACAAACTACTAACAAGTCTAAAATACTGTCCATTTTTTACTAATATAGGGTCTAATATAAATCTATTTAATACTTCATTAGGATATAATAGTTCTAAAACAAACATAATAATATTTATCGCAATTAAAGCGTAAGTAATAATTGGCTTTTTAGGTTTAAATATTTTTTCAAACTCTTCATTTTCTTTTTCATTTTTAATTGATATATCATTAGTTAAATCAATTAAAGTTTCAACTCCATTATTACTAGCATTTAAAGTCATAGTCTTAAGTTTAGGAAATAATCCTCCAAGTCCATCATCTTTACGAACATCTTTTAAATTATCTATTTTATAATTTTCAACATTATTAAAATTACTAATTTTAACATCATCATTTAAATCTAATAAAATATTTAAAGTTTTTAAATTAAAAGAAAATGTTTTTTTACTAATTTGTTTAGTAACATTTTTTATTTTAAAATTATCATATTTTAACTGATCAATATTATGTATATAATTAGAATTAATTCGAATAACTTTATATGTAGCGCCTAAGTTTTCCAACCATATTTCATTTTTTACCCCATTTACAATTATCGGTTGATAATCTTCTTCAGTAATAAAATAGTGAACTAAGCGCATAATTATTTCATCTTTTTTATTTAAAACTGGATTCATAAACTGCTCCTTTTTTTCATATATTATTTTATAACAAATAGGTTTTTTAGTAAAGAGGATGATTATGTCAAGAAAAGTTATCGTTTTTGTTTTTTTATTTTGTTTATGGTTTATAGGCAGCATTATCGCACCATTTAATGTTGGCTTTTATAGTTCGATTACTATTCCTAAAATTGTGCCTAGTGTAAATGTTATAAGTCTTATCTGGTTTATAATTTATTTATTAAATACAACATCAATGTACTTTTTAATTAAAGATTATGATTTAAATGATGATTTTTATTTTATTTTGATTTTAAATTATTTATTTTGCCAATTTTTTCCTTTATTTTTCTTCTTTTTTAATAATTTAGTCTTAGCAATGATTTGTAATATAGTTATTTCTGTTAGTTCTATCTTTTTAATAACCGAAACGAAAAAAATAAATACACATTTAGCATATTTATTTATTCCTCACTTTTTATGGAGTTTTTTCTTACTTATTATATCAATTAGTATTTATCTTATAAACTAGTAAGGGTATCTAAAAATTCTTGAAATTCATTTGGGACAGGTACTTCAAAATGTAAATGTTCTTTTGTTAATGGATGGTCAAAATCAATTTTCCATGAATGAAGAAATTGACCAAAACTTGTGCATTTATGATTAGTATAAACTGGGTCATTATAAACAGGATAACCAATATATTTCATATGCACTCTAATTTGATGAGTACGACCAGTTTCTAAAGATAAATTAATTAAAGTATAACCTTTATATCTTTTTAAAACTTTGAAATGGGTTACAGCTTCTTTCCCATTTTCTTTAGTTACGCACATTTTTTTACGATCTTGTTTATCTCTTCCGATAGGAGCATCAATAGTTGCTTTTTCACTATTAACTTCACCAATAACCAAAGCAAGATATTCTCTTTTAATAGTTTTATTTTTAAATCCTTCAGCTAGTAGTTCATGAGCCTTATTATTTTTAGCTACCACTATAAGACCACTTGTATCTTTATCAATGCGATGAACTATACCAGGCCTAAACTCTTCACCTTTATTACTTAAATTATCAGTATAACCCATCAAAGCATTTACTAAAGTGTGCTCATAATTGCCACTACCTGGATGCACGACCATACCTGATGGTTTATTAATAATCATTAAATCATTATCTTCATAAACAATATCTAATTTTATATTTTCCGCTTTTATATCTATTTCTTGAACAAAACTTTCATCAATATTTATTAAATCATTATCTTTTAATATATAATTTGCTTTAATGCTATTTCCATTTACTTTAATAAAACCACTTGTAATCATTTTTTGAATCGTACTTCTTGAATAATCAGTTTTTTCACTTAAATACTTATCAATTCGATTATTTTTTTCGCCTAATACTTCCATCATTTTCTCCTTTAATAATTGTTATAATTATTAATACTACCCCAATAAAAATACCTATATCAGCAATATTAAAGATGGGATAATCATAACCAAATATTTTAAAATCTAAAAAGTCTCTTACATAGCCAAATACTATTCTATCTATTAAATTTCCCATTAAGCCACCTAGTAAAAGACTAAAAGCAATTATATTTTTAGTACTTTCTTTAAACTCTTTGATAAAAGAATTAATAAGATATAAAGCAGCAATACTAATTAGAATTAAAACTAATCTTTGACCAGCAAACATACTCCATGCTGCTCCACTATTTTGCACATAAGTTATATTAAAAAAATTTTTAATAATTATAACTGGCTTATTAAGTGTTAAATTTACTTCACAAATAATCTTACTAATTTGGTCTAGTAATAAAACTAATATACTTAAACATAAAATCTTCTTTTTCATAAGATAATTATATCTTTTTTAATTTAATTCGACAAGTATTACATCAGTACCTATTCTTTTAATTTGACTAAAACTTACTCTCGTTTCCCCACCTGTTGTAAATCTTTTCATCATTTTAACCTCTCCGACTATTAAATTAGTAATAAGACCAGTATCATTTACTTCAATATCAACTATTTTACCTATTTTAGTTCCATTTAGAACATTGACAATATCTTTTTGTTGTAAATCACTCATTAGCATAATACCACCTATAAAATTATATGTAGATTTTTATTTCATAAACCTTTTTATGTTTTTAATCGCACTTTTTTCTATTCTTGACACTTGCGCTTGAGATACTCCTAAGTCATCAGCTATTTCCATTTGAGTTTTACCATAGATATATCTTGAATATAAAACATCGGCTTCTCTTTTACTAATTCTATTTAATGCATGTTTAAGGGCTAAACTATCATCTTTATCAGTCTTTTCACTTTTATCAGCAATTTGATCTACTAAATATATAGTATCTCCACCATCATTATATATTGGATCATATAAACTCATAGGACTAACTAAACTTTCTAAAGATGATGCTAAATCAAACTCTGTTATATTTAAAGCATCACATATTTCTTTATGCGAAGGTTCACGACCCATTTTAGCAACATAATCATCACGATATTTTAATATTTGATAGGCATTATCTCTAATACTACGACTTATTCTAACGACACTTGAATCTCTAATAAATCTTTTAACTTCTCCAAGTATTAAAGGAACAGCATAAGTAGAAAACTGCACATTATATTCTAAACTAAAATTATCAACTGCTTTAATTAAACCTACACAGCCTATTTGGAATAAATCATTCATATCATATTTACCATTATTATATTTATTTATAATACTTAAGACTAATTTTAAATTACCATTAATTATTTCATTTTTAGCATCTATATTTCCTCTTTTATATTTTTTAAAAAGCTCAATTGTTTCTCTATTTTTTAAAACTTTTAAATTATTAGTATCTATACCAGGAATTTCAACTTTATACTTTGCCACAAATAACTCCTTTCGTTTGATATATTGAGGCAAATTATTCCTTTTTATTCATTTTTATCATAAATTAAAAACTACTAAGTTAATTCTTAGTAGCCTTATAATTTAATTAATAATGTATGGGTTTGATGCTAAACCATTCCCACCTAGTATTGTGACCGCCCTCTTAAGAGAAACTGAGGGACGCACGCCAAGAGTATCCGCCACATAGTAGTTGTCGAGGTAACCTGAAGCATCCACGTACCAAACGTCCGGCAAGCGGTCATACGCGTCGAAATTGAAAGGCGACAACAGCCAATGATTCTCTCCAGTATATAAGTAAAATGTTGTATTGTTTGCGCTTCCATCTGATGCGTAATATCTTCCTCCAGCAAATGCTACTAACATAAATATTATTAAACCTGTTAACACTATTATTTTCTTTTTCATATAAAAAATCACCTACTCTAGGTGATTATATCATTTAATTATCCCACCGCAAGCGTCAAATTTATGTCAACTTTAGGTCAAGTTAAAATGCTATTCTATCGATATTGTTTTTATCATTATACAAATCTTCAAATTTTCCTTTATGAACATTGTCAAAAATGATACCTATTCCTGCAATAATCATAACAACAGATATAATTTGAGCCATTTTAAATCCAGCTAACATTAATGCATCTGTTCTAGTTATTTCAATAACATATCTAATTAATCCATAACCTATTAAATAAATAGCTGTCATAGTTCCTACTTTACGATATCTTCCTCTTCTTAAAATAATAATAATTAAGAAAAGAACAAAACATGCAATAGATTCATAAAGAAATGTTGGTGTATAGTAAACGCCTTCTATTTTCATACCATCAATGATAAATTTAGGAATATGTAAAGATTGTAAATGCTCTAAAGTAGTGGCTGCACCATGAGCTTCACTATTAAAGAAATTCCCCCAGCGTCCAATTGCTTGTGCAAGAGGTAAAGCGGCTACAATAAAATCTAAATATCTCATAGTTCTTGCTTTATATTTATGAGTATAGAATAAAATTGTTAAAAGGCCACCAATAATCCCGCCATGAATAGCAAGACCACCTTTCCAAATCTCAAGTATTTCAACTAAATTCTGACTGTAATAATCCCAATTAAACATTACATAGTAAATTCTTGCTCCAATAAGGCCAAAAATAATCGCCCAAAAACACATATTAAAGATAAAGTCTTCTCTAATATTAAATCTTTTAATTTCTTTGCGAACAACAAAATATCCAAGTAAAGCGCCTACTAGAATAAATACTGCATACCAACGTACTTCAAAATTACCTAAACTAATTATAACTGGATTCATTTTAAACCTCTTATTACTGATTTAGTTATTAATGTATCTAATAAAACTGTTACAAATGATATAAATATTGATACGAAAAATGGTATTACCCATCCTTCTACTACGAAATGAGTTCCCATAACTAAACTGGCAAGTTTTAATATAATGGTGTCCACTATTGGATATAAAATACCAAGTGAAATAACGGTAATAGGTAAAGCAAGAATCTTTAAAGTCGGTTTTAACAACCTATTTAATATCATAATTACAATAGCCGTTATAATTGCATAACTAAAAGATTCGACATAAAAACCTCTAAATATTTTAGTCGCTAATACAATGGCTGTTGCACTAATTAATAAAGTTAATACCCACTCCAAAAAAGTATATTTAAAATCTAATTTTTCACTATAAATTTCCATATGTTTCACCATTTTAATTATAGTATTATTTATTTTTTTTCGCAAGTTTTGGTTTTAAATATTCACCAGTATATGAACCTTTTACTTTAATTATTTCTTCTGGAGTGCCTGTTGCAATAACTTTTCCTCCATCATCGCCACCATTAGGTCCTAAATCAATAATGTAATCAGCACATTTTATCACATCTAAATTATGCTCGATAACGATAACTGTATCTCCATTATCAACAATTCTTTCCAAAACTACTAATAACTTTTTAATATCATCAGTATGAAGTCCTGTAGTTGGTTCATCTAAAAGGAAAATACTTTGACCAGTTGGCTTCTTTTGAAGCTCTTTAGCAAGTTTAACTCTAGCAGCTTCCCCACCTGATAATGTAGGAGCACTTTGACCTAATTTAATATAAGAAAGTCCTACATCAATCATTGTTTGGAGTTTATTTTTAATTTTAGGCACTGAGTCAAAGAACTCAATTGCTTCTGATACTCTCATATTTAAAACATCAGCAATATTTTTACCTTTAAATTTTACTTCTAAAGTTTCGGTATTATAACGAGTCCCATGACAAATATCACAAGGTACATAAACATCTGGTAAAAAGTGCATCTCAATCTTTTTAACACCATCACCCCAGCAGGCTTCACATCTTCCACCTTTAACATTAAAGGAAAATCTACCTTTGTCATAGCCTTTCATTTTTGATTCTTTCATACTAGCATATAAATCTCTAATATCATCGAAAATACCCACATAAGTTGCTGGATTACTTCTTGGTGTACGACCAATTGGATCTTGAGAAATATCGACTACTTTATCAATTAAATCTAAGCCTCTTATTTGTTTATGTTTACCAGGAATAACCATACTACCATAGACTTTACTTCTTAAAGCCTTAAGTAATATTTCATTTACTAAAGTACTTTTTCCAGAACCAGAGACCCCAGTTACTAAAGTTAAAGTGCCAAGTGGGATTTTAACATCAATATTTTTTAAATTATTTTCTTTAGCACCTTTTATTTCAATAAAATTGCCATTACCTTTACGTCTTATCGTAGGTACATCAATGCCTAATTCACCTTTTAAATATTTACCAGTTAAACTTTTCTTATTTTTCATGACCTCTTCAGGTGTTCCAACAGCTACAACTTCTCCACCAGCATCTCCTGGACCAGGCCCAATATCAACTAAATAGTCTGCTTCTTTCATTGTATCTTCATCATGTTCAACAACAATTAAAGTATTTCCTAAATCACGCATTTCTTTAAGTGAATTAATAAGTTTACTATTATCTTTTTGATGTAAGCCAATAGAAGGCTCATCTAAAACATATAAAACTCCAGATAATTTACTACCTATCTGCGTTGCTAAACGAATTCTTTGGGCTTCCCCACCTGATAAAGTACTTGCTTCTCTTGATAAAGTTAAATAACCAAGTCCAACATTATTTAAAAATGATAATCTATTTTTTATTTCATTACAAATAAGTTCACTAATTTTCTTTTGTTCATTAGTAAGTTTTAAATTTTCCATAAAACTAGCAAGTTCTTTTATAGATAAATTACATATCTCATAAATATTTTTATTATTTATTTTAACTGCTAACACTTCTTTAGAAAGTCTTGCTCCATGACAAAGTGGACACTTGCTATTAACCATAAAAGTTGAAAGCCATTCTCTCATCCATTTACTAGATGTTTCGACATATCTTCTTTCATAATTATTAACAATGCCTTCATAAGCACTAGAAGTATATCTTTTATTACCATTTTTAGATATATATTCATAATCTAAAACTTTATCTGTACCATATAAAATAATATCCAATTCTTCTTTTTTTAAATCTTTAACTTTTTTAGTTAAATCAATATCATAGTAATTACAAACAGTTTGAAGTTGTTGCAAACTAATACTATCATCGACACTAAATCCTTTAATAGCTCCATCAATAATACTTTTATTCTTATCAGGAATTAGTAAATCAATACTTAAATTTTGTTTAACTCCTAAACCTTTACATTCTGGGCAGGCTCCATAAGGCGCATTAAATGAAAATAGTCTAGGTTCTAATTCTGGAAGTGAGAAATTACATTCTGGGCAAGCATAATGCTCACTCATAAGGATTTCTTCTCCTCCAATAATATTAATTAAAACTTTACCATTAGCAAGAATTGTAGATTGCTCAATAGATTCAAAAATACGGCTTCTTTCATCAGCATCTAAAACTATTCTATCAACTACTACATATATATTATCTTTTTTATTCTTTTCTAAAGTTATTTCTTCAGATAAATCATACATCTCTCCATTTACTCTAACTCTAGAATATCCTTTTTTTCTTAAGTCATTAAATAAATCTTGATGAGTACCTTTTTCGCCATGTACAATAGGCGCTAGGATTTCTAATTTAGTACCAATATCTAAAGACATTACTTTATTAGTCATTTCTTCAATACTTTGACTTTTAATTGGTTTGTGATGTGTAGGACAATAAGGTATACCAATTCTTGCATATAATAATCGTAAATAGTCATATATTTCCGTAACAGTTCCAACAGTTGATCTTGGATTATTATTAGTTGTTTTTTGGTCAATAGAAATACTTGGCGATAATCCTTCAATTGAATCCACATCTGGTTTATTAGCATTACCTAAAAACTGTCTAGCATAAGCACTTAAAGACTCAATATATCTTCTTTCACCTTCTGCAAATATTGTATCAAAAGCAAGACTACTCTTACCAGAACCAGATACTCCTGTCATAACAATTAATTTATTCTTAGGAAGCTCAATATCAATATTTTTTAAATTATTCTCTCTAGCCCCTTTAACAACTATTTTATCCATGATTATCACCCACGCATTAGTATTTTACCACAAATTTTAAAAATTATAGAAAAAAAGAATGCCTTACGCATCCTTATTTACAATTTATTATTTATTTACCAAAAACTATATATTCAGCATTTATATATGGTACATTACCATTAATAGATTCATAACTTCCATAAACAGTAACTAAGTCACCTTCAATGAATCCCTGATCATATGATTTATCAATATAATTTACAGTTATTAAATGTTCTGCACTATCTTCAAATAAATTAGCATTTAGTGTTATAGTCATTTGATTACCATATCCAGTATCAAATCCATTTACTTCAACAACCTGTCCAATTACTCTAACATCTTTACCTTTATATTCTTTTGGATGTCTAACTAATTGTTCATAATCTACTAAAACACATATCTTTTTATAATCATCTTCTTTAATGTTATTAAAGAAATATCTACTAACAAAATGATAAGATAAAATTACAAATAGAAATAATAATGCAAATACAATAAAGAATGCAAAACTAACACTAGTTTTTTGTCTTCTATGGCAATGAGGACATATTGTATATCCTTTTTCAAATTTTTCATGACAAAAAACACATTCTTTTAAATCATTATTAGCATTTATAACAACTTTTTCTTTAACTTCATTATTTTGAACAGTTTCATTTAAATTAACTTTTTCTTCTTTTTTTAAAGTCTTTTTAACTGCTGGTTTTTTAGTAGCAGTTTTTTTAGGTTCCTTTTTAGCAGTTGTTTTTTTGACTACCTTTTTCTTTTCTTCTTTCATATCACACTCTCCTATACTAAATAAATTATATTATAAATTTAGATTTTTTTCAATTATAAGTTTAAATGATTATAAAATGTTTCACACTATACTTTCTAAATATTCATCTAAAATTTTAAATAACTCATCACTATTTTTAGTTGTACATATTTGGGCTTTTATTATACTACTTCCAGGAAGTCCTTTTAAATACCATAAAGCATGCGTTCTAATTTCTAAAATGGCTTGTTTTTCACTAGTAGTATTTAATAATAATTCATAATGCCATTTTAACATATCTATTTTTTCTTTAGGACTTATTTTTTTAGGTAAAGTGCCATTTTCTAAATAATCTACACACTCTTTAATAAGCCATGGATTACCTAATATACCCCTTCCAATCATTACTGCATCACAAAATGTTTCATCAAGCATTTTTTTAGCATCAAAGCATGATAAAATATCACCATTACCAATAACAGGAATTTTAACTGCTTCTTTTACCATTTTTATTACATTCCAATCAGCATGACCACTATAACCTTGACTTCTAGTTCTAGCATGAATAGCAATCGCACTAGCCCCAGCACTTTCAATAATTTTAGCAATTTCTACGGCATTAATACTTTTTTCATCCCAACCACTACGAATTTTAACTGTTACCGGTACATCTACAGCCTTAACTACTGCTTCTACTATTTCTTTAATTTTTTCTGGATTTTTTAAAAGAGCACTACCAGCTTCACTTTTAACTGCTACTTTAGGAACTGGGCAACCACAATTAATATCAATTGTAGATTTTGGATACCTTTTATGAACTATCATTGCTGCTTTAGCCATTGTTTTATGGTTGCTTCCAAATAACTGTACAGCATAGGGAATATTTAAATCATCTAGACCATTTAGCATATCTAAAGTTTTTTTATTCCCTCTTACAATCGCCTCAGCACTTATAAGTTCAGTTATAACATAACCAACACCCATTTTTTCACATATTTTCATAAAAGCAGGATTAGATACCCCTGCCATTGGAGCAAGTACTACTTGATTTTTTATTTTAATATTACCTATTTTCCATTCCATTAAATCACCAAAACTATCTTATATATTTTTTAAATTCAACAATATCATTATTATGTAAATCATATTCTTTTTCTTCAACTGTATCGATATGAAGTTCGTCATAACCAGGAATAGATAATTTAATAATAGCATCAAAAAGATATCTTCCATTATGGAAAACTGCTACTTTTTCTTTATTATTTAATCCTTCTTTTTCTAAACTTTCTTTAGTTAAATGAATATGTCTTTCAGCTTTAATTAACCCACTATCTAATGATACTTTACCACATGGCCCAATAATGTTAATAGGAAGAGTGTTATCTAAATCTCCACTTTGTCTTGCTGGAGGATTAACGCCTAATATTTTGCATTCATCTAAAGATATTTCAATTTGATTATAATCTCTAATTGGCCCAACTACTCTAACATGCTCGATTATGTTTCCATTCCACTCTAAATCTACAGTTAAAGTACTAGCAAACTGTCCTACTTGATTTAATGGATTACGTACTGGCATTTCATTTGTTCCAAATAATTTAATACAAGTATCATTATCTAAATGAACATGCCTTTTACTTACACCAACTGGAACCAACATACATATCACCATTATTATTGTACAAAAAACTAATAAAAAAATCTATTTAAGTGTCTAATTTAAATAGATTTTAGTGTCAATTAAACATATTTTTCTAACTTTTTCATGGCATTTATTTGAAAATCTTTAAAATCATCTAATAAATCTAATACCTTTTTATCAACATCTTTCTTATTTATATTATCAAAGGCTTTAGCCATATTATTTTGCCCCATTGATAAACCTTTAATAAGCATTTTAGCAACTGCTGCATCGGAATTATCTTTACCTATTTTTCTTTTAATATTCATATCGGCACTCATTGTTGCCATAATATTAAGTTTTTTACCATCAGCATTTATTTTAGATAATAAATATTCACTTCTCTTAGTAAATTCACTATAACTATTGATTATATCAGTAACTACTTCTGTTATTTTATTACCTTTATCTTGCAATGTTTTTAAAAGTGTCATCGTGCTTTCATATCCCATAGAAGAATTTTTGTATATATAATCTAATATTTCATATTCCGTTTCCATAATCTCACCTAGTATTATTATGGCTTAAAATATAAATAATAAACTATAAAAAAATCTACTAGTTTAACTAATAGATTTACTTCTTAAATACAATTAATTTACTTATAATATAATTTGCAATAACAATTACTACTTGAACTAAAATCTTAGCAAGCAAATCATCCATTTTAATTATTTCGATAAATAATATCATGAGCCCTGTATCAAGTAATAAAGTTAATACTCTTGAACCAACAAATGAAATAAACTCTTTTATTTTATGTGGATTTTGACTATGAAAAACAAACCAGCGATTAGTAAAATAAGCAAATATTACTGCACATATCCAAGATATTATATTAGATACAACATAATTAATGCCAAACACTTTAGAAGATAAAGCATATGTTCCAATAGATACTAGTGTTGTAAGCCCCCCTACTATTAAGTAGTTCCATAACTCTTCCTTTTTATGATAAATGTCCCAGCAAAAATTCCAAAATCTTTTAAAAATATTTGGTTTATATGTTTTATAGTCATATATTTTATGTTTTTTTACTAAAAAACTATTTTCGGCAATATCTAAAAGGGGTTTATCATGCATACTATCAGAATACATATTAAAAATGATATCATGAGGATATTTTTCTTTAAAAGCTTTAACCTTTTCATTGCCACTATTGTTTATTTTATTAAAATGTCCAGTTTTAATATCAACATCTGACGCTATTAAATCTTTTACACCTAACTTATTAGCAATAGGTTTTAGTAAAAAGAAAGGTGAAGCCGAAATAATTATATCTTTAGAGTGATCTATTTTATCTAAATAAAATTTTTTAATATTTTTTTCATGTATTTGCCAAAATTCATCAACTAATTTTTCATGATTATCAAAATAATTTAAAAATGAAAAAGCATATTCTTTAAATTCAGTTAAATTTATGTATTTAGCTTTATATTTAATTAAATTAACAAGTAATTTAAAATATATTTTTTTAACTCTTTTATCTTTTCTAGCACAATATTTAAAAAAGTCGACAGATGAATCGCCATTATAAATTGTTTTATCAAAATCGTATAAATTATATTTCATATCTATCACATTATAATTGTATCAAATTAAGAATTAAATGCAAAGAAAAACTAGGAACCCCTAGTTAACTATTTTTATGTTCAAATAAAATATCGGTTTTAAAGACTAAAATTATAGTAACTACAATTAAAATAATATAAAGAACTATTGCTAGCATATTATCTCCTAGAGCATAAAAGACACTTATGGCTGCACATATTAAATTAAATGCATACATAATCAGTACCGTTTTTCTTACTGATTTATTTAAATTTAGTAGTTGATGATGAATATGTTGCTTATCTGGTTTTCCAATACTTTCTCCCTTGATAAGTCTTCTAAGAACTGCAAATAAAGTATCTAAAATAGGTAAGAATAAAATAATTATTGGTACGATTAAAGATGTAACCGTAGTTGATTTGTAACCAAGTAAAGCGATAACAGATATCATAAACCCTAAAAACATACTTCCAGTATCACCCATAAATATTTTGGCAGGATAAAAGTTATAGACTAAAAATCCTAAAGTAGCGCCTAACATTATAAGGCTAAGAGTTACATCTAAACCATTAATACGATGTAAGAAGAAAGCAATGATTGATACTGCTAAAAAGAAAATTGATGAAGTACCTGAGGCAAGTCCATCTAAACCATCTATTAAATTAATTGCATTAATAATTGCAACAATAAATAAAAGTGCTAGAGGATAACCCACAATACCAAAATTTAGTTTTAAACCAAATATGCCTAATGTTGGAAGCGATATATTACCATAGAATACTACAATTATTCCTGCAATAAGTTGCCCAATAAATTTATATGATGCTTTAAGTGGTTTAATATCATCACATATACCTATTATTATTAAAATAAATCCACCAATTAAAATTGATATCATTTGACTAGTTAATTCACCAAATAAGATATACCCTAATAAAAATGATAAAAAGATAGCAAGTCCGCCTAATCTTGGCATTGGCTTTTTATGAACTTTTCGTTCATTAGGCATATCCATTGCCCCAATATGAATAGCAAGTTTTTTAGCAATTGGTACAAGTATTAAACTAGCAATAAAGGTTGTTAACACAATTAAAAATATATTATTTCCATTTACTTCAAATGACACATACATCACCTACAATTTTATTATACCTTAAAACCATCTAAAAACACTAGTCTTTTTTAACTAGCGTTTAAATTATTATCTTTAATATTACTACCAACTAAGTTTTCGATGTGCTCTCCATAGGATAAACCTATTCCTCTAACAAAATTAGTATCTAATGCTGAATAAAATACATAATAAGAATTATTTTCATAAATGAATGAACTACGATATATTCCACGATTATCCCATGAGATAAGTGAAGGTCTTAAAATAATTTTACCTTTTGTATATTCAACATTATCTTTAGAATTAAAATAATATAAATTCATAGAATTACGGTCTTTATGATATTTATATGCCACAGTTATCATTTCATAGCCTTTATCAGTTTTAATAACATCTAAATGCCATGTTTGTAAACCACTAATTGGATAATTTAACGTAATAGTTTTTTCACCACTATAATTTTTGCCATCCGTACTTTCTAAATAACGAACATTTAGTTTTTTACCTACAGCCCACATTTTATAAGTTCCATTATCATAAATAAATGCTGGTGACATATAATCATTTTTAGCAAAATCTTCAGTTAGAATCACTTCTTTATCTGACCACTGAATACCATCTTTACTCACTTTTCGATAAATAATAACCTTTTTTTCATATTCATTAACAAAACGATAATATAACTCTAAAGTATCAGTTTTATCATTATATAATAAATGAGGATCAGAATTATAAACTCTTTCATGAACATATCCTAGAGGTTCTTTTTCAATTGGATTTTTAAGTCCATCTGGAACTATCCAATTTATCATATCATTACTAACTACTAAATGAGGATTTTCATACTTATCATTTCCATAAGGATAAGGTGAAAAAACCATATAATATTTATAACCATGCCATTTTTCTTTAAAATTAATAACTTTAGGATGGGTTGCTTGAATATCAGCAGTTGTTTCATTTAAATTAAGTTTATATGCTGCATTATGATAATTTTCTGCAAACTCATAATTTTGATTTAACTTACTATTTACTTTATTTCGATAATAATTCATTCTTTGTCCAACCGTACTTTTACCTATTTTATCTTTATTAATATAAGCATACGGTAAAGCTAAAACTCCAAGAAGGCCAACTACTATTATTACAATTAAAATAGTATTAATCTTTTTAATTTTATGATATTTTTTCTCTAACTTTTCTTTATTCATAACTATTCCTCATTCATTATTTTTTTATATTCATTATACTTTTCATGAGCATAAACTAAATCATTATCTATTTTTTCAATACCAAGCTCTTTTAAGCCCCCATTTTTCAAATAATTTAATATAGCATCTTTTGCCTCTTTAGTTTGAGTACTATTATAATTATAAACAATTTCTGATATTAATACATTCATATATGTTTGATAAAATTTGTTATAAATATGCTTTTTTTCTAAAGTTTCTTTAACTTTCAAATATGCTTGTATAAATGCTAGAGGATCTTTATATTTAATATTTTGAGAATTATTACCATGATTTATACGATAATTAACTAAAGGTTCATCTAGTGCAAACATTCTTTTAGCAAGAGCCATTGATATCCTAGTAAAATACACATCATTGGCATTTGTAAGAGATTGAAAGTATATATGATTCTTTTTTATAAAAGATTTTTTAAATAATTTAGACCACGGAGCAGCAGAAGTAACATGAAATAAATAGTTTTTAACATCTTCGGTACTAAAAATAGTTTTTAAAGGAATATTTTCAGTATTTAACATTGCAGTATATTTTTCTTTTTGCCCACTTTTTTCATCATATTTATATGCTCCAAATAATAAAATATCAGTATTATAATAGTTAGCATAGTGATATGCTTTTTTACATAAATCCTTTTCAAAAAAATCATCACTATCTAAAAATAATAAAAATTTACCTTTAGCATGCTTTATCCCAATATTTCTAGCATCACCGGCATTTGAATGTTTTTGTTTGTAAACTTTTATTATCGGATATTGTTTTTGATATTTACATAATATATCATAAGATCTATCAGTAGAACTATCATCAATGCATATTATTTCTATTTCACCTAAACTTTGTTTTAATAATGAATCTAAACATGCAGGTAAATATTTAGCACAATTATATACTGGCATAATTATACTTATATATATATTACTAGTAAATTTTTTTCTAAACCAAGATTTAAAATTAATTATTTTATCATTAAAGCTTCTCATTATTAAGTTTTTATTATTATTTTGTTTTTGTAATTCTTTTTTCAATTTATCTATTTGATTTAAATAAATTCTATTTCGATTTATCATTAAATGGAAATTAGTAAATTCATTAATACTTAAATCATTCTTATATTTGTCCAATATTTTATTAAAATTATGTTGATCATTTTTTTCAACTTCTCTTAAAAATTTAACTGAACTATTTTCTAATTCCAGTAAATAACTTGTAAAAGTATCTAAATATTTATTATCAACATATTCTTCAATATATGGTTTAATACTAGTTAAAACTTTTAAATAACCATAACTTCTTTTTAAAGCGTTGGAAGATGTCATAATTGAGTCATTTCTAATTAATCTTTTATATAATTGATTATTAATATAACTCGCTCTTTGTGAAAATATGCATACTAGTAATGTAAAATATTCATCTTCATGAATTATTCCTTCAAGGAAATTAATATTATGTTTTTTCAAAAAGGCTGTTCGATTAATTTGTAAACAAGCGCTTGTACGATATTCTTTATTTTCACTAAATAATTTAAATAATTCTTGCCCACTATAAACACCGTCGTAGCTATGTTGACGTGTATAATAATTATTAAAAGAAGAATTAGCTTTTGCCAAATTTTCGTTTTCAAAAATAGAAGTTGCATCAAAAAATAAAGTATCTAAATTACTATCTTCCATTTTATTATAAAGTATTTCTAAAGCATTTATTTCAATAAAATCATCAGAGTCTATGAAATATATATATTTGCCACAAGAAGCATTTATACCAGCATTCCTTGCACTTGCTAGGCCGCCATTTTCTTTATCAATTAATTTTATTCTTTTATCTTTTTTAGCATAACTTTTTAAAATACTTAAAGAATTGTCTGTTGATCCATCATTAACTAAAATAATTTCAATATCTTTAAGAGTTTGTTTAATAATTGAATTAAGACATTTTTCAATGTATTTTTCACTATTATATATAGGAATTATAATAGATACTTTTACCATTATTACAAAACCACCCAACTAATTATTTTCATTCATAAACTTTTCATACTTAGGAAGTACAACATTAGGCTTACCTATTTCTACAACTTCACCATCATTTAGCCATAATACTTCATCACATAATTCATTAATTGTGCCTAAACTATGAGATACAATTAAAACAGTTCTTTTCTCATCAGATATTAATTCTTTCATTTTATTATAACTTTTTTCTTTAAATCTAGCATCACCTACAGATAATACTTCATCAATCAGTATAATATCAGTCTCTAATATAGCGGTAATTGCAAATGCTAGTTTAGAATACATACCAGATGAATATGTTTTAACTGGTTTATTTATAAATTCTCCAATATCAGCAAATTTAATTATTTCTTTTTCTTTTTTTGCTATTTCATCTTCACTAAAACCTAAAAGCATACCAGATAAATAAATATTCTCTTTACCAGTTAATTTTTTATTAAAACCTACCCCAATTGATAATAAAGATATGGTATGGCCATGTAAATCAATTGTTCCTTTATCAGGCGAAAAAATACCAGCAATTGCTCTTAACATAGTTGATTTACCACTACCATTTTTACCGATTATCCCAAGTATTTTACCTTCTTCAATATCAAAACTAACACCTTTTAAGGCCTCAAAAACTTCAACTTTATTTTTAAACTTAGTCCAAGAAGCTCTAATAGATGTTTTCTTTAAACCACGATAA
>CACZQI010000046.1 GCA_902783345.1 uncultured Erysipelotrichaceae bacterium
ATTAATCTTATCGATTAAGTTCATAACGATTCTCCCTTCAACTATATTTCGCATTAATCATACTTATAGTAGCGGATTAAAGGAGCCCATAAATAAACGAGCAAATTGATTATAGCAAATAAAAAGCCTAAATTCAAGGCTTTTACTTAAGTTTATGCGTATAATCAATATTTTTTAACTTATCTTACTCTTCGACCAATTGATGGCATAGCCATTTTTTTATTTCTTGCGATTTTTTTAAGTTCATTACTAAGAAGATGAATTTTTTTCATAAATGATTTTTTCTCACTATTAGATAAGTACTTTTCATATTTATTTAAATACATTGTATAAACTCTTGATAATTCATCAAGTAAATATTCAGCGCCAGATGGATCATCACTTTCACTTAAAAATAGTAAAATTTGTTTAACTAATCTTTCAAATTCAGGTAATAATTTTTTAAGTATTAAAATATCTATTATTTTTTGATTATAAATAGTTATATTTAATTTATTTATTTTTGTTTCATAACCAGATAGTTCAATAATACTATCACTTTTTATTTTGCCTTTTCTTTTAGTTAATTTATACATTTTTATTCCCCCAATAAATCGCTACGATTTTCTTTAGTAACTCTTAATTTTTCACTTTGACGATATTCATTTATTTTTTGATGATTACCTGATAAAAGTACTTCTGGCACTTTCATATTACGATATACTTCTGGTTTAGTATAAACAGGATAATCAAGTAAACCATCGTTAAAACTTTCACTATCTAAACTTTCCTTATTAATAACGCCATCTATAAGCCTAATGACACTATCACAAATCATCATAGCAGGTAATTCTCCACCAGTTAATACAAAGTCACCAATCGATATAATCTCATCGGCTAAAGTTTTAATTCGTTCATCAAATCCTTCATAGTGACCACATATTATTATTAAATGCTTGATTTGTGTGTATTTTTTAGCAAGTACTTGATTAAAAGTTTTTCCTTCTGGAGATAAAAGCACAATATACGAATCTTTAGTTTTAATATCATCAATTGCTTCAAATATTGGTTCACATCTTAAAACCATACCAGCGCCACCACCATATGGGGTATCATCTACTTGTTTATTAGATAAATGCGAATAATCACGAAAATTAATTATTTCAATTTCTACTTTTTTATTATCTATTGCTCTAGAAATGATAGATTCAGTTAAAAAACCATCAAACATATGAGGAAATAAAGATAAAATACTTATTTTCATACCATTAATCCCTCCACATCTTTGACATATATAACTTTATTTAATTTATTTACTTTAATAATATAATTTGCTTTTATAGGAATATAAAATTTATCATTTACTTTAATTAAAGGATTAATACTATTATCATCATAATCAGTAACTTTGCCAATATAGTTATTATTATCTCTTACTTCATAGTCAATTAGTTCGCTAATGATATATTCATCATCATTTAAATTTAAATCCTCTTTATTAAAAAATACATCTTGGTTAATTAAATATTCAACTTCATTAATATCTTTTAAATTATTAACTACCACTAAATAATTATGATGATGAAAACGAACATTAGTTATTTTATAGGCTATACGATTAATATATAAATTATTTCCTACCACAAAAACTTTATCTGGCATCTCAAAACGGGTAACTATTTTTAGTTCCCCTTTAAGACCAAAAGTATTAACAATTTTACCTACATTTATATATTCCATAACTTTATTTTATCAATATTTATTATCTTTTTAAAGTATTTTCTTTAGGTAATTTATTTTCTAAAGTATGATAAATTTCAATTTTAGATAATGGCCATAATCTTGTTTTATAACCTTTTAGTTTATCAATTTCCCATTTATTAACTAAGCCACTATCAAGATACATATAAACAGCTCTCATTAAAGATAAATCTTCTTTAAATGATTCGTATGAAATAGGATTCAATAAACCAATTGCCATTTTTTCAGGATTAAAAGCAGATATAGAATTTTTAACTAATAATAAATCTTTGTATAGAAGTGTATCATCATAATATGTTTTTAATCCTTTTTTCTTAAGCATTAAATCTCTAGCAAATTCCTTTACTATTTCAGAGAATTTTTTAAATAATAAAATATATAGATTAATTACTTCTTCTAAATCTTTACTTATCATTATGTCATTAGCAAGTGTATTTCTTTGTACTCTGTAATAAGACCATTTTACATAATATGGAATAATGTTATAGCATTTAAATACCTCATTATAAGTGCTTTTACTATTATGAATATATAAATCTAATGATTGATAATATAAGTAAGTAATCTTATTTAAATATTCTCTTGGTAAGACTTCATCTAAATCTTTTTGAATTCTTTCAAGTGTTTCTCCTAAACTAATCATTATAAACCCTCTTTCTTTAAATGGCTATTATATAGTATTTTAATTAAAAAATAAACCCTTTTTAAGAGTTTACCTTTGAATTTTTAAATTTTGATAGTTATCAATAACCAAATATTCAAATATATCTTTAAATTCATCATATTTAACCTGATTATTAGCCTTATAACCAATAATAAAATCAGTATCTTCTTTTAATTTTTTATATTTAATATTATCAAAATTATCAATATCATAACTTTTAAAATCTGGTTTAATAAAGAAACTTTTTAGAGTAAATTTACGCTTTTTGGTAATTATTTCACCTACTTTAATATTTGCGTGATTTTTATTAATTTCACTTATTACTTTAGGAGCGCCAATTACAAGGAAATCTCCTTGATAATTTTCTAACATTTCATATATTTTTTTATTACGATTATTAATTTTTAAATCAAATATTATTTCAACTTTACCATTAATAAGTTTTAAAGCTTCATCCAAAGTAGGAATATGATAAAAAGATATATAATCTAAATCTTCATAAGTCATATCACTTATTTTATCTTTTATGTTTTGAAGGCGTGATAGACTACTATCTTCATAAATAATAAAAACATGATCTTTAGTTTCTCTAACTGTTAAGTAAATATTTAGTTTTAGTTTTAAAGTGCCTGTTATGGCTTCTAAAGTACTTTCAAATATATTTTTATTATCATATAATCCTTTATTTAAAAATAATTTATTTTTCATATTACCTTCCATTTAATTCATACATTAAAATACTTGCTGATACTCCAGCATTTAAACTTTCACATTTTTTATTCATTTTAATATATAAATTTTCATCACATAAATCATTTAGTTTATCATTCATGCCAAATGCTTCAGAACCTATAATTAAAGCATGCAAATTATCATCTTTTTTAACTATATTACCATTATGAACATCCGTTCCATAAATTTTATAACCTAAGACTTTTAATTTAGGAATTACTTCTTCTAAGTCTTCAACTAATATATTAACTTTAAAAAGCATTCCCTCAGTTGCTCTTACTACTTTAGGATTATAAACATCAACCGTTTCTTTGCTTAGTATGATAGTTTTATAATTAAATGCTACGGCACTTCTTATAATTGTGCCTAAGTTTCCTGGATCTTTTATATCATCTAATATAATAATATTTCTTTCTATTTTTGTATTTTGAGGTATATGACATATAGCAACTACTTTAGGATTAGTTGTTAAGTCAGAAACCTTTTTAAGTACATCTTCACTAACATAAGTTACATTACCATAAATATTTTCTTCTCCATTTAAAAGAAGTATTTCTTTAACTATCCCTTCACTTAAGGCTTCACTAACTAAATGAGTACCGGCAGCAATAAAAAGGCGTGATTCTTTACGATACTTTTTATCATTTAATTTAGCATAATTTTTTATTTTTTCATTATTTATAGATTCTATCATGAATGGTTTAATTCCTTTCTTGCTTCTTTGTAATAAGGATAGTATTTAGCTACTTCCTTCCAAAATAGATTACTATGATTCATATATTTAAAATGACATAATTCGTGAATAATAACATAATCAATTAAATGAACATCTTTACTTATTAAATCAGTATTTAAAGTAATAGTCATACTTTTAGTATTACATACACCCCATTTAGATTTCATTTTACGCACCCTTAATTTAAAATTAGGTAAAGAAGTAAAATTATTTTTAATATTTTCAACTCTTTTTGAAAAAACATCATAAGATAAAGAGTATACATATGCTTTGGCTTTTTCAAGATTTTCCGCATAAATATAATCATTGCTTATATAAGGATTACCTACTTGATTTATTAAAATAAGTTTATTTCCTAAATAATATATATCTAAATTAGGCTCATTTTTCTTAACCATTTTTGTATGCATTTTCATTATAGCATGCTCGTTTTCTTTAAGTAAAGTTTCAATATATTTTTTACTTACTATTTTAGGCGCAGTTACATATATATTTAAATCTTCTTTAACTCTAAAATAGATGTTTTTAATTCTTTTATATTGAATAAAATATACAAATTCTTGATTATTTAAAATAATTTTATTTTGCACTGTAGATTTCATACCATTCTTTTAATTTAGATAAACCTTCTGAAGTAATATTCTTTATAAATTCCCAAGTAATATTATAAGAATTTTTCATTAATTTAAAGTCTTCTTTTGCCATTTCACATACATCATCATTTTTTTGACAATATTCACTTGTTTTATTTAAATATAAAGTAACTAATTTAGTTTTAATATTTTGATAAGATGATGATAATTCATCTTTATAATTTGGATAATGTTTTTCAATTAAATTATCTAATTTTAAAGTAAGTTCAATGACTTTAAGTTTAGTTTTATTAGTTAAATCTTTAAAATAAACTCCATCGATATCTTTATCATAAAAAATAAAATCTATAACTTTAACAAAGTATTCTTTAGCTTTAGTTTTAAAGCCATCGTTATTTTGATTATTTTTTATTCCTTTAATTTTATTTTCTAAATTTGTAAGAACAATACTATCTTTAGATAATACTACGGCTTTTTTAGTTGTTGTAGTTTTTATAGTAGTAGTAGTTTTAACATTATTATTTATTACTGGTTTAGTAGTAGTAGTTGTAGTAGTATTTTTAACTTGCGCTGAATTATTTTCTTCATTACTAGAAGTTTCAAGAGTTTTATCTTTATCTTTTATTTTACTTGGCAATTCACTATTATTAATAACAAATTCATATTTTTGAATAACTACTTTAGGCGGATAAGTTTCCAAATACTCACCACTCGTAGTAATTTTAACAATATCTCCTTCTTTAAGATTAGCAATATCTAACTCAATAATAGGATGTTTTTCTTTTATTTCATCACTAATTGGTTCCGCTAAAGCAAAGGAATTATAAGCTTCTTTAACTCTTACTTCAAATTCTTCTTTATGCATTTTTGTTTTGATTATATAGAAAGCTAAGCCAAAAAGTATTAGTAATAAAACCGTTACGATTAAATATTTAAATATCATTTCTTTATTTAGTTTAATCATTGTCACCACTCCTGTTAGTATATTTGAAAATAATTGGAGTGCCAGTAAAATCAAAGTTTTCTCTAATTTGATTTTCTAAATATCTTTCATAACTAAAATGAACTAAATTCTTATTATTTACAGAAAACTCAAATTTAGGTGGTTTGGTTCCATCTTGATGAACAAAATATATTTTTAGTCTTCTACCCTTATATGAA
>CACZQI010000047.1 GCA_902783345.1 uncultured Erysipelotrichaceae bacterium
CAAAAGCGTCATCGATTAAAACTGAAGCTAGTCCTTTCATGTGAGATCCTTCTTTTTCAACTTTACGTACATTTACTGATGTAATTTGCATAACATCACTCCTTCCATATGTTCGTTAATTTAATTTTATAGCCTTTTTGAAAAAAATGCAATAGTTTATAAGAAGGTTAACGAAATATCTTTACTTAAAACATCATTGTATGAATAACTCTTACGATCAATACCATTTGATACTACAAAAACATGAGAATAATACTCAACAATATAACCATAAAATACTTCATTTCGATTACGATTTTCTTTAGCAATTATTTTGACTTCTCTATTTAAATGATTTCTAATTTCATCTTTAATTCTTTCAATCATCTTGGATACCCCACATACATAAGTCCATTTCCAATAACTCCTCCCATTCCATCTGAACCATATTTGGTTTTATTTAAAAGTTCAATTAAATTAATAGTATCTTGTTTATTTGTTAAAGCAATGGTGGTAGCAATTATAGCTGGATCTAAAGCATGAATATTTACTCTTTTGGGACTAGAGGCAAAATTAGCCCCACATTTAATTAACTCTTCATAATCACTTTGACAAGCACCAGCAATAATTACTAATTTATCATGATTTTTTTCATATTTACGGGCTTCTCTTACAGCATTACAAAAATATTTAGAATTTTTATAATTATTAATATTATATTTATCGCCTTTTTTCTTAAAATAAGCATCATGTCCAGTAATTATAATGATATCAGGGTCAAATTCTTTTAAGAATTTAGGCACTTTGATAGGTAAATCTTCTTCTTTAACAATTTTACCTACGGCTTGTAATTTATGCTCTTTATAATACTTTAAACATCTTTTTAAATAATCAGCATCACCATCTAAATGTAAAATTCTAGCAGGTAAATAAAAATACTCATTACGATCAGAAATATCTGGCTCTTCAATTGTTTCTTCAAAGTTATCACTAGCACTTTTTTCATATAAAACTAAATCATCTATGGGACTATCAGCAAAAAGTCTAACATTTTCACCTTTTAAATAACACATATTATCTTCAATATTTAAGATTCTAAAAATGATATCATGGTTATAACTAATTCTAGTAACTTTTTCGCCTTTTTTTAGATCCATTTTTCCACCTAGATAAATATATGCAAAAAAATAGATAATTATTATAAATTACCTATTATTTCAATAAAGACATCTAATGGTATTTCTTCAGCTCGGTTATTAAGTGAGTACCCATTTTTATTTAAAATTTCATCTATTTTGGCTAAATCATAGCCATTTAAATTATTTCGTAAATTTTTCCTTTTAAATTTAAAAGCATTTTTTAAAAAATTATTAAATTTATTAAAGTCAATATCTAATTTATCTTTTGACGTAAATTTGACAACGGTGCTATCTACATTTGGCATAGGATAAAAACACTTTCTACTAACATTAAATAAAGGCTCAATATCATAAAAGTAGTTAAGTAGTACTGTTATATACCCATAATCTTTAGTTTGAGGTTTAGCGGTAAGTCTTTCACCTACTTCTTTTTGCATCATTAATGTTAATGATTTAGGATTAATATCGGATAGCGCTATTTTTTCTATAATTGGAGTAGTTATGTAATATGGAATATTGGCTACAACATAAATATTTTCATAAGGAATATTTTTGATATCATCTTTAATATCAGTCGTTAGAAAATCTTTAAATAGAATAATTGTTTTATCTTTTTTTATCTTTTCAAGTTTTTCTTTTAAAGACAAATCTATTTCATAACATAATAAATAAGCATTATAATTTTGAAGTTTTTTAGTTAAATTGCCACTACCAGGCCCAATTTCGATAATTAAATCTTTTTCTGTTGGATTTATTGTACTTGCAATTTTATCTAAAATATTATTATCATTTAAGAAATTTTGCCCAAATCTTTTTTTAAATATATGTTTTTCCATAACATTCCTCTTTCAAAGAAATTTTACCATAAAAAAAGATAGTTTTAAACTATCTATTGTAACCATATCTTAATACATTATAACTAATAAGGTGTCTACCAATATGGTTTGATGCATATTCTTCGCTTTCAACAAGTAAATCTAAATCTGTTCCAAGTACGCCTCTATCTAGTACAATTGCTGTTATTTTACCATTTTCTCGAATAACACTTCCATCAAATTCAATAATTGAACCACAAGGCAAGTTTTTAGATGATGCAACTATTCTAACAGTACCGTAATCTTTATCACTATAAGTATCTGTGCCATCTAAAACATTTTGACCTGTACAACCTAAATGACCATTACATAAAGGACAATTAGCCGCATATCCTGTTAAATCTCCATTGTAAGTATCAAGTGGTGTATATAAATCATTTCTTTTAATTTCTTCATATTTTACTGCCATAGCATGTAAATCTAAAGTTTTATTTAAATTATGATTTACTGTTTTAGTCTCAGATTGAGGAATATTAACACTTGTACACATACAAATAAAAGCACAAACAATTAGTACTTGAAAAATATTTAATACTTTTTTAATATGCCTCACCTACAATCTATGTTAATTGTAGCATGATTATAGCTTGATGTCAAAAATCTCATGAAAATTTTCTTCTAAAATATTAGATAATTTTTCTAATGACACATTATAAATGGTAGTTAATTCATCCGCAACAAACTTTAAATACATTGGCTCATTAGGTATTCCTCTAAGAGGCATTGGGGTTAAATAAGGACTATCAGTCTCAAGTAAAATACTTGTTATTGGAATTTCCTTTAAAACTTCTTTTAAATGAGCATTTTTAAATGTTAAAACGCCACCTATTCCTAGTTTAAAGCCTAGTTTTAAATATTCTTTAGCCGTTTCTAAACTACCAGAAAAGCAATGAATAATACCTTTTACATGATGCCTTTTAAGAATTTTTAATAAATCATCCGTAGCTTCCCTATTATGAACTATAACTGGTAAATTTAATTCTTCTGCTAAATTTAAAAATGTATCAAGTAATTCTAACTGCTCTTTTTTATTATCTTTATTATGATAATAATCTAAACCTATTTCTCCTATAGCGATAATTTTGGGATTACTACTATTTTCTTTAATTAAGTTAATGTTTTCCTCTAAATCTTCTATAATATTATCTGGATGAATTCCTAAAGCTCCATAAACATTTGGATATTTATTAGAAAGACTAATAACTTCTTTATTGGTTTTTAAATTATAACCATTGATAATTATTCTTTTAATATTATTTTGACTTAAATTATTAATTACATCATCTGGATTATAATAACTTGTACTTAAAATATGACAATGAGTATCTGTAAACATAAAACTCCTTTCAAAAAAAGGTGAAATTATTCACCTAATTCAATTCTATTAAATAAGATTTCAGGCTCTTTTAATTTAGTTCCTGATTTATATGTACCAAATGATTTGGTACTTTCATAAGATGTATCTTCAGTGTTTAATAAATTAAATATTTTAGCACTTGTATCTGGCATAAAGGCTTGAAGATAAACTGCACAAACTCTAATAGTTTCGATTAAATTATAAAGAACTGTTTTTAATCTATCTTTTTCATTTTCATCTTTAGCTAAAATCCAAGGTGTTGTTTCATCAATATATTTATTAGCAGCTCTTAAAACTTCAAATACATCACTAATGCTATCAGCTATTCTTAATTTATCCATATCTTCTTTAACTTTATTGCCTAAGTTTTCACATAAATTAATTAAATTATTATCTACTTCAGCATAAACACCTTTATTTTCAACTATTCCTTCAAAGTATTTATGACTCATTGAAATAGTACGATTTACTAAATTACCTAAAATATTTGCTAAATCTGAATTATTTCTTTCAACAATCAATTCTTCTGTAATATTTCCATCATCAGCAAAAGGAATTTCATGTAAAACATAATATCTAATTGTATCTAATCCATATTTATTAACTAAATCATCAGCATATAAAACATTTCCTTTACTCTTACTCATTTTATCTGATGCAGTTAAAAGCCAAGGATGACCAAATACTTGTTTAGGTAAAGGTAAATCTAATGCCATCAATATTATAGGCCAATAAATAGTATGGAAACGAATAATATCTTTACCAATTAAATGTAAATCAGCAGGCCAATATTTATTAAAGAAATCACTTTGTTCATCCACATCATAACCAGGGAATGTAATATAATTTGATAAAGCATCAATCCATACATAAACGACATGTTTATCATTAAAATCAACTTTTACACCCCAATCAAAAGCAGTACGAGATACACATAAATCTTGTAAACCAGGTTTTAAGAAATTATTAATCATTTCATTCTTACGAGATTCTGGTTGAATAAATTCTGGGTGCTCTTCGATATGCTTAATTAGTCTATCTTGATATTTAGATAATTTAAAGAAGTATGCTTCTTCACTTTTCTTTTCGACAGGTCTACCACAATCTGGGCAATTTCCATCAATAAGTTGTGTTTCTGTGAAAAATGATTCACAAGGAGTACAATACCAACCTTCATATTTATCTAAATAGATATCTCCTTGATCATATAACTTTTTAAAGATATGTTGAACCTTTTTCTTATGATCAGGATTTGATGTTCTAACAAACTTATCATAAGTTGTATTCATTATATCCCAAATTCTTTTAATTTCACCAGCTTTTTCATCAACAAATTCTTGTGGTGTAACTCCTGCTTCTTTAGCTTTTAATTCAATTTTTTCACCATGTTCATCAGTTCCCGTTTGAAAATAAACATCATAACCTTCTAATCTTTTGTTTCTAGCTATAGCATCTGCTAAAACAATTTCATAAGTATTACCAATATGAGGTTTACCTGAAGCATACGCAATAGCAGTTGAAATATAATACTTTTCTTTCATTTTAATCTTCCTTCCATTAAAAAATTCATGAACTTAAGGACGAATTTATTCGCGGTACCACCTTAATTCATGAATATCATGCACTTTAATCTTAACGCGATTTTACGTTTGAACTCCAGAGCCATGTTCATTAAACCTAATTAATTCTCTTTCACCAAATAAGAACTCTCTATGTAATTAGTATTTAATTACTCTTTCCTTCTTCGTCCAATAAAATGATTTTAGCATAGACTTAAGTTAAAATCAATAATAATTTAATAAAAAAAGGCTACTAAAATTTGGCTTAGTAGCCAAGTTATGCTAACTTAAGAATTTTAATAATGGACAAAAACTATAAGGTTACTGCATAACTAGTTTAATCTATATTAAATAAAATTAAACCCTTTATTAAATACTTACAATATATGGATTATTTATAGTTCCATCACCCTTAGTTATTGTCGTGGTTGAAGGGAGTGCTACTGAGGGACGTACGCCGAGAGTATACGTCACAAAGTTGTCGAAGAGGAAACCTGAAGCATTCTTTTATCTTAAATTCCCTGTGATGTGGTTAAAAATATTGTGATTATACGAGATATTAATTTTGTTAGTTTTGCTAAGTCTTCATTGTTTTGACTATATATAGTTAAATGCCCAATAATAGTTGAATCTTTAATAATATCTTCATTATATTCGTTAGTTGTTTTTTGAGTTAAATTCGAAAATATTACTTTTTCTCTATCGCTTATAATAAGTTCAATTTTATAAATTTCTACTAACTGATTACATAGTTCATTTATAAATCTATAATAATTATTTAAATAAGAATATTTTGAAATATTAATTTTATTATCATCAACATTTATTAAAATACTTTCATTATCTTGAATTTTTAATTTATTACGAACTTCTTTTGGAATAACAATTCGACCTAGTTCATCAATTTTTCTAATATAATTATTTGAATTCACATATATCACTAATGATAGTTTGGTCTTAAGTTTAAATATTATTCTATATCATTAATAATTTCTTCTAATAATTCAACAAAGTAATATAAATAATGTTTTTCTAAATTTAAAATAGGCAGACGAATTATAATTCTTTTATTTAAATATCTAATAGAAAATTTAGGATTAATTGAATATAGTTTTAAGAATAATTTTTCACCATTTATTTTTGCTGATACTTCTGGTGGTAAATAAATTTCAATGAAAGTTCTTGTTTGAATAACATTATTTATATTTAATTTTAAGGCTAATTTTTCAAACCATTCTTCATACATATAGATTTCCATTTTTTCATTTATCTTACCAAAACGGTCTTCTATTTCATTTTTTATTTTAGTTAATGAATTATAATCTTTTATTTGATTTATTAACTGATGGATTTCTATTCTAACACTTTCATCAGATACATATGACTCATCTATATGTGTATCAACATTTATTAGAGATTTATCATTAGTATCATCTTCTTTAGTTTCAATACCATGAAGTTCATTTAAAGTGTCTTCAATTAGTTTTGTATACATTTCAATTCCAACGGAATCTATAAAACCTGCTTGTTCACTACCTAAGATATCCCCAGCTCCTCTTATGGCTAAATCTCTCATTGCAATTTTATAACCAGAACCTAGTTCAGTAAATTCTTTAATAGCAGATAATCTTTTACTAGCAACTTCACTTAATATTTTTTTATTATTATATGTTAAATAAGCATAAGCAATTTTATTACTACGGCCAACACGTCCTCTTAACTGATAAAGTTGGGCAAGCCCATAGTTTTCTGCATCAATTATTATTAAAGTATTAACATTAGCAATATCGATTCCAGTTTCAATTATAGTTGTGCACACTAAAATATCATACTTTTTATCAATAAAGTCTTCTACAACAGTGTCAAGTGAATTTTTATCCATTTGCCCATGAGCAAAGCAGATTTTAGCTTCAGGAACAAGCTTTTGCAAATGATTTGCTTCTTCTTCTATTTTGGCAACATTATTAAATAAGTAAAATACTTGTCCACCTCGTGCCAATTCTTTGTAAATTGCTTCTTTAATAAGTAAGTCAGATTCTTCAATAACATAGGTTTGAACTGGGTAACGATCTTGAGGCGCAGTATCTAATATTGATAAATCTTTTAATCCTGTCATAGCCATTTTTAATGTTCTTGGGATTGGTGTTGCGGATAGAGTTAAGACATTAATATTTTTAGTTAATTCTTTAATTTTTTCTTTTTGAGAAACACCAAATCTTTGCTCTTCGTCAACTACTAATAAACCTAGTTTTTGATATTTTATTTTTTCATTAAAAAGTCTATGAGTTCCAAAAATTAAATCTATTTTTCCTTCTTCTAATTCTTTGACGATACGATTAAAATCTTTTGTACTTGTAAAACGATTTACTATTTCAATATTAATAGCAAAATCTTTAAAACGTTCTTTAGCACTATTGTATTGTTGTTTAGAAAGTATTGTTGTTGGACATAAATATGCTACTTGATATCCATTTAGTATTGTATTAAAAATTGCTCTAAAGGCTACTTCAGTCTTACCAAAGCCAACATCTCCACATAGTAATCGGTCCATCGGTTTTTCTGTTTTTAAATCTTTTAAAATATCATTAATACATCTGGTTTGGTCTTTAGTTTCTGGGTATTCAAAATTACTCGCAAAAACTAAATCTTCAGGGAATTCCTTAAATTTAGGACTTTTAATTTGTGAACGCTCTGCATATAATTTTAAAAGTTCTGCTGAAATATCTTTAACTTTTGCTTTAACTGAATTTTTAGTTTTAATCCAAGAAGGTGAATTTAGTTTATTTATTCTAGGTGGTACTCCTTCTCCATCTGAATATTTAAATATAGTATGAATTTTTTCCACAGGTATATAAATCTTATCAGTTCCAGCATAATTTATAAGTAAATAATCCTTTTGAATTCCATTTTGAGTTAAAGTTACAACTCCATTATAAATACCAATACCATGGGCCGAATGAACAACATAATCTCCTTTTTTAATATCATTAAAATCTTTTATTTTGCGCCCAATTTTAATTGCACTGTTATAAAAATGTTTTACTTCTTTATTTTCAATATCATTATCACTAATTACAATATAATTATTTAAAATAAAACCTTTATTTATTTTTTGATTTATTAAATAAATGCATCCTTTAGTATATTCTTTACTTTTTGAAAAGGTAAAAATTTCTTTTAAGTAATCAACAGTTTTTTTATTATTTAAAGAAAATATTATTGTATTATTTTTAAGATTATTTTCAATATATGTTTTTAATACATTAAAGTTATTGTTAAAGTTATCTAAAGAATGAGAATTAATATTTAAATATCCTTGATTATTAATTTCTGATAAATTTATTTCATCTTTAATATTAATATCTTCTAAATTATACATATATTTATGGTTTATACTTACTTGCTTTTCTCTTTTATAATTAAGAATTTGCTCTTGTAAAACTCTATAAGACGCTTTTAAATTTTCAGGATCAATATTAATTACCACTGGATTGTTAAGTAAATCATATAAAGATGTATTTTCTTTAGTATTTATTTCATCATAAGGTAATATATTGATATTATTTAATGTTTTAATTGATAACTGACTTTCAGCATCAAATTCTTTAATTTTTTCAATTGTATTACCAAAAAATTCTATTCTTATTGGATTATCAAAGTTATATGGAAATAAATCAACCACAAATCCTCTAATAGAGTATTCTCCAGATGAAGTAACAATTGATGATTTAGTATATCCAAATTTATTAAGTAATTCTTCAAAAGAGGAACGATTAATATCTTCGTTAACATTTAATTTGATTACTAATTTATCTAAAGTTTTAGTGGTTGGTACGAACTTTAAAAAACCAGTAAGATTAGTTACCACTATTTTACCTTTAGCGTTAACAATTTTATTTAAAGTTTCTAATCTTTTAACTTTTAAATCAGGGGATACAGCAATTGCAACTGATGTTAAAAATTCATCCATTGGAAAAAGATAAACATCATCAGTATATGTTTTTAAATAATCATAATATTTAGTAGCATTATATAGATTACTTGTTAAAACTATAATGTTTTGATCTTTTCGCTTTTGTAAGTAATTAATATATAATATTTTTAACTCATCTGTTAATCCACTAATATTATTGGAATTAAAGTTTTTAAAAATATTATCTAAAAATTCCATTTTAATTGTACTTATTCATTAATCTTTCTATATTTTCATTATTAATAAAATCATTAATTATTTTATTTGTTGTTTCTAAATTTTCATTGATAACTTTTATTTCATCAGCACTAAATTTTGATAAAACATAATCTATTACATCATATTTAGGTTTTGAAATACCAAATTTAAGTCTTAAAAAGTCTTTGGTATTAAGGTTTTCAATGATATTTTTAATACCATTATGTCCACCAGAAGAGCTATCTTTTTTAAGTCTAATAGTGCCAAGGTCTAAATCAAAATCATCTTGAATTACTAAAATATCACTTAAAGCAATTTTGTAATAGTTTACATAATAATTTACTGCTTCACCTGATAAATTCATATATGTTGTTGGTTTAATAAATAAAACATCTTCATCATTTATTTTAGTTTTATAAGTTAGTGCTAGTTTATCTTTTTTAAAAGAAACTTCACCTAAAAAGGCATCTAATATTATAAAACCAATATTATGTCTGGTATTTTCATATTCTTTACCAGGATTACCTAAACCTACTATCAATTTCACTTTTCATCACCTCGATAATTCTTTGTTATTAATGGACTTGGTATTATACAACTATTCTTCCCATTTTTCATGGATTCTATTAGTACAATGTTACATTTAGCATCATAATCGTTATAAGCAAATTGTAATCTTTTTATACCAAAATGATATTTTTGCAATAAATTAATAATTTCAATTAAACGATCTGCATGATGTACTAGATAAAATGTACCTTTTGGTTTTAATACCTCATATGAAATTGAAATAATTTCTTCTAAATTTGTTTCAATTTCATGTCTAGCGATTGATTTTACCATATTTTTGTTAATAATGGAACTTTTTTCGTATTTAAAATATGGTGGATTGCAACTTACAATATCAAAATTATTTCCCGGGAAATAATTTGCCCAATTTTTTATATTATCATTTATTAATTTTATATTATTAATATTATTGATTTTTACTGATTCTACGGCCATTTCATAGATACATTTTTGTACTTCTATTGCTGTTACTTCCTTAATTTTACTAGATAAAATAATTGGTATTGGAGCATTTCCTGTACATAAATCCAACATCTTTTTATCAGTAAATTTTACATTAATAAAATCTGCAAGCAAAATAGAATCTAACGAAAATTTAAAATAGTCCTTATTTTGAACTATTTTATATCCATAATTGTATAAATCATTAATTTCATTATTTTTCATGATTAGAAATGATTATGTCCTCTCCATCAACATTTATAGTATATGTTTCATTAAATAAATCTAGAGAAGTTACTTCATAATCCCTTCCTTTATATTTAACTTTTGCGCCTACTTCTGGTAGTTTTTCACGAATGCAAGTATATGTTTCATCTTCATAAGATAAACAGCATAATAATCTTCCACAAGCACCATTTATTTTAGATGGATTTAACGCAATATTTTGATTTTTAGCCATATTAATTGATATGGTATCTAAATGATTTAAAAATGAAGCGCAACACAATGGTCTACCGCAAGGCCCAATACCGCCCATTTCTTTAGCCTTATCACGAACTCCAATTTGATGAAGATCAATTCTAAGTTTATATTTAGCTGCTAACATTTTGACAAGTTCTCTAAAATCTATTCTTTCATCAGCAATAAAATTTATTATTAATTGTTTATGATCAAAAGTAAATGAAGCATCAACAAATTGCATTGTTAGTCCTAAACTTTGTGCAAATTTCTTAGCATCATTAAGAGCTTCTTTAGCTTCTTTTAATGATTTTAAATATTTATTATAATCATCTTTAGTAGCAACTCTTAATATATTTTTTAATTCATAATTAACTTCTCGTTCTTCAATAAAAACAATTTTACCAAATTGTTCTCCTTTTTCAGTATCAACAATAACGTAATCATCTGGTTTTACTGATAATCCATTTTTATTAAAATAATAAATTTTACCTGCATCTTTATATACAATACCGCAAACTTCCATTTTATCGCCTCAATTCAATTATCATTTTATCTAAACATAATTCAACATTAACATTGCTTTTTATAAGTTCGATTATATTATCTAATATTTTGTATGAGTTTGCAAGTTTATTTACATCATTGCCGCTTGCAAATTGACAAGAAATAAAGGTACGATAATCTTGTAATAAATCTATAATTTCTATTTTTTCTTTAGCTAAAATTTCACTTTTAAGTTTAATAATTTCAGTAAATGTTAATTTTTTTATAGTTATTAACATATTAAGAAGTTTTTCATCTTGCTCTTTTTCTATTTTTTCATAACTAATTTTAAATTTTTTACATCTACTTTGGATAGTCGAAATAATTTGATTCATATTTTCTGTAAGTAAGAACGCAATGACATTATCACTAGGTTCTTCTAATACTTTAAGAAGTTTATTATATGCTGATAAATTCATAAGTTCAGCATTAATAATAAAATATACTTTGTAATCACTAATAATTGATTTGGTTATTACAAATTTTTGTAATTCTAATATTTTATTCTTATCAATTAAGTTATTTTCTGGCCTTATAATATTAACTGCAATATTATTTTCAATAGATTGATTAGAAATAATGCCTTTTGAAGATAATAATGATGTAATATCATTTAATAGTTTTTCACAATTATTTGTTTCAACTAAAAAAGCATGAGATATTTTACTCTCATTTATTTCTTTAGTTAAAAACTCAAGTAGTTTGTTATTCATAGATATCACTCTTTCATAGAAGAAAGAAAAATGATAATGCTAACATAATAAGCCCAGGAAATCCTAATATTGCGACAGTTATAATTGTATAATAATTGATAGGCACTACAACATTAAATCCTTTTAAAATAAGGTCTAAACTGTAAATCATAATTATTGCAAATATTATTCTTTTTACTATTCTAATCAATTTTGTTATCATACTACAATGTATGATGATTGTTTTATTATTATGTTAAATATTTTTCCTATCTTCAAATGCTCTTTCTAAGGTTAATGAATCTAAATAATCTAATTCTGCTCCAACTGGAAGCCCATAAGATAATCTAGATATTTTTACTTTAGATTTTTCTAGTATTTTATTGATATATTGCGTGGTTGTCTCGCCTTCAATTGAAGGTTTTAAGGCAATTATTAATTCGACATTTTCATTTTTTTGAGAGCGATTTAATAATCCATCAATATTGATATCATATGGTGTAATTCCATTAATTGGCGAAATTAAACCATTTAAGACATGATATACACCATTGAATTTTCCCATTTTTTCAAAAGCAAAAATACTTTTATAATCTTCAACAACACAAATTAAATTATGGTCTCGAAAGTTATTATCACATATCGCACATATTTTATTATTAGTAAGATTGCCACAAATTTCACACGGATGAAGTGTTTTTTTAGCTTCTACCATTGTTTTAGAAAATAATTTGATATCATCTTCACTGGAATCTATAACGGATAGTGCTAGTCTTTCTGCTGATTTTTCACCTATTCCTGGTAATTTTTTAAAGTACTCAATTAGTTCTTCTAATATTTTAGGATATATCATAATTAAAATAAACCATTTAAGCCATTAGCATAAACACCCATTTTATTTTCAGTGTCTTTTTCAATTTTTTTAATAGTATCATTGAAGGCTATTGTAAGCATATCTTCTAAGGCTTCAATATCATCTGCATCATTAATAATGTTTTTATCAATATTTACACTAAGTACTTCTTTTTTTCCATTCATTTTTATGTTAACTGCTCCATTTGAAGATTCATATTCTGTTTTATTTATTTCTTCTTGCTTTTTTTGGATATCTCTTTGCATTCTTTGGGCTTGTGCCATTAAATTTTGCATATTCATATTCTTTTCCTCCTAATTTATTTCTATTATATTTTCATCAAAAATATCAATTGCAGTATTTAATATCTTTGATTTTTTCGTATTTTTTGGTTCTTCAATGTAAGTGTATTCTTTATTTTTATTCTTTATAAATTCTTTACGCTTTTCTTCCCATTCTTCTTTAGTAATACAAATAAATTTTACTTTAGATTTTTCTAATTTACTAAATTCTTGCTCTATATTATTTAAAGATTGATTAAATAATAATGTTGTTGATAAAGATTTATGAGAAAATAAAACATTAGTTGGTGAAACTACTTCAATATTTAAATCTTCTATTAAAGACATGATTTCTACATTATTTTTTTCAATCTCTTTATTTATAAATATTTCCCAAGATTTTTTAAATTTCTCTTTTTCTGTTTTTGATGCTGATACAAACGAATTATTTAACCTAATTTGTTTAAGTTGCTCCATATAATCAGCGTTTGCAGATTTTTCTTGTTTTATTTTTTCTTTTGGTTCTTCTTTTAAAATCTCTTTAGTTTTTTCTTCTGAAATTATTTCCCGGGAAATAATTTCAAGATTTTCTTCATTAACTTTTTCAGTATAATTTTCGTTAGAAATATAGCTTAATAAAATTATTTTCACTAATGTTAAGGCTTCTGGCTTATTAAAACAAGTTATTAATTCGCTAGCCATCTTTTTGAGATTATCTACTGTAAATATCCACTTTTTTTGATTTAATATTTCAATCTCTATTTTATAAATATAGTTTATAATTTTAGAAATTAATAAATTAATATCTAAGCCTTTTTTAGCATATTCATTAAAAATACTTTCTAATTCTTTTATATTTCCTTCACTTAAGTATTTAAATATTTGTTCTACATCATTTTCAGTAATAATACCAAAAGTTTCAATAATTAAATCTTTTGTTATTTCAGTATTCTCTTTTGATAACTGATCTAAAATACTTAAAGCATCTCTCATTCCGCCGTCAGCAAGAATAGCAATATAATCAGCGGCTTCATCAGTTATATTAATATTTTCTTCAAAAGATACTTTTAATATATTATCTTTTATAACATTATTTGATATTTTTTGAAAATTAAATCTTTGACATCTTGATAGTATTGTAATTGGAATTTTTTGTATTTCCGTTGTTGCTAATATGAAAATTACATGCTTTGGTGGCTCTTCTAATATTTTTAGGAAAGCATTCCAAGCACTTTGAGATAACATATGGACTTCATCTATAATATATACTTTATACTTACTAAAACTAGGCAATATTTTGGCATTATCTCTTAAATCTCTTATTTCATCTACCCCATTATTTGAAGCTGCATCTATTTCAATAATATCAGGAGATTCATTATAATTTTTACATGTTTCACACTTATTACAAGGAATTCCATTAATAGGATGCTCACAATTTATGGTTTTAGCAAATAATTTAGCAGTACTTGTTTTCCCAGTTCCACGTGGCCCAGAAAACAAATATGCATGCGCTAGTTTATCGTTTATTATTGAATCAATTAAGATTTTTTTAATATTGTCTTGTCCTAATAAATTGTTAAAATCTTGTGGACGATATTTTCGATATAATACTTTATAAGCCATAATTTCCTCCACTAATATTATAACATATTCCCTAGTTTTTATCTTTTATTTTGCCAAAAATTCTTTATTATTTTTTTATAGTTTTCAACAAAATTTTTATCACTTTCTTTTGTAGAATTAAAAAGGCTTATTTGCGTTCCTTTATATTGCTTTTTTTCAGGATTTCTTGTTAAAAAATAGTAAACATTTTCAATCCTACTTTCTTTTATAACACTTTTGCACATTTCACAAGGTTCTAGAGTTACATACATCGTACACTTGTTCGTTCTCCAATTCTTTAATTTTTTATTAGCTTTAGTAATTGCTATTATTTCTGCGTGATCAGTAGTTATATTACTTTTATTTCTTTTATTATAACCTTTAGCAATTATTTTATTATTTTGTACAATAACTGCAGCTACAGGACTTTCATTATTTTTAATTGCTTTATTTATTAGTTTATTTAATTCTTTTATAATTTTATCCATTTATAAAACTTCACTCCTAAAAAAAGCGCACATACATAGAGGCAAATTTGGCTGCTTTCTTCCGAATCTGACCAGGTTATTGCATTTGTATTGCGCATTTAAATATTAACATATTTTTATATTTTATGACAAGTACAATGTTTCACGTGAAACAATGACTCTCAAATAATAAAAAAACGTGAAAATTATAATATAATGAATATAGCATTATTTCCCGGGAAATAATCTTTATTAAAATTTTGATAATAAAAAATAATGTTTCACGTGAAACATTAAATAATAAGTAAATTATTTAGTATTATATTTTTTATAATTACTTTATTAATTTTGATAACAATTTTTATTTTTTGCAATCAATTATGTTTCACGTGAAACATAATTGAAATATTATATAAATCAATTATTTTATATAAATAAAAAAACAAATAAAAATATTACTATTTATTGTTGTTGTTTCACAATGTTTCACGTGAAACATTGTGAAAATATAATTAAATTTTATTTCCCGGGAAATAAAAAATGAAATAAATAAAAGCAATTTTAACTTTTTAAATAAATATAAAATGTTTCACGTGAAACATCTAATCAAAACTATCTCAAAAATTATTTCCCGGGAAATAATTTTTGAATGTTTATAATTAAAAAAGAGTAAATAGTTTTTTACTCTTCTTTATTATTTAATTCATCTTCAGATTCTAATGTTTCACGTGAAACATCATTTTTTATTAAACTAATTGAAGAAACTTTTTGATTATCTTTTAAATTAATTAATCTTGTACCCTGAGTTACTCTTCCTAATTGCGATACTTGATCTAATGGAATTCTTATTATTATTCCAGAGTCAGTTATTAACATTAAATCACTATCATCTTCTACTCGTTTAATTGCTACAATATTACCGTTCTTTTCTGTTATATTTAAAGCTTTAACTCCTTTACTTCCCCTCTTAGTTTTTCTAAATTCAGATATTACAGTTTTCTTACCATATCCTTTTTCTGTAACAATAATAATATTATCATTTTCTTTTGTTGCTTCTAAGCTTACGCAAATACCGCCATCTAAATTAATACCTTTAACACCACTTGCTGTTCTACCCATAACTCTTATTTCAGACTCATTAAATAAAGCCATTTTACCTAGACTAGATGCTAGCATTATATTATATTCTCCATCAGTTTTCTTAACATCTACTAATTCATCAGTTTCTTTTAAACCAATACATAGTTTTCCTGTTTTTCTAATGCTGTCAAATTCTCGAACATCTGTTCGTTTTACTAACCCTTTCTTAGTAGCAAATAATAGATACTTACAGTCATCGTCTTGAGCGATAGACATAAAGGTAGATACTTTTTCTTCTTTATCAATTGGTAATAAATTAATTATCGGTAATCCTTTTGAAGTTCTGCTAAATTCTGGAACTTCATATCCTTTTATACGATATACCTTACCTTTATTAGTAAAGACTAATAAGTGATCATGTGATTTTAAGTTAAGTAGATATTCTACGTAGTCTTCTTCATTAGTAGTCATGCCTTTTACTCCAACACCACCACGATTTTGAGTACGATAATTATCTACTGTAGTACGTTTAATATATCCTTTATTAGTTAAAGATACAATAATATTTTCATTTGGAATTAAAGATTCATCTTCAATATAATCAATAGCAGTCATATCGATATGAGTTCGACGATCATCGGCATATTTATCCCTAATTTCGGCTAATTCCTGCTTAATTATTTCAAGAACTTTTTTATCACTTGCTAAAATTGACTTTAATTCTTCAATTAAAACTAATAAATCCGCTAATTCTTTTTCAATTTTATCACGTTCTAAGCCGGTTAAACGTCTTAATCTCATTTCAAGGATTGCATCTGCTTGAATTTCGGTTAATCCAAAATTATCTATTAAACCTTTTTTAGCCTCTTCATCAGTTTTAGATCCTCTAATTAACTTAATTACTGCATCAATATGGTCTAAAGCAATTTTTAAACCTTCTAAAATATGAACTCTAGCTTCAGCTTTGTTTAAATCAAACTTGGTGCGTCTAACAATTACCGTTCTTTGATGATCAATATATTTAGATATAATATCCTTTAATCCTAGTATTCTAGGAGTCTTATCATCAATCATCAAGAAAATAATACCATATGTTATTTGAAAATTAGTTAATTTATATAATTTGTTTAAAACAACTTGTGGATTAGCATCTTTCTTTAAAGTAATAGTTATTTTAACACCATTTTTTAAATCAGTATGATAATCAGATATACCATCTATAATTTTATTATGAACAAGTTCGGCTACTCTAAGCTTTAATTCATGAGTATTAACACCATAAGGTACTTCCGTAATAACAATGTTTGTATGATTTTGATGTTCTTCAATTTCAGCTTTACTACGAATAGTAATCGTTCCCCTACCTGTTTCATAAGCCTTTTTAATACCACTATTACCTAAAATAATACCACCGGTAGGAAAATCAGGACCTTTAATAATTTGCATTAATCCATCAGTATCAATATCAGGATTATCAATATAGGCAATACATCCATTAATAACTTCTCCTAAATTATGAGGAGGAATATTAGTTGCCATACCAACTGCAATTCCCATAGTACCATTAACTAAAATATTAGGAAATTTAGATGGTAAAACTAAAGGTTCTTTTTTTGTTTCATCAAAGTTAAGTTGCATATCTACTGTATCTTTATTAATATCTTTTAATAATTCTAAAGAAATCTTAGAAAGTCTTGATTCAGTATAACGATAAGCAGCTGCACCATCTCCATCAATATTACCAAAGTTTCCATGTCCATCAATTAAAGTGCATCTTTCAACCCAATCTTGGGCTAAACGAACCATTGCATCATATACTGATGAATCTCCATGTGGGTGATATGCACCAATAACATTACCTACAGTCGTTGCACACTTTTTATGTGGTTTATCTGGTGTATATCCATTTTCATACATTGACCATAAAATTCTTCTGTGAACTGGCTTTAATCCATCTCTTAAATCAGGGATTGCACGAGCCATAATAACACTTGCTGAGTAATCAATAAATGATTTTTTTACTTCATCAACTATGTTGTTGTGGGTAAAACTGTCTCTTTCATGGAATTCTCCATTATAAGTACTATAAGATTCTTCAGTTTCAGTATCATTATCATCAAATTCATTAATTTCTTCTTCATTTTGCATTTCTAAAGATTCTTCAATATTTTCAAATTCTTCATTTTCCATACTTTCACCCCACTAACCTAAATATCAACGTCTGCATATCTAGCATTTTCTTCGATAAATTGTCTTCTAGGTTCTACTTCTTCACCCATTAATTTCTCGAAAATAGCGTCTGCCGCAATTAAATCTTCTACGGTTATTTTTCTTAATACTCTAGTATTAATATCCATAGTTGTTTCATATAACTCTTCAGGGTCCATTTCACCAAGACCTTTCATACGAGTTATTTCAGCACGCGAGCGATCACTATCTTTTAAAGTGCTTAAATATGCATCTCTTTCTTTTTCATCTAAAACATATTTTCTTGTTTTACCGAATCTAATTTTAAATAGTGGTGGCTGAGCAGCATAAATATGCCCTGCTTCAACTATTGGTTTAAAATAGCGGTAAAATAATGTTAATAGTAATACCCTAATATGTGCTCCATCAACATCGGCATCAGTCATAATAACAATTTTATCATATCTTAATTTAGAAATATCAAATTCAGCACCTATTCCAGTTCCAAATGCTGTAATTATAGATTTTATTTCATCATTAGATAAGGCTTTATCTAATCTTGCTTTTTCAACATTAAGAATTTTTCCTTTTAAAGGCATTATTGCTTGAGTCATAGAATCACGACCCTTTTTAGCGGAACCAGCAGCTGAATCTCCCTCGACAATAAAGATTTCTGAAATACTTGGATCTTTACTAGTACAATCTGAAAGTTTTCCATAGAAATTACTAATAGTTAAATCACTTTTACGAGATGCTTCTCTTGCTCTTTTTGCAGCATTTCTTGCACGACAAGCTTGAATTCCTTTTTCAATTATTGTTTTTGCTTCTGCTG
>CACZQI010000048.1 GCA_902783345.1 uncultured Erysipelotrichaceae bacterium
CTGCCACATGGTAAAATATTAAAACAACCAGGTAATTTTTTCCTTTTAAATTGGTATTTTTTATTTATAATTAATAATTTTTTGTTGATAAATTGCAAGTTTTTTTCGTACAACTTATCTAATAACTTATCTAAATAAATTGATTTAATTATTTTATTAAACTTAAATCTCCATTTATAATTGTCGGACCAAAACCTTCAATTTCATCAAATAGCATACCATGTGGAATATTATTATATAAATATATTTTTTTACCTAATCTAAATGCATCATACATTTCTAAGAATGTTGCTCCACCTATATAATTTTTAATTATTTCTCCGTCTTTTTCTTTATCTAAATTTAATACCAATACAGCATCCATATCTGAAATTGTATCCTCACTTTGTTTATACATTTTAGCTTTAAATTTTTGATGTTCTTCTTTTCCTAAATCCCACATTCTTTGTTCAGTAGTAGGATCATCATAACAATTAGGTAAAAATACCTCTATATTTTTTTCTTCTAGAATCTTTTTTACTTCTTTTATTTTTGAATAAAATTTCTTGCTACATATTATTAATATTTTCATAATTATCACTTCCTTTTTAATTATACCATATATACTTTATTTTAAGGATCATTTGAGTAAAAATACTTATCTAAAACTTATCTAAACGCCTTTTTTGATGCAAAATTACCTAAAAATTGTAAGTAGCAAAAAACTCGCAAGCCCTTTATTTATAAGGCTTTGCGAGCTTATTTTCCGCAACACATTTTATACTTGCGTCCACTGCCACATGGGCATAAATCATTACGACCTATTTTCTTATGTTCATTTACTTTAGGTGCTTGTTTTAAAGTTTCTTTTCCATCATTAGTTAATACTTCTTTTTTCTTAGTTGGTGCTATATTTTGTTTAATTTCTACTCTCATAAGTAAATTAGTAATATTAGCATCAATATTATCTTGCATCTTATCAAAAATTTCATAACCTTCTAGAGCATAAGCTTGAAGTGGATTAGTTTGAGCATAACCTCTTAATCCAATACCTTCTCTTAAATGATCCATTGCATTGATATGTTCAATCCAAGCATCATCAATAACCTGAAGTGAAATATATCTAGTAAAGTTATTAATTATTTCTTTAGGTATATTTTCAAGTTTTTCTTCATATTCAGTTTTTACTAAATTAGAAATATAATCAATTACTTCATCTTCACTCTTACCAGTTATATCATCTTTGTTAATTTTATGTTTTCTTAATAAATTATTATTAAAGTGAGCAGTTATATTATCTAAATCTTGCTCGGTTAAATAACCTTCTGGTGCGATATGATCATCAACAAAAGCATCTACATAATCTTCAAATGTTTCAAGAGTTAAACTTTCTACGTCATCGCTATCCAAGATTTCATTTCGTCTTTCATAAATAATCTTTCTTTGTTCAGATACAATATTATCATAATCAAGTAAACTCTTACGATAATCATAGTTGTTTCCTTCAACTTTCTTTTGTGCACTTTCTACTGATTTAGAAAACATCTTTGAACGAATTGGTTCTGCATCATTATATCCTACTGATTGAATCATATCTTTAATTCTATCAGTACCAAATCTTCTCATTAAATCATCTTCAAATGAGATAAAAAATTGAGAATATCCTGGATCTCCTTGACGACCAGCACGACCTCTTAACTGATTATCAATACGACGAGCTTCATGTCTTTCTGTACCAATTACACACAAACCGCCTAAGTCTTTAACGCCTTCACCTAGTTTAATATCGGTACCACGACCTGCCATGTTAGTAGCAATTGTAATCGCACCTTTTTCACCAGCCTTAGCAATTATTTCAGCTTCTCTTGCATGGTTTTTAGCATTTAACACTTCATGAGGTAATTTTTCTTTTTTAAGTAAACTACTTAAATATTCATTTGATTCTACTGAGATAGTACCAACAAGTATTGGTTGTCCAGTTGCATGTACTTCTTTAATAAAGTTAATAATAGCCGCATATTTCCCTTTTTCAGTTGCAAACATTAAGTCAGCCATATCTTCACGAATGCATGGTTTATTAGTAGGTATTTCAATAACATACATATTATAAATATCTCTAAATTCTTCTTCTTCGGTTTTAGCAGTACCTGTCATACCAGAGATTTTATTATACATTCTAAATAAGTTTTGGAAAGTAATTGTGGCCATAGTTTTAGTTTCTTCATTGATTTTAACGCCTTCCTTAGCTTCAATTGCTTGATGTAAACCTTCACTAAATTGTCTACCATACATAAGTCTACCGGTAAATTGATCAATGATTATAACAGCGCCTTCTTCATCTACAACATAGTCAACATCTAATTTCATACCAAAGTTAGCCTTTAGTGCTTGATTAACATGATGAACTAAAGCTGTATTATCAGCATCATATAAATTACTTATTTTAAAATATTCTTCAACCTTTTTACTTCCTTCTGGAGTAAGCATAACTGTTTTAGTTTTTTCATCTATTGTATAATCTTTTTCTTCTTTTAATCTTTTAACAGCTCTATCGGCTTCTACATAAAGATTGGCCGAATTCATTTTACCACCAGAAATAATTAAAGGAGTTCTTGCTTCATCAATAAGCATTGAGTCTATTTCATCTAGAATACAATAGTTAAGTCCTCTTTGAACACGATCTTCTTTTCTTCCAACCATATTATCTCTTAAGTAGTCGAAGCCAATTTCATTATTAGTTGAATATGTAATATCTGCATTATATACATTTTGTTTTTCTTCTGGAGATAAATCTCTTAAGTTAACTCCAACGGTAATACCTAAAAAGTCATATATTGGTCCCATCCACTCAGCATTACGAGCTGATAAGTATTCATTAACAGTAATAACATGTACTCCTTTACCAGCAAGAGCATTTAAATAAGCCGGTAAAATAGTTGTTAATGTTTTACCTTCACCAGTTTTCATTTCAGCTATATTACCATAATGAATAGCAAGTCCACCAATAAGTTGGACACGATATGGTTTTTCACCTATTTTACGATAAGCAGCTTCTCTTATTGTCGCAAATGCTTCTACTTTAATATCTTCTAAAGTTTCTCCATTAGCAAGACGTTCTTTAAATTCTTTAGTTTTATTTTGAAGAGCTTCATCACTCATCTTAGAATATTCTTCATCTAAAGCTTCTATTTCATCAGCAATTTTGCCAAATCTTTTTAATTCTTTATATTCAGTATCTACAAGTTTCTTTAAAAAACTCATACAATCACCCTCTCAAAGTATTATTATATCAAAAAAATAGGACTTTTACATCTTATTTTGCTTATTATGCAAACTTTCTAAATTAATAATTGATAAATAGTAATCTCTAAATATTTCTTTATTAGAAGTTAACTCTGTTATATTATCTAAAAATAGTATATAATCTTCATCAACAAAATACATTTTTTCCGTTGCATATCCATTTTTACCAAATTTCTCTAAAAGATGATGTCGAGATTCTTCTATTATTTCTTCTAAAGACTTTTCTGGGCTATGTTTTAGGCGATAATAATAAGTCCTTTTTATGGCTTCATTAACAATAGTATTACGATCTGCTGATGAAACTATTTTACCATAAATACTTCTTGGTTCTTCATTTTTACTAGCTCTATGGTCACATACAGCTTCTGCCATTATTTTGATTTCTTCTTCAGTAAAAAATCTTTTTAAATTATTATCATTTAATAATATTTCGCTAGATATTTTTTCGTGATTTTTAGCATCAATATAATGCCCTATATCATGATAAGCAGCAATTGTAAACACCATATTATAATTTATATTGTCAATTGTTTTAGCAAACTTTAAACTTCGATTAATAACATACATAATATGATCTATATTATGCCCTCTTTCATTATTTTTATAAATTGGAAATACTTTTTCTTCAATATATTTTTTTAACTCTTCATTTATCATATTTTCACTTCCATAAAGATTACTATATCAAAAAAATAGGACCATTGCATCCTATTTTATTTGTTTTTATAAATTAATCTTGCATATTTCTCTCTTTAAAGTTCTATATGCAATCTTTATTTAGTATTTATAATACCATATGCTCCATCTTTTCTTTTATATAAGACAGATATGCAATCTTCATCAATATTTTTAAAGACAAAGAAATCATGATCTAAAAGTTCCATTTGTAAAATTGCTTCTTCTTCATCCATTGGTTTAATATCTAAATTCTTTCTCTTAACAATTTTATCTTCATTTTCATCTTCATCAGCATCAAAATTAAAGATAAAATCTGGTTTTACTTCCTTTTTTAATTTAACACTCATTCTTGTTTTATTTTTTCTTATTTGTCTTTCTAATTTATCAACCATTAAATTAACAGCAGCATATAAATCACTATGTTTTTCTTCTGCTCTTAAAGTAAATTTATTAGTAGGTATTGTAACTTCAATAATTTGATCATTATCTTTAACTCTAATTACCACATGCGCTTTAATATTAGATGAGTCTTCAAAGTATTTTTCTAGCTTCCCTATTTTTTCCTCAATATGCGCTTTTATAGCATCTGTCACTACAAGTTTGTCTCCACGAATTAAAATTTCCATATAATCATCTCCTAATTAAATTATATCACAGCAAATAAAAAAAGACTACAATATTGTCGTTAAGCCAATTTCGGCAACTTCAATTGCTTGTAATCCTTTAGCAGTTTCAATTAATTTAAAGTCGACAATATCGCCTTCTTTAAGAGATTTATAGCCATCTTTTTTAATAGCGGAATAATGAACAAAGATATCTTCTAAATTATCACATTCAATAAAGCCATAGCCTTTGTCATTATTGAACCACTTGACTTTACCTCTCAAGCATAACACCTACCTTCCTTTTAATTCTTTTGCTGCGTCACATACGGCAATAAGATTTCTCATTAGTTAATGCTGAGAGATTTTTATGCAACAAAAACATTATAGCAAAACTTACCTTTAAAGTCATAAAAATTGTTTTAAATATTTCATATAATGTCTTAAAAATTTTAAAAGATAATTTTAGACTTAAATTTAATAGTTTTAGACAACATTATCTTTATATTTTTTAGAGCACATAAAGACTTGATCTCCATCTTTTAAAACGAAATAATTCTCTACCCAATTATACATATTAATATGATTAGGATTAATTAAACAGGCTCTATGGATTTGAATAAAATATTTGCCATATAAATCTAGTATTTCTTTTAAAGTTAAATATGTTGGATAACTACCTGTTTTAGTTACAACATATACTTTTCTTTCACTAGTTTCCCGATAAATATACAAAATATCATTAATTGCAAGTTTACTATCTCCCTTTTTATCAAGTAAGAAAAATTTAGTATTTTGGTCATAATGATTCATAATATCAAATAGTTCATTAAAAAGTATTTCTTCCATTTTATAATGCTTAGAAATAAAAGTATAAACTTTATGAATACTTTTATAAACAAGTTCAAATAATAAGTCTTGCTCTGTTATAAATATAATTTCACTACTTATATCTGTTTCTCTTATCTCTTTAGCAATATCAATACCTGATTTAGAACCATTTAAATTAACATCAAGTAAATATATTTTATATGTATCATCACTTATTATTTTAGATAATGAATCATTATAACTATCAAATTCACAACAATGATAATCTTTATTTTCATTATCCATTACGGCATTAATAATATTTTTATAAATTTCACGATACTTTTCATCATTTTCTATTATTATATAATTTATCATGTCTAGTCTTCTTTCTTAAAAAAATTCGAAATTTACCCCTTATATATAAGTACATTACTACTACCAAACCTATTTTTATTAATTTATTTAAATATAGTCTTTTTGTGTAATCGGCATTTAAAAGTTTAGCTTCATTTAAGACATCTTCATTTTGATTATAATTTTTAAAATACTCTTTAACTTCTTTAAGCCAATGAGATTTTAAAAATATTTTTTGCTTGCTTTGATAATTTTTAATTAAATTATTTACTTCAGTATAAGTTTCATATAAACTTGGCGCGATAGCAGGACTATCAAAAGTATTAATCATTTCATAAACACTAGCTATATTAAAAAGTTTTTCATCTTCACCTTTTAATGCCATAAATTCAATTCCATATGATAGATTGTCACTATCAAAGCCAAGAGGCATACTAATAGCAGGAAAACCTACTGTTGATGCTGCATGAGCAGATGTATTAATAAGTCCAGATACTCCTATTTTTAAAAGTTTATTTTTAGTTGTTGGATATATTATTACATCTAATTTTTTATCATTATAAATTTTAGTTAAATATTCAGCATAAGTGCTTTTATTTTTATTTTTTTCATCTAAAGTTCTAGTTGTATTACAAAAGGAAGCATAGTTTTTTAAATCATTTAATTTACCTTTTGACGATAGTAAATCACTAAAAATTTTAATTGGGCCACTAGTGCCTTTAATATATTTATTAAAACTATCACAGAATAAAAAACCACTATATGAATTTGCTACTTCATAGTCTTCATTATATGTGTAATATGGATCTATATAAATAATATTAGCTCCATCTTTTTCCATATTATCAATAGCTTTTACCATTAAATTATAAATTTCTTCATAAGTTTCTTTATTCTCTGGAAGTTTATTATCATTACTACCCTTTAAAAAGGCAGTTGGAACTCCAATATTAATGCCAGATAAACTTGTCATAGTAAGTTTAAAATTATTATATTTTTGATTAATTGATTTATCATCTTTTTCATCATAACCCATAATAATATTGGCTACAATAACAGCATCATTTGTACTTTTAGCAAGAATGCCAATTGTATCTCTTTCAGGGTCATATGGAAGAACGCCTTCTCTACTAATTAAACCAAGAGTTGGACGATATCCTAGGATATTACTTGCTGATGCTGGCACTCTAATAGATGAATTTGTATCAGTTCCCAGCGTAATAGGAGCAAGATTTAAAGCTAAAGATACCGCACTACCCCCACTAGAACCATAACTACTATAATCTTGATTATAAGCGTTTTTAACTGTCCCGTAACTACTTCTTGATGAACTCGCTAAAAAAGCAAATTCACTCATATTAGATTTTGCTAAAATAACGGCACCTGCTTCTTTTAATTTAGCAATAACTGTAGCATCACTATCAGGATAGTTTTGATTTAATGCTTTAGCCCCAGCTGTCGTTGGAAGGCCTTTCACATCAATATTATCTTTAACAATAATTGGTATCCCATGAAGTATTGACATAACTTTACCTTGCGCTCTTTCTTTGTCTAACGCCTTTGCTTCATCTATAGCCTTATCATTAATACTTATAATAGCATTATAACTAGAATATTCATTTATTCTATCTAAATATAACTCTATTAAATTTTCACTCGTAATTATTCCTTCATCTAAAGCTTTAGATAATTCATTTAAATCTAATTTAGTTATATCAATTGGTGCTTTTGCCAGTGCCCAAATATTTATTGGCAATAACAAAAACAAAAGAAGTATTCTCTTAAAATACATAGTTAGCCTCCCTTTTTAGTTCTTTTTCTTTAATACTTCTTCTTTTATCATAATTCTTTTTACCTTTACAAACACCAAGTTTTATTTTAGCTTTATTATTTTTAAAATATAATTCTAAAGGTACTAAAGTAAAACCATCTTGTTCTAAGGCTTCTTTTAATTTCTTTATTTCACCCTTATGTAATAAGAGCTTTCTTGCTCTTCTTTCATCATGATTAAAACGATTACCTTCATCATATTTAGCAATATACATATTTATTAGATAAACTTCGTTGTTTTTAATCCTTGCATAAGTATCTTTTAAATTACAACTACCTTTGCGAATTGATTTAATTTCCGTTCCGGTTAAAACAATTCCAGCTTCAATTTCTTTATCTATAAAATAATCAAAATATGCTTTACGATTTTTGATTTCCATCTTTTTCACCACCCTGTAAGATAAAATCGATAGTTTTAGTTTGCTTACTTGCACCTATACATTTTACCTTAACTTTCTCTCCAAGTCGATACCTTTTTTTCGTATTTTGACCAACTAAACTAAACATTTCAGGAATATATGTAAAATAATCACCTTCTAAAGTATTGATATGGACTAATCCTTCAATTAAATTATCTAATTGAACAAACATTCCAAAGTTAGTAATTGTTGATATAGTTCCAATAAATGTTTCACCGATATGACTTTCCATATATTCAGCCATTTTCATAGCATCAACTTCTCTTTCGGCTTCTACTGCTGCTTGTTCTCTATTGGATGAATTTAGCGCAATAAAATCTAAGTTTTCATTCCAATAATCAATAGTTTCATTATCAATATGATGCTCAAATAAATATGTACGAAGTAATCTATGTACCATTAAATCAGGATACCTTCTAATCGGACTAGTAAAATGAGTATAACATGAACTTCCTAAACCAAAATGCCCAATATTATCTTTAGAATAAACTGCTTTAGCCATACTTCTTAAAAGTAGTTCTGATAAAATTTTCTTTTCCGGTTTATCATCTATTTGCTCAATTATTCTTTGCATCCCTGTTGGTTTTAAATTAGTGTATTTACCCTTTAAGTTATAGCCTAGCATATTAACTAAATGAATAAAATTATCAATTTTTTCTGCTTTTGGCTCAGCATGAACACGGTATATAAATGGCAAATTCATATTATAAATATGACTTGCTACAGTTTCATTAGCCGCAATCATAAAGTCTTCAATTAATCTTTCGCCATCTTCTCTTGGATAATGGCAAACATCAATGCATATTCCTTCCTCATCACAAATAATTTTAGGTTCCGGAATATCAAAATCAATATAACCTCTTCGTTCTTTATTTTTGCGTAAAATTTTAGCTAAAGTGTTCATATCTTTTAACTTTTCCACATATGGAGCATAATCTTCTGCTACAATATTACGCATTAATATATCATTAACTTTTTTATAAGTCATTTTTTTAACTGATTTAATATAGGAAGGAAAAATATCATATTTTACGACATTACCTTTTAAATCTATTTCCATAACACATGAAATAGTAAGTCTTATTACATTAGGGTTTAGTGAGCATATTCCATTAGAAAGTTTATGAGGAAGCATTGGAATAACTGAATATGCTAAATAACTAGAAGTCCCTCTTCTAAAAGCATCAGCATCTAAAGGACTATCCTTGGTAACATAATATGATACATCCGCAATATGAACCCCTAAAATATAGGTATTCTTATTTTTCTTTATCGATATTGCATCATCAATATCTTTAGTATCGTCACCATCTATGGTAAATATTATCTCATTAGTTAAATCTTTTCTCCCCTCTAGCTCTTCTTTATTTACACTAATTGGCATTTCATCTGTTTGATCATTACTTGCTTTACTAAATTCTTCATATATTTCATATTTATACGCAATAGTTTTAATATCAACACCAGGATCATCTTTATGACCAATAACCGATACAACTTTACCAATATAATAATTACGAGTTTTTTCTTTAATTAAATTAACAACTACTTTGGTTCCTTCAACACAATTTTTCATAGTATTAGAATCTAGTTCAACTGTTAATTCTTTTTTCTCATCATCAAGTTTTAAATAAGGAGTATTTCCTTTAAAGATAACTTCACCAATAATATTTTTCATATCACGGTTTAGTATTTTTAATACTCTACCTTCAGTTTTACCTTTATAATCAAAGATTTCAATTAAAACAACATCTCCATCTACAGCATTATTAAGGTTAGTATTATTAACAAAAATATCTTCAGGCTCTAACAAAACATACCCATTACCGGCTTTGTTAATACTAAGTTTTCCTGCTTTTAAATCCCTACAATTTTCATATAATATATATTTATCTTTCTTAGTTTTATAAACTTTATATTCATTTACAAGTTCTTCTAAAGTTAATTCTAATTCTTTTAATTCTTCCGGAGTTTCTAATTCTAATAAATCATTTATTGTAATAAGATTTAAGGCTTCATATTTATTTTTTAAAATATCTAAAATGTCTTGTTTCATACTTCCTCCTTATTGTTTAATTATAACATTTTTTAGAAAATAAAAAAATGCCAAAAAAATTGGCAATGATATTTAAGCACTTAATGATATTTCTTCTGGATTTAAATAAGCATTTATTAAATCAGATGCATCTTTACCTATCTCTGGTAAAAGATATGGAATTGTATCATTAATAATTTGTAAAGCCGCTAGATTAGAGTCGGCTCTTAAGGATAATTTAAGCATATTTTTTTCTAAATTAACCATATTTTCAGGAGATAATACCGCAATATTGTGAATTAAATTTTCATAATCGGAATTATGATTACTAGCATTTGTAAGTTCTTCTTTAAAAGCATCTTCATCTAAATTAGAAGCAGTTATAATTTGATCAATGTTACCTTTAAATATTAAAGATAAAACATCTTCTTTAGTGCCAATAAGAGTTAATTTTTCTCTTAAAAATAACATTATATTAGCAAAAGATGGTACATAATCTAACATTATTTCATGTTTTTTAATAAAATCCATCATTACTAAATCAGTTAAACCTTCTTTAATATTAGTATTATCTTCAACATTTAACTTAGATGAAAAAGGTAAATCTATTAAACTACTTAAAAAAGTACGAATTAAGTCTGCACCTTCAACACCATCTATTTTAATAACTGTATTTTTAAATCTTTCAATCGCATTTTCATCTAAATAATTATAATAATCTTTAACAATTAAATCGACATAGTTTTTAGCAATTTCATGATTAAATTTATTACTATTAAATTCAGTTAATCTTTCAGTATAATCAAGAGGTAAATTTAATAAATTAGTCGTTAAATCTTTTTCAAAATCTTCTTTTTGTTTTTCATCTCTAAATGATAAATCATCATAATTAATTGTTGCATTACTTACACCTTGCAATTTTTCTAATAATTCAGGTGAAATAACACTATTTACTAAAGTAATTACTTTATCATATTCTTTTAATTTCTCAATTAAAAAATCAATTGATATATCATTACCTGCTTCTTTTAAATCTAAAATAACATTATTTATTTCATGATTATCAAGTTCATTTATAATATGTAAATTAAAATTAGAATTATTTTCATTTAATTTAATATATAAACTATTATTAGTATTATCAAAAAAGGTTTCTAAACTATTTGGCATATTACCCTCCTATTTTTAAATATAACACATTTTAGAAAAAAATAAAAATGATATTATTAAAATTACATAAATATTTTAATAACATCATTAAAAAAGAATTATTCTGTCTCTTTCCATATTGCTTTTAAGGTATGATTTTGATTTTGAACGATATTTAAATCTTTGGTTATGTAATATGGTTCGTAGGCAGTTGCAACCGAACCTTCTTCAAGATTTTTTAATCGGAGTATTACTCATTATTATCCTTCTTTTACTATTACTACTACTTATAGTTTTAATATAAAAGAAATCCACCTAACTAAGCTTTAGTTAGGTGGTACCAAAATTATGGCTACACTCAACATCGCGAATTAAGTGTTCCTTTTTATTTTATGTAAATCCTTCTTGATATATTCATTATATCAAAAGTTTTTTGCAAAATCAATATTAACTAATATAAATTATAAATGATAATATAAAGAAAGCAAAACCTAAAATTAAAGTAATTCGACTAATTAATAATTCTGAACCTCTTTCTTTAGTATTAGAAAATAGTTCAGTATTACCACCAGAAATTATTTGGCCTGCATCTGATGCTTTATTACTTTGTAGTAAAACTAAAGCAATTAATAAAACTGAAATTATTAGTAAAGCTGTTTCCATATTAGATAAGCTCCTTTCTTAATTCATTTAAGCATTAATAATTTACCATAAGTTAAAGAAAATATCAACTATTTCCTATCTAACTCTTCTTCAATTCTTAATAATTCGTTATATTTTGCTATTCTTTCTCCTCTTGATAGTGATCCTGTTTTAATAAATCCTAGATTTAAGCCTACTGCTAAATGAGAAATAAAAGTATCTTCTGTCTCTCCACTACGATGAGAAATAATTGTTTTAAAATGATTTTCTTTAGCAAGTTTAATAGTTTCTAACATCTCAGTTATCGTACCTATTTGATTAGCTTTTAACAAAATTGCATTGTTATAATGCTCACTAATTCCTTTTTGTAAATATTTTTTATTTGTAACAAAATAATCATCGCCAACAAGTAATACTTTATTACCAATTAAAGAAGTAAGTTTTTGAATAGATTCAATATCATTTTCAGCAAAAGCATCTTCAATAGATTTAAGAGGATATTTATTAATTAATTCTACATAATAATTTATTAACTCTTCTTTAGTTAATTTCTTTTTGTTTATTGTATAATATTCTCCATCATAAAATTCCGTTGCTGCTGCGTCTATTGCTAAATATACATCTTTTCCTGGTATATATCCTGCTTTTTTAATTGCATTCACTATATATTCAAAAGCATCTTCAATAGTTGGTAAGTTAGGGGCAAATCCTCCCTCATCTCCAACAGCAGTTGAATATCCATTCTCTTTTAAAAGCAATGCTAAATTATGAAATACTTCTGAACCACATCTTAGTCTATCTTTAAAAGTCATTTGCATTGGCATAATCATAAATTCTTGAAATTCTAGTCCACTTGATGCATGAACTCCACCATTAACTATATTCATCATTGGATAAGGAAGGGTAAAAGGGCCATTAAATAATTCATATACTTTTTTATTTTGAATAAGAGCATTTGCTTTTAATGTGCATAATGATACACTAAGAATTGCATTAGCACCCAATCTAGACTTATTTTCCGTTCCGTCTAATTTAATAAGCATATTATCTATTTCTTCTTGATTTATTTCTTTACCTATTAAATTATCTCTTATAATTGTATTAACATTATTAACAGCTTTTAGAGTTCCTTTACCTAAATATCTATTATCATTATCTCTTAACTCTAATGCTTCATTAGAGCCAGTTGATGCGCCTGATGGTACAGATGCTCTAACCATTTGGCCATTTTCTAAATAAAGATCTGCTTCTACTGTAGGATTACCTCTTGAATCTAATATTTCTCTTGCTTTTATATCTAATATTTTCATTTTTTCTCCTTTACTATACAATTTAATTATAATTTATTTGTAAATTTTTAACAAGTTTATTATAATAAAGAAGAGGTGTTTCAAATGAGAATAATCGAATTAACAATAAACGATTTTGAAAATTTTGCAAATAATCATCCACTTAGGAATTATTGTCAAAGTGTAAGTTACGCTAAATTAATGGGAGAAAAAGGATATTCATATGATTATATTGGCTATATGGATGATAGTAATAATTTAGTTGGAGCATCTTTAATTCTTACTAAAAAAATCGGGCCTTTTCAAAAGTACGCTTATGCACCTAAAGGGTTTTTAATTGATTATTATAATAATGAACTGTTAAAAATGTTTGTTAGAGATATTGGCGCACATTATAAGAAAAAAGGATATATATTTATTAAAATTAATCCTGAAATAATTATTGGTGAATTAAATCCTAAAAAGAATTATTTACCAAATTATAATCAAAATGTTAATATTATTGATACTCTAAAAGATTTAGGCTTTAGAAGAAGAAGAGAACTTACCCCATTAGACTTTATAATGCCTAGAATTAATCCTTATGTAAATTTAAAAAATTATGATCCAAATTCTATGGATGATGAATATAAAGAAAAGATTAAAAATTGTAATAAACGTGGTTTAACAATTGAAACTGCTACTAATAAAGATATTAATACTTTTTATGAAGTTATTAAAAATGATACTTATGAAGATGTAAATTATTTCCGTAATATTTTAAATACATTTAATAATGATGCTGAATTAACACTTATTAAAGTTGATTATGAACAATGTTTAATAAATGCTCAAAAACAATATGAAAAAGAAGTAGACGAAAATAATTATTGGAATGAAATGATTCAAAGAGAAAATAATGAAAAACTACTTGCTGAAAAAATGGAATCAGATAAAAGATTATTAATATTTAAAGATGAAATGATAGCCGCTACTGATAGACTTAGAAGAGAAAAATTTAAATATGTTGGTGGCGCTATTGTTATAAAATATCAAAATAGAGCTAGTATTGTGGCTTGTGGATTTGATAAAAGCGATGAATTTTTAACTCCAGGATATTTTCTTTATAGTGCTTTAATCGAAAAATATAAAAATGATTTTGAATATTTAGATTTATATGGTTTAGCTAGTAATTTTAGTCCATCTTCAAAATATTTTGAATTTAATGAAGAAAAACTAGCCTTTAATCCTACGATTTATGAATATATTGGAGAATTTGATTTAGTATTAAATGAAGGAAACTTTAAAAAAGTCCAAAGTAAAGGTTTATTATCTAAAGAGTTCCATCCATCTCATAAATTTACTGAAGAACAAAATTAAAAGATATTCAAATGCGAATATCTTTTTTAGTTATTTAAGATTAAGAACTTTTTGAAATCTTTTTTCTATTCTATCTTTTCCTAATAATTTCATTATTTCGTAAAGATCTGGAGTTGTAGTTTTAGTAGTTAATGCAACTCTTATAATATTACTAATATCTGCTACACTACCTTTATAATTATCTGGGTTTTCTTTATAGTCTCTCATATCTGATGCATACCCAAGTTCATCTGATAATGATTTGATTTTATTAAACCAGGTTTCTTTATCATCATTCTCATCATAATATTTATCAAAGTATAAGTTAATAATTTCTTTAACATCATCTATATTGTTAACTCCAAAATCATAAGTACTATCCTCAAATAATTCATCAAACATATACCAAATTTGCTCTTTAATTTCCGAATAGAAGGCAAAATCTTTACGAGGTTTCTTTTGCTCTCTTTCTATATTTAAAACATTTATTGTATAATCTTTATATTTATTAATAAGTTCATTAAATTCAGTATCAAATTCTTTAGTCCATTCATCTAATAAATCAAATACTTCTGATGCCTTTAATTTACTTAAATAATTTTTAGAAATATTAGTAAGTTTTTCCATATCAAATAATGAACCACTTTTACTCATTTTATCAAATGTAAATTTAAAATCACGATATGATTTATCAGGATTTTGTAAAAGCCAGCCTTCAAAATTAGAATTTAAAAGCGTTGCAAAATATAGTTTTACTGCTTCTACTGGTATTCCTTTTTCATGATGATAACTTATAGCAGCCTCAGGATCTTTTCTTTTACTTATCTTTCTAATAATATCGCCATCTTTTTTATTAATTGGTAAAAGATGAGCAAATTTAGGCTTTTTAAATCCAAAAGCATCCCAAAGTTCAATATGATAAGGAACTGATGATATATATGAATCATCTCTGGTAACAATTGTAGTATGCATTAAATGATCATCTACAACATGCGCAAAAGCATAAGGTGGAATACCATCTGATTTAATAAGAACTTGATCTAAATTATTTTGTGGTAATTCAATCGCACCTTTAACTAAATCTTTAAAGACAAACTTTTTATCAGGATCTCCCATAGATTTAAGTCTTAAAACAAATTTATCACCATTTTTTAAATGCTCTTCAACTTCTTCTAAAGTTAAATTACGACATTTAGCATATTTACCATAATAACCAATTTGTTCTTTTCTTTCTTCTTGTCTTTTACGCATTGCATCTAATTCTTCTGCTGTACAAAAACATGGATAAGCACGGCCAATTGAAACTAGATATTTAGCATATGCTTCATATATTTCTTTTCTTTCAGTTTGAACATAAGGACCATACGCCCCACCATCTAGTGGACTTTCATCTATTTCATAATTATAGGCTTTTAAATCATTATATATAAGTTCAATCCCATTATCTAAAATACGTACTTGATCAGTATCTTCAATTCTTAAAATAAATACCCCACCACTTTGATGAGCAAATACTTCGGGAATAAATGAAGCAAATAAATTTCCCATATGCACTCTACCAGTAGGGCTTGGAGCAAATCTACATACTTCCGCTCCTTCTTTTAAATCTCTTTCAGGATACATTTTTTCATAATATCCAATATCTTTAGCATTAGGATATAATAAATCTGCTAATTTTTTGTAATCCATAACTTCCTCCTTTTAGGCTTTATTTAACTTATAAAGAGCAATTACGCCAACATCATAATAACACTTTTTAGCATTATTTAGCAATATAATATAATAAAAAATTGGATGTCACGGATAGGTTCCAATTACCTATGCGAGACTCTAACAATAATGTTAGTGATATACCTAAGAATATCAGTCCAATTTCTTATGAAAATAATACCACAAAATAAACAAAAAAGTCAAAATTAAAAAGCCCATGATTAAAGGCTTTGCGTATCAATTTTGGTGACCTATATGGGGTTCGAACCCATGAATGTAGCCTTGAGAGGGCTATGTGTTAACCATTTCACCAATAGGCCAGTTAAAAACAATCTAATTATACATCATTAGTATAATTAAATCAATTTTATTTTTGTAAATAGTCTTTTAATTTATACATTAAGGGAATAAATACGCCACCTATTCCATTACCAAGTATCATAAGTCCTAAATAACCAAAGACTTTAGCATTATAAACATTTGCAACTGCAAAATAATACATATTAGCAATAGAGTGTTCAAATCCACATAAAATAAATACCATAATTCCTAAAAATATAGAAGCGTATTTAGAAAAATTATCTTTGCCTTCCTTATATCCATCAACTGCTAAATACATTATCATGCCGCAAAAACAAGAGAGTAACAAAATGCTTATTATACTATCATTTAATTTAATATCACATAAAATAGCTGCTTTAGTATTTAATGCTTCATAAATCCTCGTAAATTTAAGTAAAAAACCTAAAAGAAATGTCCCAATAAAGTTACCCACAATAGTTACTAGTACTTCAATTAAATATTTTGGTTTATTATTAAAAATATAACCTACTTTACCTGTATATAAATTATAACCGCGAACGCATATCATAAATAAACCAATGGCAAATAATAATGAACCAATTACTTTATTATCTAATGATAGATAAATTGTTCCACCTAAGCCAATCATAATACCTGCTAACATACTTTTAATTAAAAAGTTTAAAATATCTTTTTTCATCTTTATCACCTAACCTTAATATATCATGAAAAAATAAAGACTAGCAAGAGCTAGCCTATTTTATTTCGATTTTTTTAGTTGTATCTATTTCCTCTTTCTTAGGAACTGTTAGATGAAGTGTACCATTAGTAAACTTAGCATCTATTTTGTTAGTATCGACATCGCCTAAAGCAAAAGATCTTTGGATTTCTCCATAAACTCTTTCCCTGCGAATATAATTTTTTGTTTCTTCATTTTCTTCTTTATTTTTAGAAGCTTTAATTGTAAGGTATCCATCTTTTACTTCAATGTTAATGTCGCCTTTATCATATCCAGGAGTATCCATTATGATATGATAGTTATCTCCTTCCTCATAAATGTCACACTTCATTTCGTTTCTTTTAGGTGATTGAACAAATAGATTATCGAAATCATCATCAAAGAAAAAACTTCTTGGGATTAAATTCATTATCCACACATCCTTTCCTGATTATGTTATAACACAAAAATTAGCACTTGTCAACTTTAAGTGCTAAATACTATACTTTTTTACATTTTCTAAATATCAAAATTCATTAAATTTTGCTCATCTTCATCAAAAACGAATTTTATAAGTTGAGAATCAAATTTACTAATTTTTTCTTTTAAAATATCAGCATCCATAAAGCAAATATCAGGTCTATTTAAAATTAGATTTTTGATATTCTTAATATTTAAAGAAGTTAAATAATCTAAAACTTGGCATACATTATCTTCCATTACTTCAAATTTATTAACAATATCTTTATTAAATCGTTTTCTTATTTTAGTAATATCTTCTTTTTTTAAATTATACTTTTCTAAATAATCCATAATATCACTTTCCTAATATTTCTTTTTTAATTAATTCATAATCATCTTTTTCTAAATTTGAATTATAAGTTACAGCATAAAATAATGCTTCTTTTTCTTTAACATCGTGACTAACTAATACTTTAAAAATACTATAAACTTTATATCTAGAAATAATTATATTACCAAACTTAAATTCATATTTTCTTTTAATACTAGCAGCACTTGCGTCTGTAAAGAAAACTGGTCTTTTAGAAGCTTCTAAATATTCTAAACTATGATAAGTTCCATATAAAGCATTTATTTCTTCTTCAGTTAATATTTTTCTTTCCTTATTAATCCAACTGTCATATTCTTGATTAATACGGTCAGGAGTAATATTTTCATTCCAAATACTTAAATTATTTTTAAAAGCATAGAATATTCTTTTTATTATTAAAGTACGAATATTTTTAATTCCTTCAAATAAATAAGAACTAAAACCAGATTCAATAAATGAATCAATCATTATATTCAAATTATTAGAACTAATTATTGATAAATTATCATAACTATCGCTAGCAATTTCAATATTTAAACTTTTTAATAAATTGATATTTTTTAAAAGCTTATCTAAACCAATAGCAAGTAATTGTGGTTTGACAGCAAATATCATTTTTACATCTAAACCATATCTTGTAAGTAATTCTAATTTATTTTTATTATATTCTGGCGTATTGTAAAAATAAGTTATATTATTTTTAATTAAATTATCTAAATTAGCATCATAGTTTAAAGCTAAAGAAGCATTTTCTTTAAAGTATCCTTTATTTTTTTCAAAGAATATTGGAGTAGCACGATTAAATAAATCTTTTATAATATCTTCACTTAAATTAATATCTTTAAAATAGTTAAATAAATCTTCTAGTATTTCTTTATTTGATAGGCAAAGTATGGATACTATTCCATTATAATTATTTTCTTTAAAGTATCCTGCTAAATTATCTTTATAATACTTAACTGCGCTTTCATTTAACCCATCATTAATTAAATTCATACAATATGAATTAAAGTCTGTTTTTAAAATACCAATATCTTTTAAAGGATAATCAGCCGAATTATCAACTGGACTATCTACTTTTTCTTCAGCAATATCTTTATTATGTTCTTCTTCAATCTCTACAATTTCAGGCTCTTTTTCTTCTTTTCTTATCTTATTTTTCTTATCTTTGTCTTTAGGCTTCTTAGGCTCTTCTGTAAATTCAAAACTATGAGGGCTAAAAATATCAATCTTGGCATTTTCCTTTTCATTAATATCAGTATTATTAGTTTCTTCTTTTTCGGTAATACCGCTAATAATTATATCTTCATTTTCTTCTGATATTTCAATAGAAGGCATTTCTATTTCTACTTTTTCTTCTTGATTATCTTCTTTAAATTCAGGAAGAAGTGGATAGTTAAAACTATTTAAATAATCCATTACACTATTTAAATGACTTATCGTATTTTCTTTTTCATACTTCTTTATTAAATCATCAATTAAATCATAATCTTCAATAGTTAATGCAATATTATTATTAAATTTATTTATGATACTATCATACTTTTGCCCATATTTTTTATAAAATTTCTTAGCTTCTTTTTCAGATTTTTCATACTTTTCAACAACTTTTTTAATTAGTTCAAAAACTTCATATAGTATTTCTTCTTGATTTTTACTTAAAGGAATACTGACATCTTCCTTTTTATTTATTTCTGTTAAACTTTTTAAATATATAACAGATGCTAAAAATGATTCTCTTGAACTTTCTGGATCAATATTATTAATTAATCCTTTTAATAAATCATTATCTAAATCTAAGATAAATTCATAGAAATAATCTTCATTATTATTAACTTTATCAATTATTTCCTTTAGAAAAGCGGTATCATATGAACTTTTTTCGGCTTTTTTACCTTCTTCTTTAGCAATATTTAAAAAATTTATTATGTAATTTTTCATAGAACCTCCTTCTATTAATTATTTAATTTACTTTTAAGTGTTTTATACGCTTCTATATAATCCTTAATATTATTTACAACCATATCTTTTAATTTATCAATATCTTTAATATTATTATACTTTTCAAGTTCACCATGAAGAGCAAGTAATAAAGACACAATTTGATATTTAATAGATTCTTCACCTTCTGTATTAATGCTTTGAGCAAGATATTTACTAAACTCTTCATCATTAATACTATTAATTAAATCTTTTTCATTATTTAATATTTCATTAGCTTCATTAATTATTTCTTGTTCTTCACTATTTACTACTATCTTTTCTTGTACAACTTCTTCTCTATTTTTACGAGAGAACTCTAAGATATTATCTAACTCTAAGATAGCACTGTTTAAATCTAATTTATTATTTTTAACTTTATCAATAACATCTTCCATAAAGATTATAGTTAATGATTGTCTTATTTCGTTTTCATCTTTATTATATTTATTAGTTAAATCATTAATATTAGCATTATCAATATCTAAGCCTTCTTCTTTTGATAATAATTCATATGTTTCTTGATATTTTTCTTTTTTACTTTTAATAATTACTTTATATTTGTCTAATTCTTTATTATCATCTTGTTTTTTAGTAAGTAATTTAATATGCCCAATACCAATAAATTTCTTTATTTCATATTTTTCATTATCATTAAAATTTAACTCATCTAATAAATCGTTAAACTCTTGAAAATCATCCACTGGTTTAACTAAAACATTTCCATTAAATAAACTATAATACTTTGTATATAAAGCATTTCTTTCTTTTAGGGAATTAATAAATTCATCACTAGGAGCATTATTTATTTTTAAATAACGGTTAATTTTATAAACAATATCATTTAACCATTTAGATGCTTCATTATATTGTGGAGCTTCAAAATCACCTTCAAATTTATTTTTAATTTTTTGATACATCTCAAATAAAGGTTTATAAACATTATAAGTTTTAAATAAAATATCTTTCTTTTCACTATCTAAAGCACTAAAAAGTGTCTCAATTTCAGCATCACTAAAAGAAACTAAATCTTCTAATTTAATTTCATCATTTAATATTTCATGTGTATACAAAATATTTTTAATTTGCATTTTACTATTTCTAGTGTTTTCATAATCAATTATTTTAGAACTACTAGGCGAAATATTTGTTTGTAGTGCATTTAAAAATAAATCTACTATCTCCACTTTGCCACCCTCTATTATGTTTATTGTATCATAAACTTGGAAATAAATAAATTATTTTTTGCTATTGCTATTTATTTACTAAATTGTTTACTCTCCAATTTACAAATTTTTCTTTTTCTTCTAAGGCTTTTAGTAAACTATTTACATGAACTTAACCTCTTATAGCATTAATTTATTTTAAATGGTATTATATTTACGAGGTTATATGAAAAAGATATTTATTGTAATAATTATTTTTATTGGTACTTTAAATGTATATGCTAATTCTAAAGAAAAAGTAACATTAACAAAGTGCGTAGATGGAGATACAGCATTATTTAAAATAAATAATGTTAATACAAGAGTACGATTTTTAGGTATTGATACACCTGAATCTGTAAAACCAGAAAGTGAAGCTGAAGCTTATGGTAAAAAGGCTAGTAATTATACCTGCGATAAACTTACTAATGCGAAAGAAATTTATTTAGAATATGATGAAAAAAGTGATGAAAAAGATAAATTTGATCGAACTCTTGCTTGGGTTTGGGTAGATAGCTCTCTTTTAGAACTAGATTTAATTGAGCATGGCTATGCTAAAGTAAGATATTTGTATAATGATTATAAATATACTAATCTTTTATATGAAAAACAAACTATTGCTAAAGAAAATAAAGTAGGTATTTGGAGTGATTATGAACCATTTAAATATACAGTCACTTTTAATGATAATGGCAAAATTACCGAAATAATAACTGAAGAAGGAGAAAAAATAAAAGAATTTATTCCTCAAAAAGAAGGTTATAAATTTATTGGCTGGTTTAAAAATAACGAAAAATTTGATTTTAATACTAGAATATATTCAAATATAACCTTGACATCAAAGTATGAAAAAGATATAAATATAGTAGAAATATTATTAATAGGATTTCTAATAATAGTATTATATAATTTAAAAAGAAAGGTAAATAATCATGGACGAAAATACAAAACTAAATAAAAAATTAGTTATTGAAAAGCCAGTTGCAATTAAAAAGGAAAATGGTAGTAGCATTTTTCCTTTAATTCTTTTTATATTTATTCTTTGCGCAGGTATTGTATTTGTAATTTTAGAAAAATTAAATTACATTGATTATTTAAATTTTTTATAATGGAAAACTTTGATATTGATAAATTAACTAAAGAAATTGATTTTAATGCTAATGCTTTAAAAAAAGTCAATGACAATTTATATTTAACTAACTACCAAATAGATGTTTTAAAAAGAAATGAAATTAATCCTGAGAATTATAATTCTCTAAAAGATATTATTTATATAGCCGAAGAAGCTTATGAGGATACTTTAGATGAAGAATTAGACTTAGTTTTAAACGAATTAAGTGAAAGAAATTATTACGAAAATACTAATAAATAATTTAAACTATTGACAATTAACTTTATCTATTTTATATTCATTCTATGAATGAAAAACAATTGCTTGCTGTTAAATCATTAAATAATACTTTAGTCATAGCTGGTGCTGGATCTGGTAAGACTTATACTATTATAAATAAAATAAACTATTTAATTGAAAATAATATATATAAAGAAGATGAAATATTAGTCATCTCTTTTACTAATGAATCAGTAAATGATATTAAAAGAAAGATTAATTATTCTAATATAGATGTTAAAACTTTTCATAAATTAAGTCTAGATTTATTAAAAAAGCCTAATCTTTCTATTACTCCAGCAAATTATTTAAATTATATTATTAATGAATACATAAATTCATATGGTAAATATCATTATTTAACTAATAAAAGAATTAAAAGAATATTAAGAGAAACTAATCTTTTTAATTTGCAAAAACTTATTTCAACTTTTATTAACTTGTATAAATCTAATTATGAAAATGTTTCTTATTTATTTGATTTATATCAAAAAAGCCATTTTATAACCAAGGATTATTTAAAAATTATTTTAGACATTTATACTATTTATCAAAATGAATTAACATCTTCTTTAATGGTTGATTTTAATGATATGATTATAGATGCTACTAATAATATCAAAAATAATACAATTAAAACTAAATATCGATATATCATAATAGATGAATTTCAAGATACTTCACTAATTAGATTTAATTTAATATACTCTATTTTAAAACAAAATAATGGTAAACTATTTGCCGTAGGAGATGATTATCAATCTATTTATCGTTTTAATGGGTGCAATTTAGATGTTTTTTTAAATTTAAAAAAGTATTTACCTGACTTAAATATTATTACTTTAGATTATAATTATCGTAATAATCAAAGTCTTATTAATACCGCCAATAATTTTATAATGAAAAATAAAAAGCAAATAAAAAAGGAAACTATTTGCCTTAAAGACATTACAAAACCAATTAAAGTTATTTTTTATAAAGATTCAAAAACCATAATAAATAATATAATTTCAAATATAAATGGAAGTATTACTATTTTAGGACGTAATAATATAGATAAAGAAAATTTTTCAATTACAGAAAATAATAATATTAAATTTTTAACTATCCATTCTTCTAAAGGTCTAGAAGATGATAATATTATTGTTGTAAATTTAGAAAATAAAAGTAATTCTTTACCATCTAAACTTAAAAATCATTATTTATTAGATTTAATAATTAATAAAGATGCTTATCTTTTTGAAGAAGAAAGAAGATTATTTTACGTGGCATTAACTAGATCAAGAAATAATGTATATCTTTTAGCTCCTTACAATAATTATTCGCTCTTTATAAAAGAACTTATTAAAGATAATAGAAAAAATATTGAAATAATTAAGTATTAACAAGCATTTATTACTATTTTAGTTATAGGGTATCCTTTAACATTTAATTCATAAAAATCATCTTCTGATAAATATTTATCAAACATCATCTTAAAATTATTAATACTTTTTTCTATAGTATCTTCCCTTTTTATATAGCACATATCAAAAGAACAAAAACTAACCACTTCATAATTATTATTTTCAATATATTTTTTAAAATTTAAAGTTGTAACTTCTTTTGGCGAAATAACAGTTTCCGCGCAATTAACATAAGCATATGCTTTATTACTTCTAGTTAATAATAAAATCCCTAATATTACAAAAAATATAAAAACCAATACTAATCTTCTTTTCATAAAACCTCTAATTTTAGTATTAGCAATTTTTAAAAAACTACACTTATTTTTTGACTTAAATAAAAAGATAATTATAATATATTAATGAAAGGACTTATTTATGAGACATATTATTATTAAAAATATTAACAATTATAGTGATAATTTACTTGATAATTTTAATGTTATTTCTCCTAAAAAAGAAAAACTAACTAAAATTAAAGATAAGAAAAATAAAAATTTATCTATCTTAGGAGAATATCTTTTAGCAAAACTTTTAAAAAAATACTACAAAACAAATTATCAAAACCTTATAATAAAATATAACGATAATAATAAGCCTTATATTAATAATTATAAAATTTATTATAATATATCTCATTCACATGATTACGTTTGTGTTATAACATCTAATTATGAATGTGGCATTGATATTGAAAAAATAAGAAAAGTAGATTTAAATGCTATTAAATCATTTGCTACTTTAAAAGAACAAAAATACATAAATAATTCTTATAAAAGATTATTTGAAATATATTGTTTAAAAGAAGCATATCTAAAAATGAATGGATTTAAACTTGCAGATATTAATAATGTAGAATTTATTATTACTAAGAAAAAAATTATTTGTAGTGATTCTAAAGTTAAATGCAAACTTATTTATCATAAAAATTATATTGTTGCAATATGCGAAAAAGCATCTAAAAATAGCTAGAAATTCTAGCTATTTTGTTTGACTTTATTTAAAGTTTGATTAATTATATTTGGTTTAACATTATTAATAGTATACCATCCAAATTTAGTCATTTCATCATATGTTCTAGATTGATGAATTGTTGTTTCTGCTAAACCTAATTTTAATGTTTCTCTAACATCCATATTAGAACTTTCTAATGTACCATGAACATACACTTCCATTGTGCTTTTTAATACTAAAAGATAATTTTCCATTAAAAGTTTATCATTCATTTGCCTTATCCTCCAATAATTTAATTAATTTTTGTTCCATACCCTCATGTCTTTTAAGTTCTTTATTCATAAAAGAGCGAAGATTCTTATCCTCTAGTAAATTAAGCATCTCAGTAATAATACTTATAATATTTTGTTCATGCCCAATAGCATCTTCTAAATATAATAATTCTTTTTGCGTCATAATTCCTCCTTTTATTATTATGAACGCTTAATATTAAAACATACTAAAAACTGAAAACTTATTTGTAAAAATTATAATTATAATTTACAATAATTATTATAGGAGGTGAATATGGTTAGAGATAAAAAAGAATTAATAGAATATGATGATTTTAAATTTTTAAAAGCAATAGAGCCTTCAGAAAAGAAAATAAAAAACTATTGTACAAATGAACTTATCTATAATTTTTATGCTTTTGTAATTTCAACATTATATAAAGAAAATGCTCTATGGGAAAGTTATACTTTAGAAAATATTTATAAACAAACCCTAGAACATTTAGCAAATGATATTCCAAATTATCAAAAAATAAATTTTAAAAAATTAGAAAAAATTCTAGAAAAAGACTACTCTATTTGTATTAAAAATAAAGATCCCATAAAAATAGAAGAGTTAAAGATTAATTAGGCCATCTCTTACTCTTCAAAAAATTTATCCATTTTAACATCAAGAACAGTTGCAATTTTATAAAGTGTCGTTAAAGAAATATTCTTTGTACCTGTTATAGATTCCATTCTTCTAATATAATCAGGTGTCACATTAATGGCTTCAGCTAAATCCATTAATCTAACATTTTTCTCTTTACGATACTTTTTTATATTTTTACATACAACTTCTCTGATGTTCGGATTGAAGTTATATTGCTTTAGCATAAATATCACTTCCATAATTATTATTGCAAATATTTAAGAAAAAATAAGTGAACGTTCCGTTAGATTTTATATTTGTAATTATTTATAGAACTGATATAATTTAATTAGTGATTTAGATGAAATATGAAGAGTTATTAAAAGAAATTAATGAGTTAAAAGATGAAAATGAAAAGTTAAAACTTAAACTTAAAAAGAAAAACAATAAAAGAAAACCTATTAAAACAACTAAAAAAGAAATAGTTGATTATTGGGCCAAATGTGAAGATGAATGTGGTCTTAGTGTTGATTGGAGCGAAGCTCATGAAAGATGCTGGCGCTGTGGTTATGAAAAACCATTACAAAAATGCCATATTGTACCTGAAAGTTTAGTTGGTAAAGACGAGCCATCCAATTTAGTTTTATTATGTTCTAGGTGCCATATAGATGCTCCAAATGTAGAAAGTAAAACTTTTATGTGGGATTGGATAAGAGCAAATGGAACTACACTTTATGATACATTTTGGAGTCTAAGAGCTCAAAAAGAATATGAATTTATTTATGGTAAGCCTTTTTACCAAGAACTCATGGATAGAGATATTGTATCTTATTATGATATGTCTTTGTTTTATAGTTTAAAAATAGGTAAAAGTATTCATCATTTTGCTCATCCCTGGAATAATGAATCAACTGATGCAGGCATTTTAAAAATGAGATTAGATGCTTATGATAAAATACATCCTAAAATTCATAAAAAAAGCAAAAATTTTCGCAATAAAGAAGAACGCTTTAATTCTTTTATTTATGATATTTGCGATATCGCAAAAACTTATAATTTTAATTTATGGGAAGGGCGAAGTAAAAATAGATTTTCAGTTACAATTAGTAAAAATGTAAGTAGAGATAAACATTTAAATATATCAATTAAACTTGATAAAAATAATATTTATCGCGCCTGTTTTACTGTTGAATGGAATCCTAATAATAATAAAGTTAAAGACTATATAATAGAATTAGGTAATAAAGAAAAAGCACTAGAGTTTATAACTAATGAAGTTAAAAATTTTACTAATAAATATGGCCCATTTAAGGAGCAAGAATTCGTTTTTACAAATAATTATTTTATAAAAAAAGAAACTATTTAATTCAAAGTCTCATTTCCATTTAACAAAAACGAGAGACAATTATTCATGTCTCTCTTTCAGGGGGTTTTGGTTGTCACCACTAGTATAAAAAACTAGAGGTACAAGCATGACATCTCTATCATGCTAAATTAATCATATAAAATTTTTAAAATTTTGTCAATTTATATTTCTTAAATTAATTAAATTTCTAATTATTTTACAGGATTAACTTCTTTTAAATCTTCATAGTAAAGTACTTCAGCTACAGTTAGATAAGGTCCTACATATAAATAAGCAATACCAAAAGTAACAATTCCTAGTAAATGCCATAAAATGAAACTTAATTGAAATACAACATAATCCCATTTGTAGCCTTTCATCATAGCTTTACTTTTTCTAATACAAGCCATTGCATCAGTTTCACCATCAACCATAATAAGCATTGCCATAGTATAACTAATTGCTGCAATAATACCAGGAATGATGAATAGTAAAGACCATAATGTTACAAATAAACCTATTAAGAAGTTTAAGCAAAAAATTGGCCAGAATTTGTTAAAATGAGCAAATAATTCTTTTAATTCATATGGTTGTTTTCTAACGAATTTAACAATATAAACTAAAAGTCCAAATTCAACTGGAAGCATCGCAAGACTAACAGCAAGTGATAATAAACCAGCACCTAAACTAGGACTCTCGCTAGTCACTTTTAAAGTTCCATTAACAATTTCATAGTTTGTACCACCTGATGAACCACCAGTAATTGCACCTACAACTCCAGTAATAAGTGCGATTATAAGAATTGGTTTTAGGATATTCCAAACATTGCCTTTAAGCATTTCTCTTGCTTCTTTCTTAATTTTTACCCTATTCATGTTTCTACCGCCTTTCTACTATAAGTATATCATTTATTCGTTAAAAGATATACTAGAAATTAATTCTTTTTGATTTAAAAAATGATTTAAATTATTAATATTTTCTTTTAAGAATAATTCACTATCCTCTTTGCATTTCATAAGAATTTTAAAATCAGTCTTTAAATTAGCAATTTTAAAGGTCATATCTCCACTTTGTCTTACACCAAATAAATCACCTGATCCTCTTAGTTCAAAGTCTTTTTCACTGATATAAAAACCATCAGAACTTTCTTCAAGAATTTTAAGTCTAGGTGTATCAAAATCACTAATAAGTAAACATTTGGATTCAAGTTCATTACGTCCAATACGTCCACGAAGCTGATGAAGAGTAGCAAGACCGAATCTTTCAGCGTTAAATACAACCATCATTGTAGCATTACTTACATCGATACCAACTTCAATAACTGTTGTTGAGATAAGTATTTTTATTTCATTATTTTTAAACTTATTCATAATACTATCTTTTTCTTTATTAGATAGTTTACCATGAAGTATTTCAATTGGTATTTTAGAGTTAAAAGCATTATTTAATTTTTCATATAATTTAGTAACACTTTCCATATTACTTTCCCCATCTTCATCTTCGATTAAAGGGGCAACTACGTATATTTGATGACCATTTTTAATTTCCTCTAACATTTCATTTAAAACCGTTTTTATATCTTTATTAGTATATACTTTTGTCTTTATTTCTTTACGATTATTAGGCTTTATTTTAATTTGTGAAATATCCATATCTCCATATAATGTTAAAGCAAGGGTTCTTGGTATAGGTGTAGCGCTCATATAAAGAACATCTACCATTTCTCCTTTTCTTGCTAAATTTTTTCTTTGATTAACACCAAAACGATGTTGTTCATCAGTAATTACTAATCCTAAATTATTAAAATTAATTTCATCATTTAAAACCGAATGAGTTCCAATTAAAACATCAATTTTATTTTCTTTTATTCTATTAATTATATTTGTTCTATCTTTTTTACTTACCGAACTTGTTAAAAGTTCAATATTTAATTTGTCTTTAAAAAGATTTGTCATATTTTTATAATGTTGTTCTGCTAGTATTTCAGTTGGCGCCATTAGAATACCTTGATAGCCACCTAGATAATTCATATATAAAGATATAAAAGCCACAATTGTTTTTCCACTTCCAACATCACCCAGTAAAAGTCTATTCATTCTAACATTTGAGTTAAAATCTTTTTTAATATCATCTATAGCGTTAACCTGGTCAGTTGTTAACTTAAATGGAAGATTATTAATGAAATCTTCTATTTTATTATTATCAAAATTTTTAATAAAAGCATTTTCTTTTTTAGTTTTATACATTTTCATATAATTAATTTTTAACATAAAAGCAAATAATTCTTCATAAGTAAGCATTAGTTTTGCTTTCTTTAAATTATCTAAATTACTTGGGATATGCATTTCTTTTACCGCACTTATTTTATCTATAAAATTATATTCTTTCATTAAATAATCTGGTATATAATTTTTAACATAAAAATTTTTTAATAATAAATTATTAACTATTTTTTGAAAAGATGCTCTTTTAATATTACTATTTAAATGATACACACCTTCTACTTTTTCTTTTAAAATAGGTGTTAGTTTAATATCATTAGCCGTAAAAGTATTGGTTTTTATATTATATTTACCAATTACGGAAATAACCTTTCCCACTATTAAATTCGCTTTTATAAAGGCACGATTAAAAATAACTACATTAATTAGTTTATGATTAGTATTTAATTTAAAAGATAATTTATTAAGATTTTTTTTAATATAAAATACTCTGATAGGGCCTTCGACATATCCATTAATCATAACTGTATTATCATTTGAATCATCACTTAATTTTACTGGTTTATAAATGTTATATCGATATGGATAATAAGTTATTAAATCATTAATGGAATTGATATTTAAATCATTTAAGGCAGCTAGTGTTTTAGGCCCAATTCCTTTAATTTCTTCAAGCATAATGCACCTCCCAAAAAAGTTTAAAAAAGTGAAAAAAATTGTTGACATTTTTAACCTTTTAATTTAGTATATAAATCACCAATTCACTTAAAGGCGAATTGGTGCTAGTATCACACTAGCCAACCCCTTTTTATTCTTTGA
>CACZQI010000049.1 GCA_902783345.1 uncultured Erysipelotrichaceae bacterium
AATGGGCTTGTAGCTCAGCTGGTTAGAGCGCACGCCTGATAAGCGTGAGGTCGGAGGTTCAAGTCCCCCCAGGCCCACCATTTGTTTTGGCCCGTTGGTGAAGCGGTTAACACATATGCCTTTCACGCATACATTCATGGGTTCAAATCCCGTACGGGTCACCATTGAGAATATTAAAAAAGAACTTATTAAAGTTCTTTTTTTATTTTATATTGCCAATATACATTGCATCGCCAAAACTAAAGAAACGATAACCATTTTTAATAGCGACTTTATAAGCATTTAAAATGTTTTCTTTAGTTGAAAATGCTGATACTAACATAACTAAAGTGCTTTTAGGTAAATGAAAGTTAGTTATTATTCCATCAACGGCTTTAAATTTAAAACCAGGATAAATAAAGATATTAGTTTCCCCATGGCAAGGAACAAACTTATTATTATCTTTTAAAATAGTTTCTAAAGTTCTAACACTAGTTGTACCTACTGCAATTATTTTACCCCCATTTTCTTTTACTTCATTTAATTTATCAGCAGCTTTTTTAGTAATTAAATACTCTTCTGTATGCATAATGTGTTTAGTAACATCACTAACATTTACTGGTCTAAAAGTTCCAAGACCTACATGAAGCGTAATATGAACAATATTAACACCCTTTTCTTCAATTTGTTTTAATAGTTCTTCTGTAAAATGTAATCCAGCAGTAGGAGCAGCAGCAGAACCATAATTTTCAGCATAAACAGTTTGATAACGATCCTTATCTTCTAATTTTTCATGAATATATGGTGGAAGTGGCATAGAACCTAATTTGTCTAAAATTTCCATTAATATTCCATCATAGATAAGTTCAATTTTAGTAATGCCTTCTTCTTTAATTTCTAAAACTTTAGCCTTTAATAAACCTTCACCAAAAGTAACAATAGTACCCTCTTTTAATCTTTTTTGTGGTTTAGCAAGACACTCCCATACATCATTTTCTAGCTGTTTTAAAAGAAGAATTTCAATAACAGCATGAGTATCTTCTTTTTCCCCTATTAAACGCGCTGGTATAACTTTAGTATCATTAATAACTAAAGCATCACCTTTATTTAAATAATTAATTATATTATAAAAACGTTCATGCTTTAAATTACCACTTAATCTATCCATTACTAATAATTTAGATTCAGCTCTATTTTTAAGAGGGGTTTGCGCAATTAATTCTTTAGGAAGTTCATAATCAAAATCATCGGTTTTCATATAAAATCACCACTAACGATTATAACATTTATTTAAAAAGAAAAAAAGCCAATTGGCTTAATTTACAATATTGGATTATTGGATGTCTAAACAGTTATATGTACTTACACTATTACTCCCTTCTTGGACTTTACTATTCGTAAATATTGCATAAGTAAATCCGCCAAAGGCTACTAACATAAATACTATTAAACCAGTTAGTACTATTATTTTCTTTTTCATACAAAAATGGACCTACTTTCTAAGTCCATTTTATCATTTAATTACCCCCCCGCAAGTGTCAAATTTGCGTAAAGTTTACAACTTATAGACATCTGCCATAAAATGCTTATTTTATCATGTTAATTATTTTTGAATATAGTTCTGCATTAATATCTTCAATAGTTCTTATTTCATTATTATTTACACAATTAATTACATCATAATTATAAAGTTTAGCAAGTTCTAAGTATGATGCTTCTCCCCTTTTTAAATATTCTTCATTCTTTTCAGCTTCATCTGGTAGTTCAGCCCTATTTTGTTTTAAAACTCGTGCATATTCATAAGGTAAATATAACAAAATAGTTTTATCAGGTCTTGGAAGTTCATTAATATCATACTCAAGTTTATCTATTTTTTCATATATTTTAAGTCTTTCACTTTTATCTTCAATTAATCCACCACGATGAGCCATATTACTTGTAACATATCTATCTACTATAACAATACTATTTTCTTCAAGCAATTTATTTAAAATAGGTAAATTATATCTACGATCTGCGACATATAAATCACAGGCTGCTAAAGGATCAATATTTCCACCACCTTCTTTAAAGAAGGAATGATTCATTTTTAGAAGTTCATTAGTCATTGCGGGTTTACCTAAAAGACATGCCCCAATTATTTTACCAGTGGGACTATCATAATTAGGAAAAGAAAATCTATCTACTTTAATACCATCACTTTTTAGTTTTTCTACTAATAAATTAGTTTGAGTTTCTTTACCAGAACAATCAGTTCCTTCAATAATAATTAACTTACCTTTAGACATAATTACCTCCTTGTATAAATAACAAATTTATATTCAAGATTGTTTTCATTAATAGTTTCAATTTCTTCTTTTTGATATAATTCTTTATTAAATTCTGGAAAAAATACGTCAGCCTTACTTTCAGCTTTAATTTCCGTTAAATATAATTTTTTAGCATATGGCAAAAATAGTTCATAAATTTTACCACCACCAATTATAAAGCATTCTTCTTTAGCATTTTTTACATAATCTAAAACTTCACTCTTATCATGTAAGATTAAAGCCCCGTCAACATTATACTTTAGATTATTTGTTAAAATAATAGATTTACGATTAGGTAAAAGATTTGGAAGTGATTCAAAACATTTACGCCCCATAATAATTGTTTTACCAGTTGTTACTTTTTTAAAATATTTTAAATCTGATGGTAAATGCCATATTAATTCATTATTAAGGCCAAGTTCATTGTTTTGACCAATGGCTGCAATTAAACTTAAATTATCCATTATTGCGCCAATGGGAATTTAATTGGGCCCATATGCTCATATCCCACAACCTTTATATCTTTACAATCTTTTGAATTATCAAATTTAAAGAAATCATCTATTTCTGGATTAATCCATAAAGTTGGTGCTTTAATATCATCATTTTCATCAAATCTTTTAATTTGTTCTTTAATGCCTTCAACTTGATTAGTATAAATATGCGCATCTTTAATACTCCAATCGATAGTACCTGGCTTAAGACCTGTAACTTTAGCAATTAAAGATAAAAGTGTAGCATACTGAGTAACATTAAATGGAAGGCCTAGTGGAACATCACAACTTCTTTGGTGAACCCACATATTTAAATAACCATCAGTTACATCCCATTCACTACTCCAAACGCATGAAGGAAGCACTGCGGTATCTAAATAATCATTTTGCCATAAAGAAATTACCATTCTTCTATCAGTTGGATTATTTTTAATTGTTTCAATTAAGTTTTCGGTTAGATGAAATTTATTAACTATATATCCATAAGCAGTACCAATAGTATGAGCGTATTTTTTATCAAACTTACGAACAATATCTTTTTTAACATATTTACCATTTTCTAAAACATTTTGATTAGCATGCCAAAGTCCATCATCATCTATTTCCCACTCATCCCAAATATGCACGCCTCTTTCTTGAAGCCATCTTACATCATTACTTTGCTCTTGATAAATCCAAAGCATTTCTAAAATAGCTTGTCTAAAATAAAGCTGCTTTGTGGCAAGAACCGGAAATTCTTCCTTTAAATCAAAATGCAAATGATAAGAAGGTATTTTAATTGTATTAATGCCAGTTCTGTTTTCTACTTCAACACCTTCATCTAATATTTTTTTACATAATTTAATATATTCTTTATCCCATTTAGTCATAGCGCCACCTATTTCTTATAAATTGGATGCGCTGAAGTTAGTTTTAAAACATCTTCTTTAAGTTCTTTTAATGTTTCTTCATTATCACGATTTTTTAAAGCAGTCGCAATAATTTTACCAATTTTACGAAAATCAGTAGTATCTAGTCCTCTTGTTGTCATAGCAGCTGAACCTAGTCTTAATCCTGATGTTTTAAATGGACTTTCTGTTTCATTAGGAATCGTATTTTTATTAACAGTAATATTTATTTTATCTAATAGAGTTTCGGCTTCTTTACCAGTTATACCAAAAGCACTTTTAACATCTATTAATAATAAATGATTATCAGTTCCACCAGAAATTATTCTAATGCCTTCTTCACTTAAACTTTCAGCAAGAGATTTAGCATTTTTAACTACATTATCAATATAATCTGCAAATCCTGGTTCTAAGGCTTCAGTAAAGCATTGCCCTTTAGCCGCAATAACATGCATTAAAGGACCACCTTGAATACCAGGGAATATAGCTTTATCTATTTTTTTAGCTATTTCTTCATTATTAGTTAATATTAATCCACCTCTTGGTCCACGTAATGTTTTATGAGTAGTTGTAGTAACAACATCAGCATAAGGAATTGGTGATGGATGAGCACCAGTTGCAACAAGTCCAGCAATATGAGCCATATCAACCATAAGATATGCTCCTACTTCATCAGCAATATCTTTAAATCTTTTAAAATCTATAATTCTAGAATATGCTGAAGCACCAGCAATTATCATTTTAGGTTTGTATTCTAATGCTAATTTACGTACTTCTTCATAATCTATCATTTCAGTTTTTTTATCAACTGTATAACTAACAATTTTATAATCAGTACCACTAAAATTCATTGGATGTCCATGAGTTAAATGGCCACCATTTGATAAATCCATTCCCATAACTGTATCCCCTACGTTAAGTAAGGCTTTATATACAGCCATATTAGCACTTGATCCTGAATGTGGTTGAACATTTGCATATTTACATTTGAAAAGCTTGCATGCATAATCTATTGCTGTTTGCTCAATAACATCAATATATTCACAACCCCCATAATACTTTTTACCAGGATATCCTTCGGCATATTTATTAGTTAAAATACTCCCCTGAAGTTTTAAAATATCTTTTGAAACATAATTCTCACTTGCAATAAGCTCAATATTATTTTCTTGTCTTTGGGCCTCATCTTTTAAGGCCTTTGCAATCTTTCTATTCATCAAACAATCCTCCTTCTTTTTTGATATGTGAATAACTTTTATCAGTTGCAATTCTTCCTCTTTGAGTTCTTTTAATAAAACCTTCTTGCATTAAGTATGGCTCAACAACATCTTCTAAGGTCGAGACTTCTTCGCCAATCGAGGACGCTATTGTTTCAACTCCTACTGGTCCCCCATTAAATTTATTTATTAAACTTTCTAAATACTCAATATCTACTTGGTCTAAACCATATTTATCTACTCTTAATCTTTCAAGTGATTTTAAAGTTGTCTCTTTCGTAATTTCTGCTTCACCAGCTACTTGAGCAAAGTCTCTAACTCTTTTAAATAAACGGTTTGCTATTCTCGGAGTTTTTCTGGAACGATTAGCAAGTTCTAAGGCTGCTTCGTCAGTAATTGGCATATCTAATACTCTACTTGTTCTTTTAACTATATCTTTAAGTTCATCAATTGAATAATAATTAAGTTTTGATACTATTCCAAATCTATCACGAAGTGGGGCCGATATATCTCCCGCTCTAGTTGTAGCGCCCACTAAGGTAAATGGTGGAAGCTCAATTTTAATACTTCTAGATGAGCCTTCTTGCCCAACTACAATATCAAGTTCAAAGTCTTCCATAGCTGGATAAAGTATTTCTTCAATAAATTTAGGAATACGATGAATTTCATCAATAAATAAAACATCCCCTGGTTCTAGTGTGGAAAGTACGGCCGCTAAATCCCCACTTTTTTCTAGTGCTGGTCCAGTTGTAGTTTTAATATTCGTCCCAAGTTCATTAGCAATAATATGCGCAAGCGTTGTTTTACCAAGACCTGGAGGCCCATATAAAAGGACATGATCAAGTGATTCTCCTCTTATTTTAGCGGCTTCAACAAAAACTCTAATATTTTCTTTTACTTCATCTTGACCAATATACTCATCTAATTTTTGGGGCCTAATATTATCATCTATTGTATCTACTTCTAATTTTTCTCCAGATATTATTCTTTCTTTGTTTTCCATAAGCACCTCCAATACTTACTTTATTAATGCTTTAGTTCTTTTCTCTTTTTCGAGTTCTTTTAAACTTTTATTTGGCGTCGGTAAATTCTCTGGCATTGTTCCACCTAATTCTTTGATTGTTTCTCTAATTTTACTACCTACTTTATAATGCGTTTTATTAGCATTTTTCTCGCCCTTAATATTATCTCTTTTAAGTTTTTGCTCTGTTTGAGATATTCTAAATAAATTAATAATTAATTCATCGCTTCCCATATTATCTAATATGTCTTCTCTATACCTTAACCCTTTTCTTTTAGCAATATCATCTGCTGTTTCTCCATTGTATAAACCTTTATAACCAGCATTATGAAATTTATCAAAATTTTTAACACCTGCTTTTTTAGCAGTTTGATTTAATGAATAGTTCCCTTTTTTAGTTAAATTTCTTTGATAAAATCTTTTTTCATCTTCGGTTAAAAGACTATACTCTTTTTCACTTAATTCTTGTTTTCTAGTTTGAATGGCAAAATATGTTTGACCTAAAGCAATAATTGGTTTTGAAGAATCAGCATTTTGCACTATTAAGTAACATGCATAACGAGTAAGTTTATAATCTCTAAGCTTTCTTTTAGCATTTGACCCTATTTTTACCATTACGTCCACTTCGGCGAAATGGTCTTCAATTGGCTGATTGCTGTTTTCACATGATACCATAGCTTTTTTTATTACTGGCAAAAATTTTCTAAATTCTCCATATTCTAGAATTTTGCATAGTTCCCTAGCATACCAAAATTCACCAAATTCATCCTCATGTTTAATATTTTCAAAAATCGTTTCATTATATATTTCTATATTTTTCACTTTACCAAAACCTCCCTAATTATTTATTTAAGCATTAATTTAAGTGCTTCTTTAATTTGATTTTCAATTGATAAACTCCTATCAACCTTTGGAAGTATTCTTTTAATATCAACTATTTTATAGCCTAAATTTTCTAATACTTCAATTAGTTCGTCAGTATTATCTTCCAATGCAGCATCAATTGAACCTAATTTTCCTTTTAAATCTAAAATCATTTGCCTTGCTAACTTATCTCCAACTTTAGGAAACTTCTTTAAATATAAAATATTTTCCCTTTCAATTGCATCAGCAATCCCATTTACACTACCAGTAGCTAGCATTGGAATAGCTGTTTTAGGTCCTAAACCTTTAACATTAATTAGTTTTAAAAATAAATCTTTTTCTTCTAAAGTTTTAAAGCCATATAAAGCATTTTCGGTTTCATTTATATATTGATGCGTATAAACTGTATATTCCTTGCCTTCCTCATAAGCATAAGGATTAGGAACAAAAATTATATATCCTATACCATGATTATCTAAAACAATGTAATTACTAGTTAAGTATTTTACGCTTCCTATAATATAACCAAACATCTTTACCACCTTACCCTTTATTGTATCAAAGTGCTAGTTTTAAGTCTATGATTTAACATCAATTTTACTTTTTATTTTCACTCTAAATAAGTATAACACAATACATTTGTTCGTGCAATAAAATATCAATATTTTTTAAAATTATTAACCAAATTGAGCCTAATTGTGTAAACTATAATAGATACAAAGGAGGTATTAATATGTATTATTACGGATATAACGGTGGTTATAATGGAGGATACACTAATCCATGCTGCTATAGCTATGTAGGAAATACTGGGGGCGGTTATGGCGTTGGTGCAGCTCTTTTAATTGTATTATTTATTTTATTAGTAATTATCATTGGTTCTGGCTGGAATTGGGGAAATAATAACGGTAACAGAAATAACGACTAAAAAAGAAAGATTTGCTCTTTCTTTTTTATATGGCATCAGGTAATTCAATTGCTAAAATATCAAGTAAATATTTATTAGTTTTATATACAATATCTATTAAAGTTAAATAACTTTCTTTTATTTTAATATCTTCTTCAGTTAATACTTCATGATTAGAATAAAAAGCATTAAATGATGATGTTAATCTATAAAGATACTCACATATTTCATTAATAGTTCTTGTTTTAAATGATTTTTCGATAATACTTCTTAAATTAATTAAATTTAAAATAATATTACGTTCTTCTAAAGTATTTATTAAATTATAATTTTGATAATTCATCTCAGATTTCTTTAGTAAAGAACTCATTCTAACTGTTCCATAAAGTATATAAGGTCCAGTTTTACCATTAATATCGCTAAATTTAACTGGATCAAATATATAATCACTAGCTCTATTAGGAAGTAAATCGGCATATTTAATAGCAGCAATAGCTAAGATAGTAGCTAAATTATCTTTATTTTCTTCTTTAATATTATCTTTAATTACTTTACGAGTTTCTACTTTAACGATATCAATAAGTTCTCTTAAACTCATAACGCCACCATCACGAGTTTTAAAAGGTTTACCATCTGGGCCATTCATCGTTCCAAAGCCATACCATTCAAGAGTTTTAGTTTTTGGTACAATCTTAGTTTTATATGCTGCCCTAAAGGCTTGAATGAAATGTAGTTCTTGTCTTATATCGGTTAAATAAAGATAACCATCAACATTAAATCTAGATTCTCTACTATATAATGTTGCAAGCTCTGTTGAATCATAAAGGATTCCCCCATTACTTTTAATTAAAATTACTGGAGGAATTTCTTTTTTATCTGTATCTTCTTTTACATCAATAATAGTTGCGCCTTCACTAATTTTAGTTAAATTATTATCTTTCAAATATTTAAGCATTGGTGCAATGTATTTATCCGCATCTTTTTCCCCTTCATATAAATCAAAAGTCGCATTTAACAAATGATAAATATCTAAAATATCTTCTATTGAAAGACGGGTAAATGATTCATACAAAGCATATATTCCTTTTTCACGGTTTTGAAGTTTAACGGTCAAATCTCTTGCTTCTTCTAAATAAGCTTCATCTTCTTTGGCTTTTATACTGGCTGTTGGATATATTTCATATAAATCATCTAAAGTTATTGGACACTTGTTTGGATACTCTCCTTCAAAGTTTTCATCAAAATATGGTAAATTGGGATATCTGTGCTTTATTTCACAAATAATAAGTCCCATTGGTCTACCCCAATCGCCAAAATGAACGTCACTTATAGTTTGATAACCAACTGCATTAAATAATCTTTTTAAAGCTTCACCAATATTAGGGCTTCTTAAATGTCCAGCATGCAAAGCTTTAGCAACATTTGCTCCACCGTAATCTAAAAAGTAAGTTTTTTTATCATCCGCATAATATGTATTTATACTAAAATCTTTATTTATATCATTAATATATTGAGTTAAACATTCATCTGATAAAGTAAGGTTTATAAATCCTCCTACATGATTAACATCTTTAAACTCATTATATTCTTTTAATTTATTAACAATATCTTCCGCAATTAAATTTGGATTTTGATGATATTTTTTAGCCAAATTAAAGGCTCCATTATATTGGTAATCTCCTAAATCAGGTCGATCTGAAACAAGTAACTGAACATCATCTTCAAAATTCAATTCTTTTAAAACATCACTAATTAATTTTTCTAATTTTAAAATTAAATTCAATTTAATCACCTATAAATATTTTAACAAAAAAGGCTTCTAATTTGAAGCCTTAACTTATTAATTCTATATAATCAAAGATAACATTATTATCTTCTGTCACAAATACAAAACGATATTTAGTAAATTTATCTAAATTATTTTTTATATCATCTACTTTACATGTTGGTTCACTTTGATTTTCAGTAATATAAGCATATTTAATTATATTATCATTATTATTTTCTATAGTGTTAGAACTTTCCGAATAATATAAAGCAACTTCTAAATAATATTTATTATCTTTTACTTCACCATTATACTTGTAAAAACTAACATATTTACCATCTGTGCAATCATTATTAGGAATTTTTCCAACATACATGTCATGATCTAATGTAATTTGACCTTCTTTAACAGCAAAATTATCACTATAAGAATAATTATCATATACTTTTTTGCCAAATAATGTTTTAAGCGCTAATTTTAAATCGTCTTTTTTAAATCTAAGATATGATTCATCCTCTATCTTATCTATTAGCAGTTTTCTATCATTATAACGAAGATAAGTAAGTATTATATTATTTATATATTCTTCTTTTAAATCTGAAAAATATAATTTATTTTTTTTAGTAAAATCAAATTTTTCACCATTTGAACAGGTTCCAAATACATTAAGATATAAAGTTTCAATATATGTATCTAAACTTTTTCTACTACCATATATTTCCTCAATAGATGTGTCTTGAACAATTGGTTTAGGATCAATAATTATTTTTTTATTAAATAAAACAAAACATACA
>CACZQI010000050.1 GCA_902783345.1 uncultured Erysipelotrichaceae bacterium
AGAAGGAAATGGCTGGGTTCAAGATGAAGATGTTCTTGATACTTGGTTCTCATCTGCTTTATGGCCTTTTTCTACTTTAGGTTGGCCAGATAATACAAAAGATTTTGAAAGATATTTCCCAACCGATGTCTTAGTAACTGGATATGATATTATTTTCTTCTGGGTTGCTAGAATGACTTTCCAATCAGAATATTTAAATAATGTTCGTCCATTTAAAGAATGTGTTGTTCATGGACTTATTCGTGATAAACAAGGTCGTAAAATGAGTAAGAGTCTAAATAATGGGGTTGATCCATTTGATATGGCGAGTAAATATGGTGCTGACTCTTTAAGATTTTATTTAACAACTGATGGAGCAATGGGATTAGATTTAAGATTTGATGAAGTAAAATTAACTGCAACTTGGAATTTTGTTAATAAAATTTGGAATGCATCACGTTTTGTTTTAATGAATATTGAAAAGTTAAAAGAAATTAATTTTGATGATTTAAAAGATGAAGATAAATGGATTTTATCTAAGTTTAATAAACTTGTTAAAGTAGTTACTAAACATATGGATAAATATGAATTTAATCTAGCTGGAGCTGAAATTTATAATTTTACTTGGAATTATTTCTGCGATTATTATATTGAAATGGCTAAGTATTCTTTAGATAATATTTCAACTAAGAGTACTTTATGTTACGTTCTTTCTGGTATTTTAAAACTACTTCATCCATTTATGCCATTTGTTACTGAAGAAATATATAGTATGTTACCAATTAAAACTCATGAATCTATTATGATAAGTGATTATCCTAAATATGATAAAAATCTAATTTTTGATAAAGAAGAAGATTTTATTGATGATGTCTCATTATTTATTAAAAACTATAGAAATATAAAAGCGGAAAATAATATTGGTAAAGATGCTAAAGTATTCTTTAATAGTAATCAAAATGATTTAATTATAAAAATGTTAAAATTATCTGATAATTTAATAGATAAACCTTTAGATATTAAAGCATATAAAGTTATTTCTAAACATTTTAATGCTACTATTTATTATGAAAAAGAAGAAACTGCTGAAGATATTGCTTTAAAAGAAAAAGAAATAGAAACTCTAAAAGCATCAATTGAAAGAAGAGAAAAATTATTAAGTAATGAAAATTATGTTAATAAGGCACCAAGTAATATTGTTGAAATGGATAGAACTCGTTTAGAAGAAGAAAAGAAAAAATTAAACGAACTTTTAAAGGCTTAGGCCTTTTTTCTTTGGAAAAAACTTGATTTTTAGACAGATTTATTATATTATAGGCGCAAATTTAGGAGGTTTTTGTGTGGGAAATGAAATAACTAATGAAGAAGCGGTAGAGCTTATTCAAAGATACCGTAATAAAGATTTAGAAGCCGGGAATATTTTATATAAGAATTATTTTAATTTAGTTGAAAATATTATTTGTAATAGGGCAAGTAACAGTAATTATGATTATGGATTTCTTCTTAAAATAGGTAGAGAAGGCTTAAAGGAAGCAATTGCTAGTTTTGATTTAACTAATAAAAATTTTAGAGAATATACTATTAAATATGTTACTAATAAAGTAGATGATTTTATTAAGAAAAATCCAGTTCCTATTTTTAGTATGGATAAATTAAATACGGTTAAAAAAATAGTTGTCGATTTAAAATTAAATATCAAATCAGATGAATTACTAGAACTTAGATATACTTTAGAAAAATTACCTAAAAATGTTAAAAGATTTTTAGTACTTAAATATCATAATGTATCTTATGAGGAAATTGCACTTAAATTAGATACTAATATTGAATCTTTAAATAATGCGTTTGATAAAGTAACTAATAACTTAAAAGTAAAATTTGGCGTTACAAATCATACAATATTTGATGAAGAAGTTGCGAATTTATTAAAAAGTGAAGAACCTAAAAAAATAGAAGAGCCTGTAAAAATAGAAGTAAATAAAGTTATGGAAGTTAAAAAAGAACCAGTTTATGAAGCTCCTAAAACTCCTAGTTATACAATAACAGAATATGTTAATAGTGATGATATTACTTTAATTAAAGAAGTAATAGAGCATGATTTAGCGGTTAAACAAAGAGTAATTATTTATAAAAGATTTGGGCAAAACTTAGATGAAAATAATGAAGTTGATTCAGCTTTAGAAAGAGGTCTTTTAGGTATTGCTTTAGAAAAGATTAATAATACAATTAAAAGTAAAAATGATAGAAAATTCTTTGCTAAAGGTAGCGTAGATACTACTAAAGATATTTATTCTTATTTACCTAATAGATCGCTTGATGAAATAAAATATATTATTAATTTAGCTAAATTAACTGATGAAGAAAAAAGAGGACTTTATGTAAGATTTGGCCCAAATTTAGATAAGGTTAATCCATTAAAAGATTCTGATCGAAATGTATTTGCTAAAGCTATTAGAAAACTTCAAGAAATAGATTTATCATTAGATGTAGATATTAATTCATTAATTAATGATGACTTAGATAAAATAAGTGCCAAAATGTTAGATTTAATTAATTCATATGATAAGCAAGAACTATTAATATTTATTTTAAGAATGCATTTAATACCAAATAACAATTATACTTTAAGTGAATTAAGTGCTTATTTTAATATGTCAGAAGAAGAAATTAATATTGTATGTAAAAAAATAATGCTTAGTTTAAATAATAATTTTAGACAATTAATTATGTTAAGTAGGGATTTATTCGCTAAAGAATCAACTACTATTAATATATCTAAACATCTATAATTTTTAATAAAATTAGCATAATCAAGCGGGAAATTATTATCTTGGCTTGATTTTTTGAAAATTTGTGTTATAATAACACGCGTAAAAAGAAAGAGGGTTATTGGAATGAAAAAATATTTAGTAAGTATTTTACTTAGTATTTTAGGTTTTTTCGGACTAACAGTAGGAGTTAATGCTGCATCAGCTCCTAGCACAATTGATACTTTAAATGTAACAAGATTAGAAGAGTATATTTCAGGTATCAAAGTAGATTATAAGCCTATTGCCGGAGGCTTAGAAGTTTTCTGTGAGGATTCAGGACTTACTTATGTCACTGGAATCACATACAAATTGCAAGGACAAGTAAAAGATGGGTATATTTATATCTTTGAAAATCGTCCAAATACTGGTAATAAGTACAAAGATTATTATATTCAAAACGTTGCTATTTGGTGGTATAAAGACCATATAAATGGCAAAAACACTAACATACCTGGTGCTAAAAAGAATTACATTATTGATCATCGTAATTCTGATGAAGTATGCCGTTTAATTTATAATTTAGTAGAAGGTGCTATTAATTATAAACAAACAAAAGGTTCTATTACATTTAGTCCTAGTAATGTAACTTTCCATGAAAATAAAGGATATTATATTTCAGATAAGATTACTATTACTAGTAAAGGTTTAACTGGATTAGGTAGAATTGATTTAGTGGGTGCACCAACTAATAGTACATTTATAAATAGTACTGTTAATAAAACAGGAAATGGTACTTTCCAAATTCAAGTACCTGCATCATCTATAAATGATGGACAAACTGTAACTTTTAAAGTAACAGCTGAAGGTAAATATGCTGTTAAAAAGATGTATGATTACCATCTAGAAAAGAGTGCTAATAATACAGAAGAATATCAACAAGTATTATATGGAAAAGTATATACTGATACTTATAATGTTAATAACGAAGTATCATTTAGTATTACTAAACCAGCTAAAGTTCAAAATAAATTAACTATTACTAAAATTGATAGTGAAACAAATAAAGCTTTAGCAGGTGCAGGCTTAGCATTATATAAAGGTGATTGTACAAATTCAGAGTGTAAAGATGTATATGCAACATGGACTACTGATTCATCAGCTAAAGAATTTACTAGTGTTCCAGTAGGAATTTATACATTAGTTGAAACTAAAGTTCCAGAAGGATATTTAGTAGCAAGTAAACAAAAAGTACAAATTACATCTGATTCTGGAAACTATAGTGTTACTATGAAAGATCAAAAAGCACATAATAAGTTAAATATTACTAAAATTGACAGTGAAACAAATAAATCTTTAGTAGGAGCAGGCTTAACATTATATAAAGGTGATTGTACAAATGCAACATGTAAAGATGTATATGCAACATGGACAAGTACATCTAGCGCTAAAGTATTTAATGATATTCCAGTAGGAAAATATACATTAGTTGAAACTAGTACGCCAAAAGGATATCGTACAGCTGCTAAAATGCTTATTAATATTGATTCAAACAATAAAACATATGCTTATTCAATGATAGATGTTAAAAATTCAACTGTTAGAATTAGTAAAACTGATATTACTGGACAAAATGAAATTCCAGGAGCTAAATTAGTTCTTACTAAGGCTAATAATGAACCAGTAGAAACTTGGACAAGTACAACTAAACCACATTATGTAGTTCTTGCTCCAGGAGAATATATTTTATCTGAAACAGTTGCTCCAAAAGGATATGTAATTTCAAGTGATAGTATTTACTTTAAATTAGATGCTGATAATAAACTATATGAAAAAAATAAAAATGGAGAATGGACACTAACATCTTATATTAAAATGGTTAACGAACCAGCAAGCTATAAGGTAAGAATTAGCAAAACATCTGTCACAGGTGATGTTGAAGTACCTGGTGCTTCATTAACACTTAAAGATGAAAAAGGTACTGAAATCAAATCTTGGATTAGTACTACTGAACCACATTATGAAAATTTATATCCAGGTGTATATACTTTAACTGAAATAAATGCACCTAAAGGATATATCTTAAGTAAATCATCTATTACATTTAAAGTAGATTTAGAAGGTAATATCTTTGAGAAAAATACTAATAATGAATGGGTTAAAGTAGCTTATATTAAAATGGTTAACTTATCTAAAGAAGCAATTAGTATTAATAAATTAGATAGTGAAACAAATGAATATGTAGCTGGTGCTAAATTAGTTATTAAGAATAATAGAGGGGTAATTATTGCATCATTTACAACAGCTAAAGAAACATATTATTTATCTTTAGAAGAAGGAGAATATACTTTAGAAGAAGAATCTGCTCCAAAAGGTTATGTTTTAAATAATAAACCTATTTACTTTAAGGTAGATGCTGATGCTAATTTATATATTAAAAATTCTAATGATGAATATGTAGCAGCTAATGGTATAATTATGTATAATGAACCAGAAAAAATTGTTGTTCCTGCTACAGGATTATCAAGTACACTTACTTATGTAATTGGTACTCTTGTCTTAGGATTTGGTGCAGTAATGTTATATCGCAATGAAAAACAAACATGCTAAGAAAACGATAAGTGTTTTAATAATATTTATTGGCTTATGCATTCTATCAAGTACTTATTATAATACGAAAAAAAATGAAGTATTTGATGACATGAATAAATTATATTATGAACAAATTATTTCATTAGATGAAGTAGAAGAAGTTACAAAGGAAGGAAACATCTCTATTGAAGAGCCTCAAGTTGAGGAACCTCAAGTAGAAGAAAATGTAACTACTACAACCACTACTAAACCAATAATTGATTATTCTAAATATTATATAGGTTTTATTAAAATACCAACTATAGATTTAGAACATGGTTTTTTAGATAAAAATTCAAAGTATAATAATGTTAATAAAAATATCTATGTGCATCCATCATCAGATTATCCAGATGTTAAAAATGGTAATTTAATAATGGCATCACATTCAGGAACTAGCTCAATATCATATTTTAAAAATCTTTATAAATTAAAGGAAAATGATGATGTTTATATTAGTTATAAAAATAAAGAATATCATTATGTTGTTAAAAGAATTTATAAAGACAAAAAAGATGGTACTGTAGCAATCCGCCGTAATTATGATAAAACAACATTAACATTAATTACATGTACAAAAAATGACAAGAAAACGCAAACAATATATATTTGCGAACTTGTTTAGATAAAGGAATAAAAAGGGAAAGAGGCGATAATTATGGTAGAGTTATCTCTAGCAGAAAGATTTAAATTAGTATTTAATTTAATCTTTTCGTCGCCTCTTTTTTTAGTGCTTTTATTTGCAATTGCAATTATGATTATAGATTCATTTGTAATATCTAAAAAAAGTAAAAAAACTAAAATAGCGTATCTCATTATCTCTATTTTAGGAATAATCATTTTACTTAGTAATTATTTTACACCATTACTTAGTGTCTTTGATTCAATTGCTAAAAATATTGTAACGATTATTTATTTCCCAAGTGTTTTAGAATATATTATTATTTTATTAGTAACAATTGGAATATTAATAGTAAGCATTATTAATAAAAAAACTAATCGTAGAATTAAATTTATTAATTTCATTATCTTTATTATTGAATTATTCTTATTTTTCTTAATTTTAGATCAAATAAATACTAATAAAATAGATTTAACTAATAAAATAAGTATTTATACTAATAATAATTTAATGGCTTTATTTGAACTATCTGTTATTATCTTTGCTTTATGGTTAATTGGTCTTGTTATTTATAAAATTATATATAAATTAAATCATAAAGAAATAAAAGAAAATAAAGATGATAATTTCTATGAAGAACCAGAACTTCCTAAAACAATTGAAGAGTTAAGAAAAGAAGAGCTTATACCACCACCTCAAATAGAGTATATTGTGGTAGAAAAGAAAAATGATAATGATATGTTTACTTTAGAAGAGTATAGAGCATTAAAAAAATTACTTGAAACAATGAAAAAATAACCAGTTTTAATAACTGGTTTTTATATATTTTTAATTTAAATTGTTTAAAATCTTAATGAGCAAGAGTTATTAACTATTATTAGTTATCTTTAATAAGTTTAGCGTGTATTACTAATCTTTGATCATTACCATTTGAACAAGTTGATAAGGTTAATATTATATCATCTTTATTAAAATCTACTTTAAAGTTATAAATGCTTCTTTTAGTAATTTTATCAATAAATTTTAAATATTCTTCATCATTATTAAATGTTGTTAGTAAGTAATCGTTTGTGACAGGTACTTTATATATAGAAAATATTTGCCATTTTAGTTCTTTTTCAATTGTATTAAATGTTATTATTTGATTACTTGTTTTTTTATACCAAGAACTATTTAAAGCATATCTTAAAGTTCCAAACATTTTTTGGTTAGCTAAATTATGTCCATATATTAAAGTATTACGATTTAGATTTATTGAATCATTTCGATAATCCATAAATATCCAACCATGTCGATTACTATTTTTATAATAATCATTTTTTAAGTAATAATCATTATCTTTAGCTTGAACAACTGGATAATCAATATTTGTATTATTAACTTTTAGCCATCCTACTGTATCATTATTAATTTCTTTTAATTCATCAAATATCATTTGATATTTAATATCATAAATACTATTTACTGAGGTTTTTATCATATTTAATTCATTATTATTTGGTTCAATAAATTCGATATTTTGATTATTTTCTTTTTCTATAGCAACGTTTACTATTTTTTGTAAATCATTTTCTATTTTAGCACTAGATACAGTATCTTTATAATTATTATAAAGATTAATGCCCATCATTAAAAGGACAGTTAAAATAATACCAATAAGCGCAATTTTAATGACATTTAAGTTTATTTGTTTAAATGTATTATCTCTAATATATTCTTCACTATAATTTATTTTAAAAGTAATATTATTACTATTTAAAATTTCTTTATTTTTTTCTTTAAACTTATTAATTGGACTTATTATATCTTTAATATTAATATTTTTTTCATTAAAGGTAAGTTTAATATTAGATTTATTTTCCTTTATAATTTCTTTCATTATAAGATTAAATAAAGTATTATCAAAATAATTAAATTCAATTACTTTTAAATGATTATTTATTTTCATAAAAGAAGTATAATCGTTTATATCAAGTTCAGAAAATTTATTATTTATAATTATATTTTTAGCATAATAAATATCACTATATGTAGTAAGTTTATTATCATTCATAAAATTACTTATAAATAACATTTCACATCTTAAATTAACTTTAATACTTTTATTAACATCTAAGCGTTCTAATAAATATTTAGGTATGTCAAATGCTTCAACTATTTCTAAATATTCATTATCTAGTATTTTCATAAATATATCATAACTAAGTGTTTTATCTGGGAGAATAGTTAAAGTCTTTATATTAGGAATATTTTTAATAATATCTAAAATTAATAAAATAATACTATAATCTTTAATAACAACTTTATTTACATTTTGTTTAATTATTATGACATTTAAAAAAGAAGATACTAATTCAAGATTTTCTTTAATATATAAAGTACTAAAATATATTTCTTTAGTATTTATAATATTAGTATTATTTAAATCTTCTTTAGATTTATCTTTTTTATATAAAGAAATAAATAGAGTATTTTTACTTGTTTTAAATATTATATTCTCCATATTTTAATAATAACATAACTCTAGTATCAAATCAATTTTATCTTGAAGGAAATACTGATTTGTAATATAATTATTTTAGAATAAAGGGTGATTTTTAATGAATGTATTAGTTGTTGGTAAACCAAAATATAACATAATTTTAGAAGCCGAAAGTTTTCCTAAAGAAAATTCTAAAACTAAAGTAACTGAAAAAATTGAAATTACAGGAGGAACTTCGGTCTATGTAGCTTGTATGCTTGCTAAATGGGGTATGCATGTTGTTTATCATGGCGTAATTGCTGGAGATGAAATTGGTAATAAAATTAAAGCCGAGATGGAAGGATACGGCGTTGATACTAAATTTTTAGAAACAAATTATGAACAAAGGTCAAATATAAACTATGTTTTACTTAATAAATCAAATGGTAGTTCAACAGAAATTGAGCATGATAATCAAATATATGCGCAAAAGTTTAAGTATGATATGGCTTATGATTATGTTATTACTGATGGTTCTGATATGGGAGCATCTATGGCGGTTGCCAATAATTATCCAACATCTAAAATAATCCTTTTAGCCAATAAAGTTAGTGATGAGTATTACAATTTAAGTAAAAGAAGTGCTTATGTTTGTGCGAATGTAAATTTTGCTGAGGCTTTAACAAAATTAAAATATGAATTTAATCGTCCTAAATCATTAGTAGATTTTTATCAAAAAATAAAAGATTTAAATAAAGCTGAATATATATTAATGTTAAGAGATAAAGGGGTTTTATATACAAAAGATAGACAAGTTAAAATGATTCCGGCTATTAAAGTGGAAAAAGTATATGATGATTCGAATTCAGGAGCAGCCTTTTTTGGGGCTTATGCTTATGGGATAATTAATAATTATGATATGGATGAAGTTGCTAAAATAGCTAATATATCTGCATCTTTTGCTTTAAAGAAAATTGGAACTCTTAAAACTATTCCAACTAAAGAAGAAGTATATGAGTTAGCCGGCTTTAAAGAAGGCGAAGGAGTTAAAAAGGAAGTTAAGACTGAAAGTGCTCCGGCGCCTACTAATCAAAGTGTGCTTGCATCCCCAACAACTAGTGAAAACCAAAATCCAGCCCCTCAAATGGTTAATCCGGCACCTAATGTTGCTAACGCTCCAGCACCAAGTCCAAATCCTAGTGCTCCAGCGCCAAATACTAATTCAGTTCCTGTAAGTCCAACTAATAATAATGAAGGAGCTACTGATGCTAAAGTATCGTAGTCCTTTTTTAAATATTTTGCCATCTTTAGATGTTCACGGCCATACAAGAGAAACGGTAATTTATCCAGTTAGTGATTTTATTAATGATAATATAATACTTAAAAATGATAAAGTATTAATAATTCATGGTATAGGTGAAGGCATATTATCTAAAGAAATAAAAAGAGTATTTAATAAAGATAAAAGAGTTAAAAGATTATATATATCAGATGAAAATCCTGGATGTACAATTATTGAATTAAAGATATAATTGACTATTATTAATATAATAATTATAATATTTAAAGCTTAGAGGTGATAGTTATGTTTGTAGATGAAGTTGTAATTAAATTAATTGCTGGTAAAGGTGGAGATGGCTGCACCTCTTTTAGAAGAGAAAAATTTGTAGCAATGGGTGGCCCAAATGGTGGCAATGGTGGTAAAGGCGCTAGTATCATTTTTAAAACTGATAAATCTTTAAAAACTTTAATTGATTTAAAAGTCAAAAAGATTATTAAAGGTGAAAAAGGTGTTAATGGTAAAGGTTCTGACCAAAATGGTGCTAATGCAGAAGATATTATTATAAAGGTGCCAGAAGGAACAGTTGTTACAGATATTAAAACTGGTAAATTAATTTGTGATTTAATTTCTGGTGAATTTGTAGTAGCCCATGGCGGCAGAGGCGGAAGAGGAAATCATGCTTTCGCTACTCATGATAATCCAGCACCTCGTATGAGTGAATTAGGTGAGCCAGGAGAAGAAGTAGAAGTTAAATGTGAACTTAAAGTTCTTGCTGATGTTGGTCTAATTGGGCTTCCTTCAGTTGGAAAAAGTACCTTACTTAGTCAAATAAGTAATGCTTCACCTAAAATAGCGGCTTATCACTTTACGACCTTATCTCCTAATTTAGGCGTTGTTAAAGTTTATGATGATTCATTTGTTATGGCTGATTTACCTGGTCTTATAGAAGGCGCTTCTGAAGGCATTGGTCTTGGTCATAAGTTTTTAAGACATGCGGAAAGAACTAAAGTAATCGCACATGTTTTAGATATGGGTTCATCTGAAGGTAGCGATCCTATTAAAGATTATGAGATAGTTTTAAAAGAATTAGAAAAATATGATAAATCACTTACTTTAAGACCTAGTGTTATTATTGCTAATAAAATGGATTTAGAAAAAGGAAAGGAAAACTTAAAGAAATTTAAAACTAAATATCCTAACTTAGAAGTATATCCAATAAGTGCTTTATATAATGATGGAATTAAAGAGTTAATTGCTCGCTTAAACGAATTAGTTAAAGAAAGTGAAAAGAAAGAAGAAAAAGAAATTAATGAATCTCATGTTTTATATAAATATGAAGAAAAGATACCATTTAAAGTTTACCGTGATAATAATATTTGGATAATTGAAGGTAAAGAAATAGAGCGTTTATTTAAAATGACTAGATTTAATGAAGATGAAAGCGTTTTAAGATTTGCCCGCAAACTTAAAGGTATGGGTGTTGATGATGCTTTAGAAAAAGCGGGTGCTAAAAGAGGAGACGAAGTTAAGATATTAGATTATATCTTTAATTTTAAAGAGTAGGTTAAAACTATTCTTTTTATTTGAAAGAAAACATTTGACTATAGATTAAATGTACGATATATTTTAGATAGTTCAGGGGAGGAAAAATGAGAAATGATATAATAGAAAGTGACAATGTCATAGTCGAGGATTTAATTTATAATATAAGAGGAAAAGAATTAATGCTGGATAGTGATCTGGCAAAACTATATCAGGTTGAAACAAAGAGAATTAACGAAGCAGTTAGGAATAATCCCAAAAAATTTCCAGAAAGATTTTCTTGGATTTTAACAAACGATGAAGAAAATGACTTGAGGTCGAAAATTTCGACCTCAAGTCAAAGAAGCCAGTATGGTGGTAGAAGATATAACACTAGAGTTTTTACTGAGCAAGGTGTAGCTATGCTTGCTACAATTTTAAAATCTAAAATAGCTACTGAGGTAAGTATTAGAATAATGGATGCTTTTGTTACAATGAGACATTACTTAAATGATAATAAAAATATTTACATAGCATTAAATAATATTAATAATAAACTCATTGAACATGATAAAAAATTAGATTATTTATTTTCGAGATTTGATAAAAAAGAAAAAATATTTTTAAAAGAAGAAGTATATGATGCTTATTCAGAAATATTAGATATTTTTAAAGAAGCCAAGAAAGAATTAATAATAATAAATGGATATGCTGATATTAGTTTATTAGATTTAATAAGAAATATAAAATGTGATATTATCTTAATTTCTAAAAATAAAAGTAAACTATTAGATAATGAAATAGATAAATACAATATGCAATATCATAATTTAAAAGTGATTAAAAATGATGATTATCATGATCGATACTTTATATTAGATAGAAAAGAAATATATCATTCAGGAGCATCTATAAATTATGCTGGCAAGAGAGTATTTTCAATAAATAAATTAGAAGATAAAGTTGTTATTGATACATTAATTAAGTCAATTAATAAAATTTTATAAATTTAAGTAAAAAACTTGGAACAGAAAATTAAGAGTGTTATAATTATGCTAGAAGGGAGCATAAATGAAGAAAGAAAATATAGCGCTTCTTGTAGTATCTGTAGTTTTAGTTGCAATTTTTGTATATTCTTTATTTTTTAGCACTCCTACATATACAGTAGAATTTAATACTGATGGGGGAAATGCAGTATCTAGCGTTAGAGTTAAAAAGAATAAAACAGTCGCTAAACCAGAAGATCCTACTAAAGAAGGATATAAGTTTGTTTCTTGGGAATTAAATGGTGTAGAATATGACTTTACTAAACCAATTACAGAAAATATTAAATTAACTGCTAAATGGGAAAAGAAAGATAGTAAAGACGACAAAAAAACAACAACTACTACAACTACTAAGAAAACAGCTAAAAAAACAACTAAAAAGAAATAATATTCGACAAATTATTAAAAAGAATATTAATATAATAAGTTCGGTGATAAATCATGCGAACTTTTTATATTTTTAAAATTAATAATGAATACTATAAACTAACTAAAAATATGCCTGAGAATTTATATAATACCTATTTAAATATTAAAATTAGTACTAAAAATAATATTGATTTATTATACAATGAGTTTTTTTCTTTTACAGAAAGTATTAATAAAAATGTCTTATCTAATCTAATATATAATAAAATGAAAGATTATGATGGTTATAGTATTTATAAAAATATTCATTCATTTAATAATTATTATACTGATGAAGTAAGTAAACTTATGATTTTTAATAGTTTTATGATATTAAAAAGTAATATTCCTAATCCAACTTTTTTTACAATTTTATCGGCTATTCCTAATTTATTCATTATTGATTTTGAAAAAGAAGACTATTTTTATTTATCAAGTATACGAAATTTAAGGTCTTTAAATAATCATAAATATAGTGTATAATACGATTTAAGGAGTGATAATTATGTTACATGATATTTTACTTGTTCTAGTTGGTTTAATAATTGGAGCGCTAGTTGGATTTTTAGTATCAAAATGGTATATGAAAAAATATTTACAAAAAAATCCGCCAATTAATGAAAAAATGATTGAAACTTTAATGAGTGGTATGGGTAGAAAACCAAGTCAAAAACAAGTTAAAGAATTAATGAGACAAATGAATAAAATGATGTAATGAAAATTGATTTAAGACGACTTTATGGGTTTGGTAAATTAACTATTAATGAAGAAGCAGAAATAAATCCCGAACTTTATCATAAAATGAATGTAAATAACATGGATAAAGTAAAGATTGAAGGTGAGATAATAGTTAATTATGAAAATAATATTGAAATAAATTTGGATGCAAATGGTAAGTTTATCATGCCAAGTGAAATAAGCGGGGATGATGTAGAAGTGCCATTTAATACGCATATTGAAGAAGAGATATTAGAAAATAGCCTAAATAATGAATTTTATCTTGATTTATCTGACATTTTATGGGAAAATATTGTCTTGGAAATTCCCTTTAAAGTTATTAAAAAGGGAGAGAAAATAGAATGCCAACAAGGAGAAGGCTGGCAGTTAAGCGAAGAATAGCTTAAGGAAGGAGTGATACTATGGCAGTTCCTTTTAGAAGAACTAGTAAAACTAAAAAAAGAATGCGTCGTACACATTTAAAGAA
>CACZQI010000051.1 GCA_902783345.1 uncultured Erysipelotrichaceae bacterium
CCAATAATCTTCTTCTTTCTTATAGATGAATTTATTATAATACATTTTTTTGTAATATGCAATATATCTTAAGTATGTTATGACATTGGCCATATAGACACTATTGGTTATTGTATTATATGGTACAATTATCTCTTCTCCTACTTTGCTTTCATCTTTAGCATTAATATTTAATTATTCAAATCTCATAAAAATTTTTACCAATTTTAAATATTACAAATTTTTAAGACTTATCAACATTTTTAAAGATTTTTACATTTTTGCAACAAAAATGGTAAAATTGTATTAGTTAAGGAGAAATCTTATGAATTTAGAAGTTATAAAGGAAGATATAACAACTTTAGCTGTTGATATAGTAGTTAATGCCGCTAATAAATCTTTGCTTGGTGGTGGGGGAGTAGATGGCGCAATCCATAGAAAAGCTGGTATTGGTTTATTAAATGAATGCCGTACTTTAAATGGTTGCAATACTGGCGAGGCAAAAATGACAAATGGCTATAACATGCCATGCAAAAAGATTATTCATACAGTAGGTCCCATATATTCAAATGGTTTAAAAAATGAAGATAAATTATTAAGTAATTGTTATTTAAATTGTATGAAATTAGCTGAAGAATATCGCATTCAAAATGATTTAGATAGAGTATCTATTGCATTTCCTTGTATTAGTACCGGTGTTTATCATTTTCCCCACGAACAGGCTTGCAAAATCGCAATTGAAACAGTTAAAAATACAAATTATAAAAATATAGATGTTTACTTTGTTTGCTTTTTAGATGTTGACTATAATTTATATAAGGAAATAATAAAACTAAACTCATAGATTAAGTTCAGTTTTTAAATATTCAACTATCTTTTCATTTAAACTTTCTAAAGTATCATCATTAATAAAAGCTTTATCATAATCTTGATAAGAATCTAAGGCCAGTTCAGTTGGATGATTTTTTTCTAAATCTGATTTATAAGGATTGAAGTTAGGTCTAATAATATGTAATTTATAAGCCTTATCAAATTTTTCTTTTATTTTATCTAATTCTTCAGGTAATCTTGCATCACTTATGGTAATAATATCATAGTACTTACTATAAACTTTAATATCTTCAATAATACGATTTATAAAGAAATATTTATCAATATTAGACCTAATATCTTCTCCTAGTTCCTGTAATAAAACTCTTGGTTTATTCTCTTCCGAACCATCCCAATCAGTTATACTTTTAGCATACATTTTAATATAAGATGAAAACTGAAGATTTATTGCTTTTAAGTTATGCAAAGATGCATATTTTTTAATAAATCCAGCAGTTGTATCTTTTCCCGCTTTAGCTTTACCTGATATGACAAATACTAATGTGTCCATTTAATCACATTCTTTCTTTAATAATTGTATCAAAAAATTAGTCTTTAAGAAATAAAATATATTTATTTTTTTCTTTTTAAATAGTATATTAGTTAGTGAGGCGATTTTTATGAAAAGAAAGCATTATATGATAATTAGTATATTTTTAATTTGCTTAGTTATTGGTATTTTAATATATTTATTTTTAAATGTTAAAGAAACTGATGGTCAAAAATTTAAAGAAGAATATGATTACTTAGAAATTGATCATAATAATCCTTTTATTTATAAAACAGCTAGTGAAATAGTAGATTTAATTAATAATAAAGAAACATTTTTAGTATATTTTGGTTATGCAAGTGATGAAAATGTTAAGAAAGTTTTACCTATTATGATAAAAGCTTTAAATGATGAAAAAGTAAATAAAATCTATTATGTAAATTTAGAAAATATTCGTAATGTTATGGAAGTAAATGGAAGTGCACCTCAAACTACTAAAATGGGAACTATGGGTTATTATGAATTACTAAAGATATTAGATGAATTTTTACCTAACTATGAACTAAAAAATTTAAAAGGTAAGACTATTATTGCTGGTAAAAGAATTGAAGCACCAACTCTTTTGAGTGTAGTAGAAGGTTGCCCTGTAAAGCTTACTAGTGGTACTAAAGATGCTTATAACGAGTTTATTACTGTTATCAAAAGTTCTTTAGTTAATGCTTGTGATTCATCTTGTTAAATATAAAATTTAGAAACTCTTTTCCAAATAATTGATTAATAAAAATAATTATGATACAAATATTATAAGGAGTGGTTTTATGAATAGAGTTTTAAGAAAAAGTTGGTTTAATTTTGATGTTAATGAGGAAATAAGAGAAATAATAATATTAAGTATTATTGCATTATTAGTACCTTTATTTTTTGGTAAAATAATTAGTTTAATATTTGGTGAATTTAGTTTAATTGCTAGTAATGTCGAGATTATTATTGGAACAATTATTAATAGTTTATTAATTGTATGTGCTTTAAATATTAAAGGATTTAAGAAAATTGTTCCAGTTATTATCTTACCAAGTGTGGGATGGATTTTAAGTAATTATTTATTTGGAGGTGCAGTTAGTAGCTTTCTTTGGATGATACCTTTTATATGGATAGGTAACTTTGCTTTCATTTATATTTTTAAATGGTTAATGGTAGAGAAAAAAATGAACTATTTTTTAACTGGATTAATTGCAGTAATCGTTAAAGTTTTAATTATCTATGGAATATTTTGCTTACTTAATTTATTTGGTGTATTTCCTAGTATTATGTTAAATACTTTAAGATATACAATGGGAGCCTTACAAGGATTCACTGGTATTTTAGGAGTATTCTTAGGTTTCTTAATCTATACATCATACAGATATGTTTAAAAGTTGCTTAAATAGCAATTTTTTTATTGCAAAAAGATTTTAAAATGGTATACTTTCCTAGGTGGAAAAAATGAAGAAGTTATTTAAATGGAATTATAATGAAATATTAATTGCAACAATTGGTTTATTTTTATACTGTTTATCAATAAAATTATTTATTTTGCCTAATAATCTATATAATGGTGGAATTATGGGATTATCGCAAATTATTAGAACCATTATCTTAAAAATGACTGAAATAAATGTAAATATTGATATTGCCAGTATTATTTACTATCTAATCAATATACCACTTTTTATTATGGCTTATCATAAAATGGGAAAAAATTTCTTTTATCGTACTTTATATTGTGTTTCCCTTAGTACTTTATTTTTATTATTAATTCCTGATATTAAAATGCCTTTAACTGATAATTTGCTTACTAATATTTTAATTGGTGGTTCTTTATGTGGATTTGGGTGTGGTCTGGCTTTTTCGGTAGGTGCATCAACTGGTGGTATAGATATAATTGGAATGCTTTTAACTCAAAAACATAAACATTTAACAGTAGGTAATACCGGTTTATTCTTTAATATAATTATCTATACGGTCAGTGCGATAGTAGGTAATATTGAAATAATGATTTATTCAGTATTATATTCACTTTTTGAAAGTATTTTCTTAGATTTAATGCATGATAGAAATATATGCTCAGTAGAAATTATCTTTAGTAAAGAGCATCCTGAAAAAATAATTGAATATATTAAAAATGAATTAGATAGAGATGTAACTTATTGGGAAGGCATTGGTGGTTATGATAATACCAAAACTTATGTTACTTATGCCGTTTTATCTAAATATGAAAAAAGTAGACTAGAGCATTTTATTAAAGAAAATAAACTTAATACATTTGTAGTAAGTTCTAATAGAGTAGGAGTTTTAGGAAACTTTGAAAAGAAATTATAAAGATTACTTTAATTAGTAATTTTTTTATTTTGGGAAATAATAATAATGATGTTTATGAAAAATATTAGTGTTTGGAAAGATTTAAAAATCAAAAAAGAATTTCCTAAGTTAAATAGTAATAAAGAAGTTGATATTTTAATTATTGGTGGAGGAATAACAGGAATAAGTACGCTTTATCATTTGAAAGAAAGCACTCAAAAAGTAATGCTTGTTGAACAAAATAAAATAGGACAAAGCATAACAGCTAATAATACTGGAAAACTTTCTTACATGCAAAATGATTTAATTGATAAGATTAGAGAAAATGCAAGTGATGAAAAGGCTAGTTTATATTTAAAGGCACAAATAGATGCAATCAATATGATCAAAGATACAATAAAAAATGAAAAAATTAGATGTGATTTAAAAGAAGTTCCTAGTATTATTTATACCAATAAAGAAAGTGAAATTGAAAAGTTAAAAGATTTAGTTAGCTTTTTAAGAAAAAATGGCATTAATGTAAGTGTTGCTAATAACGATATAGTCCAAAGTAAATATATGATAAAAAGTAATAATACTTATTTAATTCATCCATTAAAATTTGTTTATGGACTTATTAAAAATAATGATGAAATATATGAAAATACTAGTATAAAAAAGATTATTAAAAAGAATGATTTATATATTTGTTATACAGATAATTCAATAATTAAATGTAAATATGTAGTTTTAGCATCGCATTATCCTTTCTTTATTTTGCCTTATGCTTTTCCTTTAAAATGTATTTTAGAAAAGTCTTATATTAGTTTAAGCCCTAGTAATTATGAAGATTTATCATTAATTAGTTATAGTAATCCTTTTATTTCAATAAGAACTTATAAAAATAATTTAATATATTTAAGTAATAGTCATGAGATAAGTAAGGATGTTGATGATCAAAATAACTTTAAAGAACTCATTAAAAAGGTAAGTGATTTAAAATTAAAACCTACTTATTTATGGAGTAACATTGATATTATAACCAATGATGGTCTTCCTTTTATTGGTAAAATCAAGGGTAATATGTTAATTGGAACAGGATATAATACCTGGGGGCTTACTAATGGATTTTTAGCAGGCAAAATCTTATCAGATATTATTTTAAATAAAGATAATGAATATTTAGATTTATTTAATCCTAAAAGAAAAATAAAAGGCGTATGTAAAAATATATCAAGTACCTTAAATGGATATATAAATGGGGCTATTACTAAAAGCAAAGAATGTAAAATCTGTCCTCATGCTTATAGTAAACTTATTTATAATGATATAGAACAAACTTGGGATTGCCCTTGCCATGGTTCTAGATTTGATGCTAGTGGTAAATGTATTAGTGGGCCAAGTAATAAAGATATCAATTTATAGAAACTGATAATATAAAAATATCAGTTTTTTCTTTTAGCAAAATTTAGAAATATATATGTAATTTATTGAAAAAATATTCATTTATTGATAAAATTATATTGTTAAATAGATAATAAAGAAGGGCATTACTGATGAAAATTTTAGTAATGTTTTATAAAGTAAAAAATAGGAAGTATTAATATGAGAATAGTAGTAAAAAGAAATTGGACAATTAAAAAAAGTATTTATGCTGTCATAAAAAGAATTATAGGATTTATTTTAGCCTTATTTGGTCTTACTATCGCATCACCCATTATGTTAATAATTGCCGTAGCTATTAAATTAGATAGTGAGGGCCCTGTTATTTTTAAACAAGAAAGAACAGGTAAAGGTGGAAAACTATTTAAAGTATATAAATTTAGAACTATGGTAGCAAATAATGATGTGCATGATTTTAGTAAAGGTGATGAACCTACAATAGTAGGTAATTTTTTAAGAAAAACATCTTTAGATGAAATACCACAATTATTTAATATTTTACTAGGGCAAATGGCTTTTATCGGTCCTAGGCCTTGGATACAAGATTATTATGATAGTATGACAAGAAAGCAAAAACATAGAGTGGATGTTTTACCAGGAATAACTGGTCTTGCTCAAACTAAAGGAAGAAATAATCTGACTATATTTGATAAAATTAATTATGATTTAGAATATATTGATAATTATTCTCTTTTGGAAGATATTAAGGTTATTTGGTGGACAATTAAAACTGTATTTAGTTGTGCTGGCGCTGATGCTGGAAAAGGCACTATAGCTAATGAACTTGATTTATTAAAAACGCAAGAGATAGATTTTGAAGATATGATTCAAGTAGAATTGCAGGTATAGCATGAAAAAAGTATTATTTACTGCTACAGTTGATTCTCATATATTGCAGTTTCATTTACCTTTTTTAAAATTATTTAAAGATAATGGCTATGAAGTGCATGTGGCAACCAATGGTAATGAGAAAGTGCCTTTTTGTGATGTTAAACACGTTATACCATTTGAAAGAAGCCCTTATAAATTAAATAATTTAAAAGCAATTAGAAAGCTTAAAAAAGTTATAAATGAAGAAAAATTTGATATAATTCATTGCCATACTCCAATGGGAGGTGTAGTAACTAGATTAGCTGCTAAAAAAGCAAGAAAAAAATACCATACAAGAGTTATATATACAGCTCATGGTTTCCATTTTTATAAAGGAGCACCTCTTAAAAATTGGTTTTTATTTTATCCGGTTGAAAAATATTTAGCAAAATATACTGATACTTTAATTACTATAAATGCAGAAGACTTTGAACTAGCTAAAAAGAAATTTAGTAGAAGATGTAAAGATATTGAGTATGTTCCAGGTGTTGGTATAGATGAAAATAAATTTAACTTTACTATGACTAAAAAAGAGAAAAGTGAGTTAAGAAAATCTTTAGGCTTAAAAGATGATGATTTTGTTATGATTTATCCAGCTGAATTATCAGTAAGAAAAAATCAAATATGGTTAATTAATACATTATCAACTTTATTAAAAGAACATAGTGATATCCATTTATTATTACCTGGTTTGGATAGTTTAAATGGGAAATGTCAAAAATTAGCTAAAGATTTAAATTTGGAAAAACAAATCCATTTTTTAGGATATCGAAAAGATATACCAAAATTATTAAGAATATCTAATTTAGCAGTATCTTCTTCTATTCAAGAAGGTTTGCCTGTTAATATTATGGAAGCAATGTATGTAGGACTTCCAATTGTTGCAAGCGATTGTAGAGGAAATAGAGATTTAGTAATTGATAATAAAAATGGATATTTAATTAATATTTATGATAAAGAAAATTTTATAAAAAAAATATTTTTATCTAAAAAAGATTATACTAAATTAGGCCTTTATAGTAAAAGAAAAATTAAGGAGTATATGTTAAAAACAATATTAAATAAAATATCTTACATTTATTTTAATGATAAAAGATTATAAAGGTATGAAAGAAAGTGGTTTTTTGAAAAAAATATTATTTTATTCAATGACAATGTATTCTGGTGGGGCAGAAAGAGTTGTATCAAATTTATCTAATTATTTTATAAAAGAAAATGATGTTGCAATTGCTACTTTGATTAATTCTAGAATCGATTATGATTTAAATAATAGAATAGATATATTATTTTCTTCAAAAAATTGTAATACAAATATGTTTTTTAGAATAAAAAATAGTATTAATTTATTAAAAAATACAAAGAAATATAATCCGGATGTAATCATTGCATTTTGTCCAACTATGTGTTTTTTAGCATGCTTTTTTAAGATTTTTTTTAAAAGTTTTAAAGATATAAAATTAATTATTTCAGAGAGAAATGATCCTTATAGTGAATATAAAAATTTTTTATTTAAATATATTGCTAATTTATTATATTCAAAATCTGATATTATTGTTTTTCAAACTAATGGCGCAAAATCATTTTTTAATGAAAAAGTTCAAAAAAAAGGAGTAATAATTACAAATCCTATTAATGAAAAATTTTTAAATATATTAAAAAGTGATAAGAAAGAAAATTGTATTGTTAATGTTGGTAGATTAGAGCCACAAAAAAATCAAAAATTATTAATAAATGCTTGTACAAATGTTTTTAAAAAATATCCAAATTGGAAACTAAAAATATATGGTGAAGGAAACTTAAAAAAAGAGTTAGAAACTTTAATTATAGATTTAAAAATGGAGAAAAATATTTTTTTAATGGGAAGATGTAATGAGTTAAATAAAGAACTACCAAAAAACAAAATTTTTGTGTTATCATCAAATTTTGAAGGGATGCCAAATGCGTTAATGGAAGCAATGGCATGTGGACTTGCATGTATTAGTACGGATTGTCCTTGCGGTGGGCCTAATGATTTGATAGTTAATTATAAAAATGGAATTCTAATTCCAGTAAATGATATAAAATCAATGGAAAAAGAGATTATCAATTTAATAGAAAATAAAGAATTATTCAATAGATTGTGTAATGTTCATAATAATTTTAATACTATTTCCAATATATATAAAAAATGGGAAGAATTGATTTAATTGTTTTTAAAATTATATAAAAATAGAAAGGAAAAAACATGCTAATAAAAAAAAGTAGTTTGTTTAGGTTTTTATCTGATAAAACTTATATAAAATTGAAATATTTTATAAGATTTAAAAGAAGAATAAATTTAACAAATCCAAAAACATTTAATGAGAAAGTAAATTGGCTTAAATTGTATGATAGAAAAGATATTTATACCATTATGGTTGATAAGTATGAAGCAAAAAGGTATGTTTCTAATATTATAGGAGATAAATATATAATTCCTACTTATGGAATTTATAATAGTTTTAATGAAATTGATTTCAATATGCTTCCAAATCAATTTGTAATAAAGTGTACTCATGATAGTGGTGGATTAGTTGTAGTAAAAAACAAAAAATATTTAAATATTGAGAATGCAAAAAAAATTATTGAAAAAAGCTTAAATTCAAATTATTATTATGATAATAGAGAATGGCCATATAAAAATGTTAAACCAAGAATTATTATAGAGAAATATATGGAAGATGAAAAAACAAATGAATTAAGAGATTATAAATTTTTTTGCTTTGATGGTAAACCAAAGATTATGTTTATAGCTTTTGATAGAGCAATTCATAAAACCAAATTTAATTTTTATGATATGGATTTTAATATGCTTAACTTTAAACAACATTATCCTAATTTTGATATTGATTTAATTAAACCAAAAACATTTGAAAAAATGAAAAAAATTGCTGCTAAATTATCTAAAGGAATTCCTCATTTGCGTGTTGATTTATATGAAATTAATGGCAAAATATATTTTGGAGAATTAACATTTTCACATTTCGGAGGATTTGTTCCTTTTGATCCTAAAGAATGGGATTTAAAATTGGGAAAAATGCTTGATATTTCTAAGGTTGGTGAAAAATAATGAAAATTATATTTTGTTTAGGAAGCCTTAATAAAGGTGGCACAGAAAGAGTCGTATGTAATTTAGCAAATTATCTAGTAGTTAGAAAGAATGAAGTAACAATTATTGCTACTAAATTGGATAAAATTGAATATAAATTAAATAAAAATATAAATGTTATTAGTTTAGATGAAGGAAAGAAAATTACTAATATTTTATTAAGAAATATAAATAGAATAAAATATTTAAAGAAAATTATATTAACTCTAAAATGTGATGTTGTGTTAAGTTTCTTACCAGAACCAACAGGAAGATTACTTATATTAAAAGCTTTTGATAGAAAAATTAAGAAAATACCTATAATTATTTCTATGAGAATTGACCCCAAACATGCCTTTAATACATTTAAAAGAAGATTAATGTTACCTTTATATAATTTATCTAATGGTTTTGTTTTTCAAACAAAAGAAGCACAGGGATTTTTTAATAAAAAAATACAAAAGAGGAGTATTATTATTCCGAATCCAATAAATCCAGATTTTTATATTAAATTTAATAATAAAGAGAGAGAAAAAAAAATAGTTTCTGTTGGAAGATTAACAAAACAAAAGAATTTCCCAATGTTGTTTAATGCATTTAAGAATATTGAAAATAAATTTCCAGATTATTTATTAGAAATATATGGAGATGGTGAGTTAAAGGAAGATTTAATTAAATTAATAAAAGAATTAAAATTAGAAAAAAAAGTATTCTTAATTGGAAATGTTTCTAATATAAAAGAAAAAATAGAAAATGCTAGTTTATTTATTATTACTTCCGATTATGAAGGGTTATCTAATGCATTAATGGAAAGCCTAGCATTAGGTTTACCATCGATTTCTACTGATTCAGATGGTGGTGGTGCTAGAGAATTAATAAAAAATAATTATAATGGAATATTAATTGACAAAAATGATATAGTTACATTATCAAAAAAAATAGAATTTATTTTATCTAATAAAGATTTTTCTAAAAAACTATCTAAAAATGCAATTGAATCAATGAAAAAATATGATCCTAAAATTATTAATAAAAATTGGGAAGAATATATTTTATCAATTTGTAATGATTTTAAATAAAGAATCATTTTTTAAATAAAATGGAGTATAATAATGAAAAAAATATGTTTTATAGTAGACAATATATATAGTCTTGGTGGTATTCAAAAAATAGTTACTGAATTATCAAATAAATTAGTTGATAAATATAAAATAACTATAATTAATCAATATAATAAAAAAAATAAAAGAATTTATGATTATAAATTGGATAAAAAAATAAACGTTTTAACAATAGATAATAATTTTTTCTTTATTGATAAGATTATTTTCTTTCCATTTAGATTATTACGTTTTATTATATTAAAATTAAAGATAAATAATAGTTTTTCTAATAGAATTATGTCTTTTGATTATAAAATTATAAAAAGAAGGAGATTTATTAGATTTTTTAATAAAGAAAAATTTGATTATATTTTAGCTGAAGGCTTTAATAATTGTTTTTATATGGCAAAAATAAAAGATTATATGAATTCTAAAATTATTGGTTGTTGGCATTCTAGTTATTTTAACTATTATAATTTATATAATGAGAAAGATATTATTTATTCATTAAAAAGAATAAATACGTTTGTATTAACAAAATATGATGCTTTTTTAATAAAAGAAAAATATAATATAGATGTAAATTATATATATAATTTTATTGATAGTAAAAAAATAGAAACAGCTGATTTAAGTAATAAAACATTTGTTGCAGTTGGGCGTTATAATAGTATTAAAGGTTATGATAGATTAATTGATATATATAATGATTTTTTTAATTATAATAAAGAATGGAAATTATATATCGTTGGAGATGGACCTGAACATGATAAGCTGCAAAAGTTAATAGATATAAACAATTTATCTAATAATATTATTTTGACAGGTGGAACTAATAATGTTGAAAAATATTATAAGAAAAGTTCTGTTTTTCTTATGACTTCTTATGGTGAAGGTTTTCCTATGGTTATTTTAGAAGCAATGAAATTTGGATTACCTATTATTGCATATGATATTCCAGTTTTACATGAAATACTGCCTAATAACAAATATATAGTTGAACAAAATGATAAAAGGCAATTTGTTAATTTAATGGTTAATCTCAGTAAAAGTGAGGAATTAAGAAAAAAAATTGGTTACAAAAATATGATAAAATGTAGAGATTTTTATGATACTATTATTGTAAAGAAATGGTTAGATATATTAAAATAAGAATTGGAGAAAATAACAAATGAATATATTAAAAATGATAAAATATAAAATATGTAGTTATGAAGAAAGAGTAGCAATTCTTAGAAAACAAGGAGTTAAAATTGGTAATAATGCACAAATATATGGTAATGTTAGTTTTGGTAGTGAACCATATTTAATAGAAATAGGAAATGATGTTAGGATATCACCTAATGTTCAATTTTTTACACATGATGGAGGTCTATGGGTATTAAGAAATATGGGAAAAATTAAAAATGCTGATAAATTTGGTAAAATAAAAATTGGGAATAATGTTCATATTGGTGCAAATGCAATTATTATGCCTGAAGTAACTATAGGAGATAATGTTGTTGTCGGAGTTGGTTCAATTGTTACTAAAGATATTCCTTCAAATAGTATTGCTGTAGGTGTGCCTGCAAAAGTAATAGAAACGATTGATGAATATTACAAAAAAAATAAATCAAAAATAATGAATACGAAGAATTTAGATTCTAGTCAAAAAAAGGATTTTCTTCTAAAAAATATTGAAAAAATATAATTTTTAAGTCTATTAGATTTTTTCTTGATATTACTAGTAATTGGTAAAATATGTAATAAATAAATATTTATGAATTTTAAAAAATAAATGGAGTTGAAAAAATGATAAAAAGAATTATTAATAAAAAATTAGTCATTTTAATGTGTGTGTTGTTTTTTGTATTATTGATAGAAAGTTTTCATACAATAACTATACCACAAAGTTTTATTTTATTTTTGACTATGCTTATTCCTTTTTTTCTTAAAGATGAAGAAATTGTAGCTTATATTATTTGTTTTTCAATACTTGGTACAGGAATTCAAATAGCTTATGTTTCTCTTTCTTGTATTTTAAATTTATTGTTTAAAAATAAATTTAAAATGAATTTAAGTATTTTTTTAACGATAGGATTATTTTTAATAAGTGAGTTCTTTAGTTTGATTAAATATCCTATGGATAGTTTAGCTGAGACTATGAGATATGTTAGTGTATTTTTTATCGTAGTATATTCATTATCAATGAGTTTTTCAGAAAAAGGGAAAAAACTAATTGTAGATTTATTTATTATTTCAACAACTTTTACTGTTGTTCTTGTAATTATAGAAACATTAGCATTAACAGGGTGGAATTTTAACACATTGTTAAATGGAACAATCAGATTGGGATATTCACAACAATTAGGAGGAAAATTATTTTTTTCTGCTGATCCAAATTTACTTGGGCAAAACTGTGCTTTGGTTTTTTCGATATGTTTAATATATATGTTGTCTAAAAAATATGATTTAAAATATATAACTTCAGCAATTATTTGTTTGCTTGCTGGTGCATTAACTATATCAAAAACATTTTTGCTATCATTATTATTAACAATTGTTTTATTGCTTTTTTTTAGTGGAGATGGATTAAATTTAATAAAATCATTTTCAAAAAAATTCAGATTACTTCTTTTAGTTGGCTTACTTGCTTTTTCTATGTACCGAATATATCCAACTTATCTAGATAATATAATTAATAGAGTAGATACAGCAGATATTACTACAGGAAGAGTTGAAGTTGCTACAAAATATTTAAATGTTGTTTCATCAAATATGAATTATATGTTTTTTGGTGTTGGTATACAAAATGTTGGTCAAAAAACTGGAATTATTGCTTCTCCACATTCATCTTTTATTGAACTATATGTATGTTGGGGTATAGTTGGAATAATTTATGTTTGTTCACTTATTATTCATTTTATAAAGATGTTTTCTAAATCTAATAATAACTTAAAATTATTAAATTATGTTCCATTGATTATATTCATTTTTGTAACTCAAACAACTCAATTATTTAGAATAAGAGATCATATTTTGAGTTTAATTGTAATAATAATTGTATGTGGAATAGATTTAGAAAGGAGATACGAAAATGTCTAAAAAAAGGGTTTTATTAGTTATAAACACTCCTTTAGCGAATGCTGGAGTTCCTCATGTTATTATGTCAATAATTAAAGGATTAAAAGAAAACTATGATTTCGACTTAGTATCATATTCAAGTTCTTTAGACAAAGGAGATAGAGAAAAAGAATTTTTAAGTTATGGTGGAAATATTTATAAATTTAAGGTTATCAATTATTTAAAATACAAAATTTTTTTCTTTATTAATTATTTTATTATAAAAATGAATATCTCTAAAATTATTAAAAAAGGTAATTATGATATTATTCATTGTCATAATGGTATTGAGTCTGGAATTGTTTTAAAAGTAGCAAAAAAAAATGATATAAATATTAGAATAACTCATGCACATGGTAGATATGATAGAAAGGGGAAAAATTTATTATTAAGATTTTATAATATTTTGAATAAGAATAATATTGAAAAATATGCTACGAATAAACTTGCATGTTCTTTTGATGCTGGTAATAGTTTATATTTAAGTGGTAAATTCAATAATGTATATAATCCAGTTGAAGTTTCAAAATATTCTTCGATTGTTTATAAAAAACATGATATTATTAATCTACTTCAAATTGGCTATTTTTGTAATAATAAAAATCAAATCTTTTCTATTGAAGTTTTAAATAATTTGATTTCAAAAGGAAAAAGTGCTATACTTTACTTCATTGGATTTATATGTGATCAAAATTATTATACTTCATTAATTAATAAAATTAAGCAATATAAATTAGAAAATAATGTTATTTTTTTAGACAAAAATGTTGAAAAAAGTAAATATTTTAATATTATAGATTTTTTGTTACTACCTTCATTTTCAGAAGGATTAAGTATAACTACATTGGAAGCACAATCTGCTAATATTCCTTGTATTGTATCTTCATGTATTCCAAAAGATTGTGATTGTGGATTAGTGAAATTTTTAGATAATAATTCTCCACAGTTATGGGCTTCCTACATTATAAATTATAAAAGAAGTGGTCAAAAAATTAATCAGAAAAAAATGGGAAAAATTGATTTATTTGGTTATTGTAAAGAAATAGAAAAAATTTATACTAAGTATAATTAAATAGTATTTGAATTTAGAATTTTGATATAAAAGAAAGTGATAAATTGAAAAAAGATAAAAGAATAATAAAAAATATTATATATGGTTTTACTACAAAAATTATTACAATTGCTTTAGGTATAATAATTCCTAGGATTTTTATAGTTTCATATGGTTCTGAATTAAATGGATTAATATCTACTATAACTCAAATTTTTACTTACTTAGCCCTTTTAGAAGCTGGTATAGGAAATTCTACTATTAATGCATTATATTCTCCACTTTCTAGAAAATCAAATAAAGAAATAAATGAAGTAATGACACAAGCAAGAAGATATTATAGAAAAGTTAGTGTATATTATTTTTTATCTGTAATTATGTTTTCTATAATATATCCATTTCTTGCCAATACAAATATAGATTATTTAACTATTTTTTTGTTAATTATTTTTCAAGGAATTGCTAATTGTTCTTCATATTATTTTTGCGCAGTGTATGATCAATTATTGATGGCTGATGGAAAAAGATATATTACTGATAATTTAGTTTTTATAATTCATGTAATATCTATAATTATTAGAATTTTATTAATATATATGAAATTAAATATTTTGATTGTTCAAGGTGTTTATTTATTAATACTTTTAGTTAGAATTCCTATTACTATAATAATTTGTAAGAAAAAATATCCAACTCTTTTTTTTGAAATAGAAAGTTCTAAACATTTATTAAATGAGAGAAAAGCATTTATTGTTCATGAAATATCTAGTACAATATTTTCAAATACTGATGTTGTAATTATTTCAATTTTTTGTAATTTTGCTATGGCTAGTGTTTATACAGTATATAATTTAATTTATTCTTCTCTTAATACTATGATTAATATGGCTAATGCAGGTTTAGGATTTTTATTAGGGGAAAATATTAATAATGAAAAATTAACAAAAATATATGATGTTTATAGTTTACTATATTCTATTGCTGTTTTTTCATTATTGACAGTGGCACTAATTTTGACACCATCATTTATATCTTTATATACTAGAGGTATAACAGATATAAATTATTCAATAAAATATATGCCTGAATTATTTACAATTATTTCGATTATGTCTGGAATAAGAGCAGTTGCTGCAAGATTGATAACTGTATCTGGTCATGCAGATAAAACTAAAAATAGAAGTATTATAGAAATGATAATTAATATTATTTCATCAGTTATTTTAGTATACTTGTTAGGTGTAAGAGGAGTTTTGATTGGAACAATTATTGCACTATTATATAGATCTAATGATATAATAATATATGCTAATAAGGTAATATTAAAAAGAACGCCATTTAGTGAATATAAAACGCTAATATATCAGTTTTTACTATTTTTAATAATTTATGGTTTCTTTTCTTATAACCCTATTGTTTGTAGTAGTTACTTAGATTTTATAATCAAAGGAATTATAGTTACTATAGTAGTATTTTCTATTTATATAATATTTACATTAATATTTGATAGAAAAAAAATAATGTATTTGAAAGAAAAATCACTGAAAAGTATAAAAATATAAAATAGTAATTGTTATTGTTGAATTTATAATGATGAATTATTAAGATAACTAGATTTGACTAAGTAAATAATTATTATTTGGAAATGTTTTAATGATATAGATTTACGATTTAAATAAGTATAATTATCTTTTTAAAACAATAAATGATTATTAATTAAGGAGTATGTATGATAAAAAATTTATTATTAAAAATAAAGAAAAAATTAAAAATAACGAATGATATAAAAGAATATAGAAAAAAAGGTATAATTATTGGGAATAATACTCATATAATAAGTTGTAGTTTAGATCAAACTCATCCACATTTAATTGAAATTGGCAATAATTGTACACTAACTCATTGTACATTACTTACTCATGATGCGAGTACTAAAAAAACATTGGGTAAAAGTAAAATAGGTATGATTGAAATAGGTGATAATTGTTTTATTGGTTATGGCTCAATTATATTGCCTGGTGTTAAAATTGGAAAAGATTGTATAATAGGTGCAGGTAGTGTAGTAGGGAAAGATATTCCTGATAATTCAGTGGTTGTTGGGAATCCATGTCAAATTATTAAAAAGACAGATGAATATTTAAAAGAACATAAAAATAATATGAAAAAATATCCAAACTATAATATTATTTATAATAAAATGACTATGGAGGATAAACAAAAGCAAAAGAGAGAATTAATGATTAAAAGAAAAGGATATGATAAATAATAGTACAATTAAGTATAGATTGTATTAAATAATAGATTTTGCTTATAAAAATTGAGGCGTTTTTATGTATGAATATAAAATGATATTTAAAGCAAAAAATGAATTTGATATAAATAATATAATATAATATTTGACTATAAAGAATAATGATTATGGAACAAGATTCAGTGGTTCTGGATTTAAGGAAAGTTGTTTAGCATTTATAGATCCTAAAAAAGTAGATGAAGTTTTAAAACATGTTAGAGAAAAGTATATAAGTCATTATCCACATTTAAGTAATAAGTATTCAGCACATATTTGTAAAAGTGCTGATGGAATAAAATTATAAGGGAGAAGAATATGAAGACAAAAGTAGATTTGGAAAATAAAACAATTTTAGTAACTGGGAGTGCCGGTTTTATTGGATATTATTTATCTAAAAGATTATTAGATGAAATTGATGGAGTAAAAGTAATTGGATTTGATTCAGTTAATGATTATTATGATGTTAGTTTAAAAGAGTATAGGTTAGATGATTTATCTAAATATGATAATTATACATTTATTAAAGGAAATTTAGCTGATAAAGAATGTATTAATAAAATATTTAAAAAATATAAACCTAGTGTTGTAGTTAATTTAGCTGCTCAAGCAGGTGTTAGATATAGTATTACTAACCCTGATGCTTATATTGAAAGTAATTTAATTGGATTTTACAATATTTTAGAAACTTGTCGTAATTATCCAGTAGAACATTTAGTATATGCTAGTAGTAGTTCTGTTTATGGTGGAAATAAGAAAGTTCCATTTAGTATAGATGATAAAGTAGATAATCCTATAAGTTTATATGCAGCAACTAAAAAGAGCGATGAACTTCTAGCACACTGTTATAGTAAACTATATAATATTCCAAGTACTGGACTTAGATTCTTTACTGTTTATGGACCTGCTGGTAGACCTGATATGGCATATTTTGGATTTACTAATAAATTAATTAATGGAGAAAAAATTCAAATATTTAATTATGGTAATTGTAAAAGAGATTTTACTTATGTAGATGATATAGTAGAAGGTATAATAAGGGTTATGCAAGGTGCTCCAGAGCAAAAATTAGGAGATGATGGGTTACCACTTCCGCCATATGCAGTATATAATATTGGAAATAGTAATCCGGAAAATTTATTAGATTTCGTGAATATTTTACAAGAAGAATTAATTAGAGCAGGAGTGCTTCCAAAAGATTATGATTTTGAATCTCATAAGGAGTTAGTACCAATGCAACCTGGGGATGTTCCAGTAACATATGCAGATACTACGGCTCTAGAAAGAGACTATGGTTTTAAACCAAGTACTTCTTTAAGAGAAGGATTAAGAAAATTTGCTGAGTGGTATAAAGAATTTTACATAGATAAAAAGTAAAATTCTTTTTTATTATTACTATTATTGCTCCTTTTTTAAAAATATTATATAATTAAAATATAAGGTGGTATGAAGTATGAAAATAGCAGTAGCAGGAACAGGTTATGTTGGTTTATCATTAGCAACATTATTAAGTCAAAAATATGAAGTAGTTGCTTTAAATAGAACTAAAGAAAAAGCTGAAATGATTAATAATAGAATTAGTCCTATTAAAGATGAATATATTGAAAATTATTTTAAGGAGAAAGAGTTAAATTTAAAATGTACTACTGATTATAAAGAAGCTTTTAAAGGAGCTAATTATGTAATTATAAGTACACCTACTAATTATAATGATGAAACACATTATTTTGATACATCAGCAGTAGAAGATGTAATTGAAAAAGTAATAAGTATGAATATTCCAGATGTAGTAATGGTTATTAAATCAACTATCCCAGTTGGATACACTGAAAGTATTAAAAGAAAATATGGAATAGATAATATTTTCTTTAGTCCAGAATTTTTAAGAGAAGGAAAAGCTTTATATGATAATCTATATCCATCAAGAATAATTGTTGGAGAAAAGTCTAAAAGAGCAGAAAAATTTGCAGAGCTACTATCTAGTTGTGCTCTTAAAGATGATATTGAAATTAAATATATGAATAATACAGAAGCTGAAGCAGTAAAATTATTTGCCAATACTTATTTAGCGCTTAGAGTATCATATTTTAATGAATTAGACACTTATGCTGAGTTAAAAGGTTTAAATACTAAAGAGATTCTTGATGGAGTATGTTCTGATCCTAGAATTGGTAATTTTTATAACAATCCTTCATTTGGTTATGGGGGGTATTGTCTTCCCAAAGATACAAAACAATTATTAGCTAATTATGAAGGTGTACCCCAAAATATGATTAAAGCTATTGTAGATGCTAATAAGACAAGAAAAGAACATATTGTAAATATGGTTATGAAAAGTAAACCTAAAAAAGTTGGCATATATAGGTTAACTATGAAAGCTGGTTCAGATAATTATCGTACTAGCGCTATTCAAGATATTATAAAATCTTTAAAAGAAAAAAAGGTTCAAATAATAATTTATGAACCTACTTATAAAGAAGAATTATTTGATAATTGTGAAGTTATTAATGATTTTAATAAGTTTATTAATACAGCGGATATAATAATTGCTAATAGATTAGATGAAGAACTAAAACCTATTAAAGATAAAGTCTATACAAGAGATTTATTTTCAAGAGATTAGTCAAATGATTAATCTTTTTCTTTTATATTATTAAATACTAAGACAAAGTATTTAAATAATATTGAAAAAATATAGTTAATATTAGAATAAAAAAGAATTAGAAAACTAAAATAGTAATATGAAAATATTATTAATTATAATTGGTGTATTAAGTGTTTTATTTATATTTAGTTCACTAAAAATATCAAGTTTAGAATCTAAAAAAGAAAAGCAAATTTCGACAAAATAAGGATAGTCAATTTGCTTTTTTTACTTGTATTTACACTCAATTTGAGATATAATCACAATATGGAGGATGAATAAATATGAAGAGAATTTTTTTGGTAAGTTTACTAGCCTTATTGTTTGCCTGTGTAACTAATGTTAATGCAATGACAGAGGCAGAGTTAAGAAAAAAATTTGATGAAACTATTACTATCAATGGTAATAAATATGCTATATCTGATGGAGATAAAAAACTAGCTGATGATTATTTAGCAAAATATGATTTATCAGAAAAAGATTGTGATTATATTGCTAAAAAAATTGATGAAGCAAAAAGCATTTTAACTGATGAAGGTAAAGAAGACCTATCTAAACTATCAGAAAAAGCTAAAGCAGATTTAAAGAAATTAGTTTCTGATGTATCTGCTAATACATCTGTAAAAGGAACTGTAACAAATGGATCAGTAATTGTTTTAAACAAAGATGGTACTACATTTGCAGAAGTAACAAGATTAGTTAAACAAACTGGTATGGAAAATAGTAAAATTGCTATTATAGTTGGGTGTGCATTTATTGTTACATTAGTTGGAGCTTGTTTAGTAGTAAAACAAGTCAAAGAAAATAACAATTAATGAAAAATATACTAAAGACATTTGCTATTAATGTAGCAATTTCTTTTTTCTTTGCTTCTATTTTTATAACTATTACATATTTTTTTACTGAAGGAAAAATTAATTATTATTCATCTTTAATTAATTCATTAGTAGTAAATAATAGTAAGGAAACTGAAGCTGTTTTTAGTAAAGAAACTAAAAGATTAATTGAGCTTCCTACTTATGGCAAAAGATTTGGTATTGTTAAAGTGCCTTCTATAAATTTAAGTTTGCCATTATATCATGGAGATAATTTAAAAATTTTACATTATGGTATTGGTCATTATGCTGGATCATATTTTCCAGGTGAAGGTGGTAGTATTATTTTACCAGGTCATAATAATATTGGCGTTTTTCATGATTTAGATAAACTCAAAAATGGTGATAAAGTTATAATTGAAGCAAATTACGGAACTTTTACATACGAAGTTACTAGCTTTAAAGTAGTAAAAGAAACTGAATTAGACGCTTTTCCTATTCAAAAAGATAAAGAATTATTAATAATGTATACTTGCTGGCCAATAAATCGTTCTATTGTAGGTCGTAAAACAGAAAGGCTTGTTGTATATGCAAAGAAAATAGGTGAAAGTTATGAATAGATTAAAAATTATTTTAGGCTACATTCTAGGTTTTATAGCTGCCATTATTTTAAGTAGTTTAACTATCCTATTAATCTTTAAATATACTATTTTAGATAATAATTACACAATCCATATTTTAGAAAAAAATAACTATTACGAAAACATATCCAAAGAAATAGAAGAAAAAATGGAAAATTATATGGTTTCATCAGGCTTACCTGAAACTATATTAAAAGATTTATACTCCGAAAAAGAAATAAAAAGTGATATAAATATTTTTGTTCAAAATGCTTATAAAGGATTACAAACTGAAACTGATATTGAAAATATTAAACTAAGATTAAATGAAAATATAGATACATATATAACTGATCATAATGTAAAAATAACTAGTCAAAGTTATATTGATTCATTTGTTGACAATATGGCCGATTTTTATAAACAAGAAATAGATCTTTATGGAATGTTAAATGGCTATATTAAATATATTCCAAATATTAATAATGGAGTTAATATTACATTAATTATATTATTAATAGTCTTTGCTGAATTAATGTTTATATTATCTTTATTAAAAGTAAGATTTAAAAGTTCAGTTATTGGATCAGGTGGTTTAATTATTTTGTTTATAAATTTAATCTTTAATGAAAAAATAGATTATCAAAATATCTTAATAATATCTAATAATTTTTCAAATATTATAAAAATGCTAATTAAGGATATTAGTAGTTTTATGTTATCATCAGCTTTATTATTAATTATTATTAGTACTATATTAAACATTGTTGAATCTTTTATAAAAGCAAAATCAAAATAAAAGTATTTGATTTTAAGGCTTACACTTGAAAAAAATTGTGGAAGAATGTATAATTTTATATTGAGACTAGCATATAAGGAGTTGAAAAAATGGAAGAAATAAATTTAAAAGAATTCTTTAATTATTATAAAAAGTTTTCACTTATAATTATAATATTAGTTATTGTTTTAGTAACAGGAATAAGTATTTATAATTTGCGTGTTAAAACTCCACTTTATACAACTAAAACATCAGTTGTTTTAGTAAAAAGTGAAACAAATAATATGAATATAACAACTGAAGATGATGATACTATTGATGTAGGAGATATTACTTTAAACCAAAAGTTAGTTGCAACTTATCGTAAAATAATTAAAAGTAGATTAGTTTTAGAACAAGTTGTTAATAATTTAAAACTAGATTATACTTTTAAAGAACTTGATAAAGAAGTAAGTGTTAATGCGATAGATGATACCGAAATTTTAGAGATATCTGTTAGTGATGAAGACCCTAAAGTTGCCGCTTTAATAGCAAACACAATTGTTGATGTCTTTGCTAAAGAAGTATCTAAAATGTATAGCATTAATAATGTTAGCATTTTAGATAAAGCTCAAATACCAGTTAATCCATCAAATAATACATTTTTAAGAGATATTGTTCTTGCTATATTTGTAGGTGTTGCTGGATGTTCAGCTTTAATTTTCGTCATATATTATTTTGATGATACATTAAGAGATACTGAAGCAATTGAAGATGAAATTGAAATGCCTTTAATTGCTAAAATTATTAAAGATAATAGTAATATAGAGTTAGTAGTTGATAAAAAACCAAAGGCTTATGTAAGTGAAAATATTAGAACCCTTAGAACTAATTTACAATTTGCTTCTATAGATGAACAAATAAAAACTTTACTTGTTACAAGTACCTTACCTGGTGAAGGAAAAAGTTTTATTAGTGCTAATTTAGCAGTTTCATTTGCTCAAGCAGGCAAAAGAGTATTATTGATAGATTGTGATTTAAGGAAAGGTCGTCAACATAAAATCTTTAATGTAACTAATAAGAAAGGGCTATCTACCTTATTACTTAAAGATATAAATAAATATCCTAATTATATAAACTCCACTAATATAAATAATTTGTATTTATTAACTAGAGGCATCCTCCCACCTAATCCAAGTGAACTTCTAAGTTCTAAGAAGAATGAAATATTATTAAATGAATTAAAAGAACAATTTGAAATTATTATTCTAGATGGTGCTCCTTGTAGTGGGCTATCTGATTCATTAATATTATCTTCGATAGTTGATAAAGTATTAATAGTAAGTTCAGTTAATTATACGCCAAAAACTGAACTAAAGAATACAAAAAAAGCTTTAGAAAATGTTGGAGCTGATATAGCAGGTTGCATTATTAATAATATTAAAGCCAGAAAAGATGGATATAGTAGTAGTTATTACTATACGTATTATGGTTATGGAGTAAACGAAGAATAATGACTGATATACATAATCATTTATTATATGGAATTGATGATGGTTCAAAGTCTATTGAAGAAAGTATTGAAGTTTTAAAAGAAATGAAAAAGTGTGGTTTTGATAATATTATACTAACGCCACATTATATTAAAGATAGTAAATATAATAGTTCAAAAAAAAATAATTTAGAAAAAATGAAAAATTTGCAAGAAGCTCTTGATAAGGAAAATATAAATATAAATCTATATTTAGGTAATGAAATATTTATTAATGAAAACATTTATGAGCTTTTAATGCGTGAGGAAATAAACTCTTTAAATGAGACTAATTATTTATTAATAGAGCTTCCTATGAGTGGTGAATACGATGATTATAAAGAAATCTTTAAAGATTTAATAAATAAAGGTTATCATGTTGTTCTTGCTCATCCAGAAAGATATCACTCTTTTCAAAAAGATTTTAATAAAATATATGAATTAAACAAAATGGGTGTTTATTTTCAATGCAATTTAGATAGTATTATTGGTGGTTATGGTGAAAATGCCGAAAAAACTATTAAAAGATTACTAAAAGAGAAAAAAGTAGCCTTTTTAGCAACCGATATCCATCAAAAAAAACATGATTATACTAAATGGCAAAGAGCTAAACTAGTTGCTCTTAAATATTTATCTGAAAAAGAATTTGATTTAATTACAAATAAAAATCCTGGTCAGTTAATTGACTAGGATTATTTTGTATGTTTAGAAATTGTATTTTGTACTTTATATTCAGCAAGAAGTTCATCTAAAAGCTCATAATGAACACTATTTTTATGTCTATTTTGAAGTGGCAATATTACATTATCAAGCATAATAATTCCTTCATTACTATGGATTATTTCATAATTATCCTCTTTAAAAATATTTGTTTTAATAAAATTGTTTTCATGCATAGAATCTTTAAATAATAACATTTTTCTTTTATCACTAAAGTCTAAACTACGACAAACCGTAATTACATCTGGTCTTGTTTCATAAAGTGATGTATCTAATATTTCAAAACCATATGACTTTAGTAAATAAAGTAAGAATGGTTTTCTTTGTTTATCATTAACTCCTAACTTATAATTATTATTCATACATAAATCAATCCAGTTAGCGACTAAAAAAGATGCTATATTTAAATTACGATATTCTTTATTTACCATAATACCAATAAAATTACTTTGTTTGTTTTCAAAATCTAAATAAAAGTAAAGATATCCTTGAAGAATCAAATCCCCATTTATATTAGTATAAACACTAATATAAAATTTAGGTTTACCAGAGCCATCATCAATTGCTTTTTTAATATACAAATTTTCATCAAAATCACCTGAATAAAAACCGTCTTTAAATAGTTTTTTCTCTCCTTCAGTTAAATTATTTAAACTATTCATTTTACCACCTTCTATTATACTTTTTTTAAACCTGTGTATAATAATAGTATATATTATTTTGTCAAATAATTCAAAACTATACACTGTTAATTTGCATTTTTCATTTACATCGTATATAATCAAATTAAGAATAGAAGTGATATTATGGAAGAAGCTATTAATAATGGAAGATTGGACCCTCATTATATAGGGTATCAATTGCTAACTAAAGCCTTAAAAAATCCAAATATGTTAGATGGTATATCTAAATCTTTAGAGTGCGCTAAAAGCTATCTTAATGCTACAGATATATTTTTATATAGATTAGAAGATCATGATGAATATGAAGAGTTAGTAAATCAAGCTGTTAATAACGATCATAACAAAGTAATTACAGAGGTTTTAAATAAAGCAAAAAGTTTAATTGAGGTAAAGAATAATTTTACAATAAATATTACTAATAATGAAATTTCTAATTTAACTTTTGTTCAAATTAATTTAAATAATTGTAAATATGTACTTGCAATAACTAATATAAATGAAAATAATAATACTTTTAATGATTTTTTAAATGTCATGAAAGAGTCATTAACTATTATTTTAAATAATTATGAAAATTATAAAAATATGTTAAAAATAAGTTATAATGATAGTTTGACTGGTTTATATAATCGTAGTGCTTATAATAATACAATTAAAGAAATGGATAATAATAATGAGTACTATGCATATGCAATTATAGATTTATTTAGATTAAAATATATTAATGATAATCATAGTCATGCTGCAGGAGATAAATATATTACTGAAACAGCTGAAGTACTTAAAAAATACTTCCCTAAAACTTTAGTATTAAAAGATGAAAACGGAGTATCTAAAAAAGTTGATACTGGATGCAGGGTTTATCGTATAGGTGGCGATGAATTTGTAATTATTTCTAATAAAGATGACTTAGCTACTTTTGAAATTAAAATGCAACTAGCTTCAGAGGATGTTAAAATGCTTAATTTAGGTATTGAAGACCCAAATGCTTACTTAGGACTTAATTATGGTTTAGCTGAAAGAACTGAAGGAAAAACATCTGAACAGCTATATTTAGAAGCTGATCAAAAACTATTTAATCATAAGAGAGATATGTATATTAATTTAGGGATTAATAGAAGAAAATAGAAACAATTATGGTCAAAAACATAATTGTTTTTTGTTATAACAATAAAAATAACAAGCTTAGATAAAGAAGTTACTGGCAAATATTAAAAAAACGCCGAATTTACGACGCTTATTTCATATGGAGCAAGTGAGGGTAGTCGAAACCCCGTCTCAACCTTGGCAAGGTTGCATTCTAGCCGTTGAACCACACCTGCATTGGATATATGTATTATAACATAAATAAACTTATTTTCAAGTCTTTTAAAACAAAAATATCTTTAAATAAATGCTGTTTAATGGTACAATATTTTATAGATAGAAAGGTGCTAGTATGAAAGAATATTTAATGAAAATATATAATTCATTCATTTATTTTATTAAAAATAATAAACAATATGTTTCATTTGTAATCCTTTCATTTTTATGTGCATTATTCTTAAGAATATACACAAGTGGTAATATATCATTTAATCCATTAATATTTGATATATGTATGCCAATTATAATTGGTTCTTTTTGCTTTTTAATTAAACCTAAAAAACAATTTAGATATCTATTTATCTCATTGATTGTTTTATCAATTATATGTATTATTAATTCGATTTATTATAAATTCTATTCATCATTTGCATCTTTTAGTTTATTAGCATCTCTAGGACAAGTAGGAGAAGTAGAAGATGCTGTCTTTGAAAAGGTAAGAATTATTCAATTTATATATTTACTTGCTCCAATTACTTTTTACATTATTAATAAGAATTTAACAAATAAAGATTATTTTAATTTTATAACTAAAATTGAAGATGGTAAAAAATCATTTAAAAATGTGCTTATTAGTGGAGGAGCAATCTTTCTTTTTGGCGCATTAATTACTAATGGTGGGGCTTGGAGTAGTTTAACTAAAGAATGGAATAGAGAATATACGGTTAATCATTTTGGAATAACAATTTATCAAATAAATGATTTTATTAACACTTTAAGACCAACAATTAATTCATGGTTTGGTTATGATGTTGCTTATAAAAAGTTTACTGATTATTATGAAGCAAATACCATTAAAAAAAGTCATAATGAATATACTAATAAATTTAAAGATTATAATGTTATCTTTGTTCATATGGAAAGTATTATGGACTTTTTAATAAACTTAAACATTAATAATTTAGAAATAACGCCTAATTTAAATAAATTAACTAAAGAAGGAATGTATTTTACTAACTTTTATCCTCAGATTAGTGTTGGAACTTCAAGTGATACAGAATTTACCTTAAGTACATCACTTATGCCAGCATCAAGAGGCACTGTTTTTGTTAGTTATTATGATAGAGAATATCCAAGTATCCAAAAATTATTAAAAGATAAAGGTTATTATACCTTTAGTATGCATGGTAATAAAGCAAGTATGTGGAATAGAAGTAAAATGCATAAATCACTTGGTTATATGGATTTTTATTCAAGTACTTCATTTAATATTGATGAAGAGGTAGGTCTAGGCCTTACTGATAAATCTTTCTTTAAACAAATAATGCCAATTTTAGAAAATATTGAGACAAATAATCCTAAATATATGGGCACAATAATAACTTTATCAAATCATACACCTTTTACTAATAATGATTATTATGAGCAAATTGATTTAACATATAAGGCTTTTAAATATAATGAAAAATCAAATAAATATGAAAATGTCGTTTATCCTTATTTAAGTGATACTAAACTAGGTGATTATCTTCGTAGTAGTCATTATGCTGATGAGGCCTTAGGAGAATTTATTTCTTACATTAATAATAGTAATAGTTTTAATAAAACCGTTTTTGTATTTTATGGCGATCATAATCCACAACTTGATGCTAGTGAATTTAATTATTATTATAATTATGATTTTGAGACAGGTACACTTTTTAAAGAAGATGATGAAAGATATATTTCTTATGATTATTATGCTAATGAATTAAATAAAAAGACTCCTTTAATAATCTGGACTAAAAATGAAATGTTAAGTAAAGAAATAGATTATTATATGGGCATGATTGATGTAATGCCAACTATAGGAAATATGCTAGATATATATAATAAATATGCTTTAGGTCATGATATTTTTGAAATTAAAAATGATAATATTATTGCTTTTCCTAATGGAAACTTTTTAACAAATAAGGTATACTATAGGAATAGTAAAGAAGAATATAAACCACTTAATTTAGATGAAATATTAAGTGAAGATTATATTAATGCTGCTAGAGAATATACCAATAATTTAATTGAAGTATCTAATGGTATAATTACCCATGATTTAATAAAAACTAGTCAAAATAAAGATAAAGCAAAAGAAATAAAATAGAGGTGAAAGTGTGAAAAAGAAAATATTATTATTTATTTTAATTATTATTTTAGTTTATTCAATTGGAGGCATTATTTATATTTACATGAATAAAAAGCCTAGTGCTGAACCTGTTAAAATATCTAATTTAGATACAATTAAAGGTTATAACTATGCTTTAAGAAGTAATGATACTGCTCTTTATAAAGAAGTTTTTAATAATTTAAAGAAAAACCTAGAATCTAAAGAAATAAATGATGAAGAATATGCTAAGACACTTACTAAATTATTTATTATTGATTTATATACTTTAAATAATAAAATCAATAAATATGATGTTGGTGGTGCTCAGTTTGTTCATCCTGATTATGTAAGTAATTACAAATTAAATGTTCAAAATACGCTTTACAAATATATGGAAGATAACTCCTATAAAAATAGGACTCAAGAATTACCAGAAGTAACAAGTATAAATATTACTAACGCCGAAAAAACGAACTATAAAATAGGTGATAATTCGTTTGAAGGCTATAAGATAACATTAGAATGGACTTATGTTAAAGATTTAGAATACGATAATGAAGGAGAAGTTACCTTAGTAAAAATTGATAATTTATATTATGTAGTTCAAAAGGATTAAAGATGAGTAAATCATCTTTTTCTTTTAATCGTGCATATCTAAATCCATTAATAAAATGCCGACATTAATTAAACTTGTTAAACCAACTAGAGAATAAACAATTCTAGGTATAATAGATTCAGCACCAAATAATGCTTCAACTAAGTTAAAATCTAATAATCCAATTAATCCCCAGTTAATGCCACCAATAATGGTAACTACTAAACATATTTTTTGTAATGTTGTCATAAATTAACCTCTTTTCTAATAATAGTATGGCTAAAGTAAAAATTATTATACATAAATTAATAAAATAAAAATATTATTAGATAGGAGGTCAAATGAAAAAGTATTTTATTCTTTTATTAGGGGTAATTTTATTTACAATGTCAGGATGTGGTAAAACAAGTGATAGTGCTAATATTAAAAATAATTTTGTTAAAAATAATGAAAAGAAAGATGTTTATTTAGTCAAAGGAACAATGGATATTATAAGTAATGAAGATACTTTTACCTATAATGTTGAAGCAGCAAGAAATAAAGATATGTATAGAGTTAACTTAGTTAATACCATTAATAATCATGAGCAAGTTATTTTAAAAAACAATGATGGGGTTTATGTTGTTACACCTAGTTTAAATAAAAGTTTTAAATTTCAATCTGAATGGCCAGATAATGGGTCTCAAGGTTATTTAATTGATTCTTTAGTTAGAGATATAAATAATGATAGTGAAGCAGTTGAAGAAAAAACTAATGAAGGTTATGTAATTACTACAAAAGTTAATTATCCTAATAATGCTAATTTAGTTAAAGAAAAAATATATTTGGATAATAAAAATAACTTACAAAAAGTTGAAGTTTTAGATACTAATGATACTATTAAAATAACAGTTAAATTTAATAGTGTCGATTATAAACCTAATTTTAAAGATGATTATTTTAAACTAGAATCTTTAATTGATACTGAATGTTGTAAAGAAGAAGAAACTACAAGTAAAGTAATTGATGATATTATTTATCCATTATATTTACCTACTAATACTTATTTAAATAGTAAAGATACGGTTAATACTGATACAGGTAATCGAGTTATTTTAACCTTTACAGGTGATTCACCATTTACTTTAGTGGAAGAAAAGGCCACTGCTAAAAGTGAATTTGAAATAATACCTGTTTACGGAGAACCTTTAATGCTTAGTGAGGTAGTGGGAGCCCTTAGTTCAAATTCTTTATACTGGACTAGTAATAATGTTGATTTTTACTTATCAAGTGATAAATTATCAGGAACCGAACTTTTAACAATAGCCGAAAGTATTAGTACAGGAAGTTTAACAGTTGTAGGAGAAAAGTAATTTTCTCTTTTTTATTGTTATGATAAAATAAATTTAGAGGTAATAATATTATGGGAAAAGTTGTAATTGATAAAAGTAAATGTATTGGATGCTTTAATTGTAAAAGAGTATGTTATGAAGTATTTGAAATAGGTGATGATGGTCTAGCAAGAGTAAGACCAGGTGCAGCAGGTAATACAAAAGAAGCTGAAAGCGCGATTATAGAGTGTCCAACAGGTGCGATAAGAATAGAAGATAGTAATTATAAAAGTACTAGTTTATCAGATGTATTTTTTAAGATACTTGAAAATTCTAATAAAGAAGATGAATAGAAATTTGCTCTCTTCCCCATAAGAACCGTAATTTTATGGTTCTTTTTCTTTATTTTACCCTTTATTTATCAGTGTTTATAAAGGCTTTGCCACTTACAACAAATTAATAACCAGGACCATTTAGGTACGAATTTAGATACGGTCTTGATTCGTTTTTTTATGGCATTTTTTTACGGCGGATTGAAGAGTGCAAAAATTGTATAATTGAACTGATTATTACGGTTATTCCGTAATAATATGATATAATTATATTGCGAGGTACCTTTATGAATATTGTCGTTGTTGCTGCACTAATTATTAAAAATAACAAAGTATTAATTGCTAGACGTTCTACTGGTGATCCGAATGTTATTGGTAAATGGGAATTTCCAGGCGGAAAAGTTGAAAAAAATGAAAATGAATATGATGCAATTGAAAGAGAGATCAAAGAGGAATTTGAATTGAATATAAAAGCAAAGAAGTATCTAACAAATAGTATTTGCAATTATCCAAATAAAATAGTAGATCTGAGATTATATGGTTGTGAGTATATATCAGGGAAATTTAATTTACATGAACACTCGGAATATAAATGGGTTAGCCCTAAGTCACTTTTTGATTATGATTTAGCACCAGCTGATATTACATTAGCTGAATTTGTAAAGGAGTTGAAGTAGATGAGATTTTGGTTTGTAAATTTAGGAAAGTATTATAATGAGCAAAGAGAAGGACGATTCTTATGGGCTCCTTTATATAATGAAAAGGGAAGTGTTCTTTCTCATTGGGATTCATTAAAAGATGTTAATCGCGGTGACGTAATATTATGTAATAATAATGGAAGAATTTTTTCAGTTGGGATAGCAAAAGATCACGCATATTTGAGTAATATTCCTGATGAATTTGAACAATCTTGGAAGCCTGAAGGAAGAAGAATAGATTTAAAATTTATAGACATTGAACAGCCATTAAAATACAAAGAATATAAAGACTATATTCAATCAAATATAAATCCATCGGAGAATCCTTTTGATATAAATGGTAATGCAAAACTTGGATATTTATATCCCCTAGATGAAAAAATAGCAATGTTCTTATTAAATAAAATAAATAATAAAGATATAGATAATTTGCTTGCTATGAATGATATAGATTTAAAAAATGAAATAGAAGAATTTCAAGAGGAACAAGAACAATTTGAAAAAATAAATAATGGATCTATAAAAGGTTATAGTAGTGAAGAGATAAATAAGATTAATCAGGAAAAATATACTTATATTCCGAGAATAGCGGAAGAAAAGAAAAAATTATTAAGAGAAAAAACTGATCCTAAGCTTAAAGCGACAAGAATGGAACTTGCTAATTATTTGTGTGAGATAAATTGCGATCACAAGACATTTACTAATGCTTCTGGGAATCATCAATATTTAGAATGTCATCATATAATTCCTATGAATGCCCAAAAAGATTTTCCAAATGTTAAATTAGATAGTTTGTTTAACTTAATAGCATTATGTCCTATTTGTCATATGCAGGTACATTATGCAACTGCTGAGGAAAAGGGTCAAATATTTGCAGAAATGTATGAAAAAAGAAAAAAGGAAATGCTTGAGCATGGATTTGATTTAGCGAAAATGAATGAAATTTTTAATAAATACTATTTGAAGAAGTAGGAGAAAAAATGAAAGAATTACAAGAAAAAATAGAAAAATTTAATCAGGAAAGAGATTGGGATCAATTTCATTCACCAGAGAATTTGGCTAAAAGTATTTCTATTGAAGCTGGAGAATTATTAGAGTGCTTTCAATGGAATAACGAATATGATTTAGAAGAAGTCATAGAAGAACTAGCAGATGTATTAAATTATTGTATTCAAATGGCAAATAAGTTAGGTGTAGATCCAAAACAAATAGTTTTAGATAAAATGGAAAAAACAGCAGAGAAATATCCAGTAGAAAAAGCTAAAGGTAAAAGCACTAAATATAATAAACTATAGGAGGTATTATGTTAGTATATGAAGGAGTAAAATCAGGATTTTTACAGGATGTTAGAAATAATAGAATTGCAGATAAAATATATGAAAAATTTAAGGAATTATTTCATCATGGTGTAGGTCAATCTGAAATAAATTCTTGGAAAGAATCAATGTTAAGGATGTATATGATTTTGGATGACGAACAGATACCAAATGATTCTGGTGTAGCAATTGAGTTTAATATCCCTCATACATCAAATAGAATAGATTTTCTTTTATCTGGATACAATAAAAATCAAAAAAACTCAATTATTATAATTGAATTAAAGCAATGGGAACACTGCAGGGCTGTTGAAGGAAAAGATGGACTCGTTTCTACTTTTACTGGTGGTGCTGTTAGGGAAACAACACATCCCTCTTATCAGGCATGGTCTTATGCTAGTTTAATTAATTCTTATAATCAAGAGGTTGAAGATAGAAATGTTGAACTTCATCCTTGCGCATTTTTACATAATTACGAATTAGAAGAAAACGATCCAATATATAGTGATCAATATAAAATATACATAAATGAAGCGCCAATGTTTGGTTCGAAAGATTTTGAAAAATTAAGAAATTTTATAAAAAAGTATGTAACAGAAGGAGATAATAAGGAAGGCCTATATATTATCGAAAATGGTAAAATTAAACCATCTAAGATGTTACAAGATTCATTTACAAGTGTTTTAAAAGGGAATAGGGAATTCGTTTTAATAGATGATCAAAAGGTAATATTTGAAGATGCTATTCAAATGGGAGTAAATACTTGCTTAAATAATGACAAAAACGTTTTGATAGTTGAAGGTGGACCAGGAACAGGAAAATCGGTTCTTGCTATAAATTTATTACAAAAGTTTTTATCTAGGGCATATAATAGTGCATATGTTACTAAAAATAGTGCTCCTAGAGAAGTGTTTAAAGCAAAACTAAAAATTGATCGATTAAGTGGAATGAACAATTTGTTTAAGGGATCTGGAAGTTTTGTAGATGCTAATAAAAATGATTATGACATTTTAATTGTTGATGAAGCACATCGTTTAAATGAGAAATCTGGATATATGTCTAATTTGGGCGAAAATCAAATTAAAGAAATTATTAACGCATCAAGATTTTCTATGTTTTTTATAGATGAGAATCAAAGAGTTACAACAAAAGATATAGGGTCAATTGAAGAAATAGAAAAATGGGCAAGATTTTATAATGCTGGAATTTATAAAAGAGAATTAAAAAGTCAATTTAGATGTGATGGCTCTGACGGATATCTAGCTTGGTTAGATAATGTTTTAGAAATAAGAGAAACAGCAAACTATGATCTTGACTCTAAATATGATTTTAAAATATTTGATGATCCAAACGAATTAAGAAAAGAAATTGAAGAGAAAAATAAGATTAATAATAAATCAAGATTAGTAGCTGGATATTGTTGGAATTGGATAAGCGAAGGAAAAAACAAATCAGATGTTTATGATATAACAATACCAGAATACGATTTTCAGATGAGTTGGAATCTAGATAATACAAGTACATATGCTATTGATACTTCATCAATTAATGAAATTGGATGTATACATACAGTTCAAGGATTAGAATTTGATTATGTTGGAGTTATTATAGGCGATGATATAAGATATGAAAATGGACATATAATCACCGATTTTACCAAAAGAGCTAGTACAGATCAATCCATAAAGGGTTTAAAAACTTTATATAGAGAAAATCCTGCAGAAGCTGTAAAAATAGCTGATTCAATTATTAAAAACACATATAAAACTTTAATGACTAGAGGAATGAAGGGGTGCTATATATATTGCACTGATAAAGAATTATCTAATTATTTTAGAAAATATATGAATTAACATTTATAAACAAAAAATATAGTAGTGAATTCATTAAAATCCACTACTTTTTAATATAAATATATGTTTACATTTTTATTCTCTCTTTCTTTTGAAAAGGTTAGAATTACTCTAGAAGCCTTATACAACTTGATTTCAAGTAAATAATTATTGTTTTAAGGTATGAATTTAGATACTTTTTTCGGTTTTTTGCCCCATCTACAAATAACGAGCCGAGTGGAGAAATAGCGATAAATAAGGAAATTTAATGAGCTGTAAGCTATCAAAAATGCCTAATTTCATAACCCCCTGAAGAGTGCATTATAAATAATCTCTCTTTTTTCTTTGTAATGATATAATATATTAAGAGGTTAATATGATAGATAGAATAATTAAGAATGAAGAAAGATTAGATAAAATTTTATTAAATATTCAAGAGTTAGAAAAAGTTTTAACAACATTTAAAGCAAATAAAAAAGATATTTATTTACTTAATAAATATTATGGTAGTAAAAAGTGGTTTAAAGATAAAACATATTTTGAAGAAAATAATTTAAAAATAAAAGCAGGAGTTCTTAGTGAAGATGCTGTATGGAATATGCTTGAAGAAATAGATTATTTAATAAAAGAAATGAAAGATATTACTAAAAATTATGATAAAAATAAACTATAGTAAACCAATAGTGTGTTTTTAAAGAATCCAAAAAATTATATAATATTCTCGAAAAGAGGGATATTATGGATCAAGTTAAAATTGGGAAATTTATTGCAGAAAGTCGCAAAGATAAAGATTTAACTCAAAGAGAACTTGGTGAAAAACTTGGCATTAGTAAAAATGCGGTTAGTAAATGGGAACGAGGCATTAGTATGCCTGATGTTTCTATTATGAAAGAATTATGTAATGTGTTAGATATTTCTTTAAATGAGTTTTTTAATGGGGAAAGTGATAATAGTGATAATGGTTTAATTAACTATTTAAAAACTGAAAAAAGAAAGAAAAAGATAAAGTTTATTGTGTTTATAACTATCATTTTATTAACAATAATTATTTCTATTTTATCTTTATTTTTTATAAATAACTATAATAAAATTAGTGGTTATATTTTAACTGGAGAAAGTGAAAACTTTACTTATAGAGATAACTTGTTTATTTCATCTAATATTAAAAATATTAATGCTTTTGGCTTAATAGAAAGTAAAAATGAAAATATTAAAACAGATGATATTACTAGTATGAAATTAATTTGTAATAATAAGCTTATTGCGACTTCTAAATATTTAAAAGGCGTTATTTATGAAAATAATGGCTATGATGAATTATTTGATGAAAAGTGCATTCAAAATATAGATAAATGGAAAATGGAAGTCACATATCCATATCAAAATGAAGAAAAAACAGAAACCATAGATTTAGTAGTTAATAATATATTAAAAAATGATGGCTTATTTTATAAAAAAGTTGATAGTATTACTGATGGAACAGATGCTGATTTAACTTGGAATAAGAAAAGAGAAGAATTTTTAGAGAATAATAAAAATGAATTATTAAATAGAGGTTTTACTTGGTCAAAAAATGAAGCTTATAAAGAACCTAGTCATACTCCGATGGGGCCAATTAATTTAGTAAAAGAATATAAAGATGGTTCATATTTTTTATATCGCACTAGAATAGGAATGTGGGAGTATTATAAAGAGAATACTAAATATCGAGGAGTTGTTAGATCAAGAGTAATTAGCACAGTTATTAAAAATGATAAAAGCGAAATTATAAAACATTTTAGTTATAATATGAATACTGGTAAATTTATAAATTGTAATAAGGATTGCCCTAATGAATATTTAAATGATGTAAAAGAAGTAGAAAAGTTATATAAAAAAGAATTTGATGGTTTATATTATTTTACCGAAAATGAATATGTTGGTGAAACAAAATTAGATTAATGAAATATTTTAAATTAAGTATTTTAATCATTATACTTAGTATATTCTCCTATTTATTATTTACGAGAGATGGCTCAATTAAACTAGGACTTTTCTTATCGGGGTATAATCCATTTACAATATATGAAAGCATTGATTATGAAAATGGAAGTAATTATTTAAATCAAATTGAGATAGATAACAAAATAATCTAGTTAGAATGTAAAAGTTATGGAATAATAAAGATTGCTAATTATTATGAATTTAAATAAATATAATAATATTGTTTATGAAAAGTTAATTTTGATGCAAAATAAAACTATATAAATAAGACCAATTCATTTTATCTTAAGTATATTTAAGTAAATAGTTATTTGCAATTAATTTACTATATCAATTATACGTGATATAATGTTAAATAGAAATAATAAAATAGATAAAATTGTCGAATAAACTATGGGCAGTAGCAAATAATAAAATATATGCTATCAGTTCATTAAATTACAAAAATATTAGATTTTATTTTAAATACATTGTAGAAAGTGGTAATTGTTTATGAAAAAATATAAACTAAAAAATTATATTATATATTTATTATTAATAATTGCTATTATAGGAGTTATTGTTTTTACAGATAAAATATCTATTTTTAACTATGAAATAAATAATAATAATAATAAATCAGCTGGATCAACTGATAGTAATGCTTATAGATATAGAATTAATAAAGCATTTGGAGATAGGTTTCAAATTATAGCAGATATTGTTCCTTTTGAAAATGATTTAACTACATCTGAAGTAACTAAAATAGCTGACTCTGGTTTTACTACAGTATTATCTACTAATCATTCTGCTTCAATTACAACAACCGGCCAAGTCTTAGATATGTATGATAATGCATATTTGGATGTTATAAGCCAATCAGATGCATCTGCTAATGCGTATTTACAATTTGAAAATAGTTCTTTTCAAACTTATATGAATAATTTAGAAAGTTTAATAAATGAGCATCATAATTTATCAGGTATATGGCTTTTTGATGAATCATATTGGTTTAATTCAGTTGATGATTTGCGTAGAATTACTAAAAAAATGAACACTTATATGAATAGCCGTCATTCTCAAATACCAACATATTATAATATTTTCCCAAATTATTATGATGGAATTGCGCCTTATACCAATTATGATGATTTTTTTCAAAGCTATATTAATGACGATACAAGATATTTAAGTGTCGATCATTATGCTGGTGGTTTGCATACTCCAGTATCTAATTCTAATTGGTATTCGAATTATGCGCAAAACTTAATAACTTTAAGGAATTTATATGCATCAAAACGAAATTCAAAAATATATTCTATACCACAAAATTTTGTTTTGATTTCCCCTGCAGTTAAATATAATTCCTCAACTGGTAATTATGAAAAAGATAGTAATGGTAATTATATTTATAATGCTTTTCATAAAATTGCAACTAATACTACAGCTGCAATAATCTTCCAAATTAATACTAATTTGCAATTTGGGATGAAAAATATTGAATATTTTGCTTATTGTTCAGGAGGTAATCATTTAGGAATATCTAATTGTGCATGGACAGAATCTTCAAGCACATTACCTGGAAATACTGATTCAACAAATTATAATATTGTTAAAAATATTAATAAAAGTTGGCTATATAATCTTGGCAATGAGATGTTTAATAGAGATGTAAAAGCAGTATTTAATATTAAACAATCTACTTCATTAGGTTCATCGTCTGAATACGAACAATTATATAATGATAATACCTGTAAAAATATATTTTCAGGGCATACAGGCATATCCTCTCCAGAATCTTGTGATACTCAATTATTTACCACATTTATAGGACGTATTGGCTCATCAGGAGGAAAAGCAACTTTATCATTTTTAGATGATAGTAGTGTTTTTATTGTTAATCCAAATATTGATACAAATCAAACTATTACGGTTCAATTTATAGACCAATCAGTAGTAGATGTAACTTCCAATATGGAATATTACAATCCAGTTACTAATAAATGGTTACTAGGAACTAATGGCGCAAGTTTATTAGGTGGAGCCACAATAAATAGTGCTAATAATGGAATTGTTCTTCAACCAGGATACGGGATATGGGTTAGAAGAAATAATTATCAAAAAAATGTTAGGTCTAATGCTTATAATGTTAATAATAGTAGAAAAAATGTTATGGTTTATGCTAATACTAAAGCACAAGTTACATCCCAATTATATGGAAGTAATTCTTTATCATCTGATTATTCATTTTCAGTAACAAATACATCTTCCAATTATTTAACAACTAATAGCAAATTAAGTGTTGATGGCGATTTATATACATTATCAGGAGTAACATCATCAACTTATTATATAACACCAGCATTCATTTATTCGGGCCAAGGATTTGATTCAAGTGAAATTAAAATATTAGGTGAAACAAATTATAGATATGACTATAATGCAAATCATACTAATCAACCAATGAATTTATATTTAGTTGATAAAGATTTTATTAAAAGATTACCAATTGTAACAATTTTAAGCGATAAATATATTTTTGATACTTCAAATAAAATAATATATACAAATGGTAATACTTATTCAGAAAATGATTTTGAATTAATAAATTCATATGCAGTTAAAACGGGTAATACAGTAAAAATATATCTTGAAGGAACAACAGTAGAAATAGATTCATTCACTATAAATACAGTTAGTCTTACAGATGCAACACTAAGTTCTTTAACTATAGATGGAACAAATATCCTTCAAGCAAATAAATATTCATATTCATATACTATAGATAATAATGTATCAAGTATAGTTATAGGAGCTACACCAACTGTAACAGGAGCAACAATAAGCGGAACAGGTACAAAGACAAACATACCAGTTGGTACTACTTCATTTATCGTAAATTGTACAGCTTTAGATGGAACAACAAAAAAGACATATACAATAGAAGTAACAAGAGCATCGTCAAGTAATGCAAATTTAAAGAGTTTATCAATATCAGGAGTAAGCTTAAATCA